>JAJRTN010000057.1 GCA_024278275.1 Candidatus Hydrogenedentota bacterium
CACGTCGTCGAAGCAACCGTCCTCGTCCGCCTTCTTCAGGCTCCCGTTCAAGCCACCTCCATAGAAATCAATCAATCAATAAAATCGGCTTTGGAATAAGGTGTTGAAAAGGTCGGTCCATATCAGGGTGGGCCCTGGCCCACCATGGTTATGTTTTTATGACATGGCGGTCTCGTCATCAACATTTGCATTTGGTACGCCAAGGCCCACCCTACCACGGGGTAGGTGCTCGCGATTAAATCGACAGGTCCTTTGGGGGGGGATGACGGTTGGCCGTGACACGGACGGCGGCAGCGGTGGCTCCGGCCAAACCGGGCCAAGAGGGATTATGGTACCTGGGGGCAGGGTCGAACTGCCGACCTCTGGATCCACAATCCAGCGCTCTAACCAACTGAGCTACCCAGGCATACCAAGGATGCGGACACGGCAAGTGGAACCCGCCGCAGGGAGGAAGATTATACGAAAAGGCCATCCCTTGTTGCAAACCGCCCGGGCCTGGCGGGCCTGGCTTTGTGGGTGCGGGGCTTTCACTTCGGGATCACCAGGGTGCGCGTTTGGACGGTGGTGTTGCCCGCGTGGTCGGTGATGGTGAAGGTCACTTCGTGCGTTCCCGGCGCGAGGTCTTCGTCCCGCTCCCAGGCGATGCGTTTCCGTTCGGGGTCATGGGCCACCAGCAGCCACTTGCCGTCACACCGCACGTCCACTCCATCAATCCCACTGCCCACGTCGTCGATGGTGGCCTGGACCAGGGGGCGCCGTGTTCGGGCGTGGTATCCCGGCGTGGGCAAGACGTTTTCGAGGGTTGGCGGACAGTCGTCTTCAAGTACCGTGTAGATGCCGAAACGGCGGGTCTCGAAATGGAAGCGTCCGTTGCGGCGTATGGCATCCTCCCGGCTCCATCCCGTGTCCCCTGCGCGGTACACGTTTGCCCGGCGGGGGTTTCGGATGCCTTCCGGCACGGGAAGGCTCAGCTCGATGAGGTCGTCGATGGGCATGGTGTCGGGCCAGAGCCGGTAGGCGGCGCCCCGCCGGGGGATGGCGGATCGTGGTGGTTTGGCCAGGGGATAGGCCCGCGCCATGAGCAAACCGTAAGGCGAATTCGATTTCACCTTGAGGCCCACTTCGCCCAGCATGACCTCGCGGTCCGCCTCGCCCCGCCGCATGGCGAACATGGGGAACTCTTGGGCCGTTACCCGCGGATGACCCACATAGAGCGTGTAAAGCCCTCCCCTCTTCGGGGCGATGCGGGCCACGAATTGCCCCGGGGCCAAAAGCGCGGGCGTGATGCAAAGGATGTCTTCGTCGCCCTCCAGCATAAAGGAAGGCGCTTCCTTTTCAGCATTCGGAAGATTGACCGATACGTCGAGACCCTGTCCGAAACAGGCCCATCGCACCGCGCCATCGGCTTTCACCTCCCCGGAGGGGGCGGCGCCATCGGGCAGGATTTGAAAACGCAGCACGGCATGGTTGCCCGCGAAATCCGCCGCCACGATTTCGACTTCATGCGGATTGCCGTCCACCTCAACGGTGCCGTCCTCCCTGCTGACGGCGTAGCTGTCGCACCCATTGCCCGGCCAGCGCCAAAGCAGCAGGAACCGGCCCTGCTTCAGCAGGTACGGGTGATAGGAGACGGCGGCATTACGGAGGTTGTCATAGGACAGCCGGTCGTGGCGCATCACGAAACGATCCTGCCCATCCATGCGCAGGCGCATCTCGTGAACACCCAGGCGATAGGCGCCATCCCTGTCCACCACGTCCACCCCGAATCCGACGCGCCCCGTGGCCCGTACCGGCGATGCTTGGTATCGTCCTTTCCCCGCGGGGCTGAGATCCAACACGGCGGGTGTCATGCGCCCATTCACCCGTGCGTCGGCATCCAGGGGCGCCACGACAAGTTTCCGAATTTCCGGCGCCCGAGTGTCGGGCCAGGTAATACCAAGAAGGCGGGGATTTAGAGGCCGCTGGGCGCCGTCTCGAATCTCATAGTGAAGGTGGGGCGCACCGATTCCCGTTTGTCCGCTTTTCGCGATAAGATCGCCCCGCTTGACCTGAAACCGGCCGGCCTGGGGGTAAAGGTCCACCGTGTAGGACCTGGCGGCGTGTTGTCGTGCCCGGACATAGGCTCCGATTTGCCCGGAAAAGGCATTGAGGTGCGCGTAAACCACGGTATTGCCGTCGTCGAGGGCCAGGTACACGGCCTTTCCGTAGCCGTAGGGGGAGCAGCGGACACGGGAGACATAGCCGTCGCCGGCGGCGTATACGGGAAGTCCAATGCCGCCGGTGCGGAGGTCGATGCCCGCGTGAAACCGTCCGGGGCGGTACTCGGCGAAGCTGGAGGTCAGTTGCCTCGGCTGATCGAGCGGCCAGTGATAGGGTTGTCCCGTGGTGGCCGCGGAGAACAACAGGACCGCAATGAAAGGGGTCACCGTGTCTTCTCTTGGGGTGGTGCCATACCGGCAAGCGTTCGTTCAAGCTGCAGGAAAACGCGAACCTGCTTTGGATCGGCCACGATGGGCTGCACGAAAGCATCCACCGCCCGCTCCCGTTTCTCGGCGAGGAGCAGCTTGCGTATTTTCTCCCGGGCCTCGTCCAGGGTGATGTTGCTTTCGTCCTCAACCTCCTCCAGGCGGAGAATGTGGTAGCCATGCTCGTCTTTCAGGATATCGCTGGTCTCGCCGGGCGACAGGTGCTTCACGGCATCGGCGTAGACCTTGGGCAACTGGGACGTCACCTGCATGCCCAGGTCACCGCCCTCCGCGGCGCGGGGCGAATCCGACATGTCCCGCGCAACCGCCTCGAAGCTCTCGCCGGCCCGCATTCGTGCCCGGGCCTTCTCGATGCGCTTCCGGGCCGCTTCCCAAGCCGCTTCCGAAGCCTCTTTCGCGGAAGGTTTGGGGATGACAAGGATGTGCTTCAGATGACATCCGCCCTTTTTCCTGAAGAGATCGGGGTTTTCCCTGTAGAAGGCCGCGACCTCCCCGTCGGTCACCTCGATACCTTTTTCCCTGGCGATGGCCTCGGATGTTTCCCGGACAATGATGGTTTTCCGGATTTGTTCCAGGGCCTGATCCTTGGGTTGGCCGGCCCGGGCGAGAATATCGGCTTCCGTCACGTCTTTGCCCGCGGTTCGCGAAAGGTATTCGCGAAGGCGATCCATCTGTTGCCGGTAGCGCCTGGAAACCTCCGCCTCGGGCGCGGACAGGCCCCGCGCCTTGCCCTCCTGCCAGATGATCTCGCGCCGAACCAGGTCCGCCAAGGTGGCCAGGGCCGTGCGCACCCGCGTGTCATCGGAGACATTCACGGTCCGCTGCATTCGGGCCACCTCGGCCAATTGGGTCCGGTAGAGATAGAGAAAGGCGCCACGGGAAATACTGCTTCCCCGGACCCGCGCCACCGGCCCGTCGGGCGTTGCCCGCTCGACCAGATCCATGTTTTCAATGTCGGGGGCCTGGGCCGACGCCATGGACGCCACCATGCAAAGGGCAATCATCAACGGGGCACGAAAAATCATTCCGGTTCCTTTTCCTCGGGTTCGGGTTCGGACGGGGCCCTGGTTTCCCCGGATACGAGCGACTCGATCTCGGCACCATATTTCGCCAGCACCTCTTTCGGCAACATATCGGGGGTTAATTCACCGGATTCCAGCGCGGCGACCTGTTTCGAGGTGAGGCGTTGGGCCTTTTTTTCTTCCTCGGGAATCTCTTCGGGGAGTTCCCGCTGGGCCACCCAAAGCAAATAGCACACAAAAAGGCCCACGGCGGCGTAGCCCGCCAGGAAGGTTCGCGCCACCCCGAGCACCACGGACTGGGGGGTATAGATCACGCCCGACCAAGTGCGCAAAACATAGTACAAGAGATCCAGCCAGCCAAAGAAAACACCACCGAGAAAACCCAATCGCAGCGGATTCAGATCCAGCCAGCGCGGTCCCTCATCGGCAAAGAAATCGCGAATCCTCAGCCGAGGCGATTTTGGAGCGTATTTCACATCCCGGTGAATTGTTTTCATGCCTTGATGCTACCATAAGCCCGGCACGGTTGTGAATGGCGGGCTATCCACCCAGCCTTTCCCGTTGCCATGTCCCACGGAAATCATGGCGGCAGGCGGTGAACCCGCCGGGCCGAACCGTCAACTCGCCCATGGCGCCCGCCGTGCCTTCCCCGGGGCGGTGTAACAGGAACGCCGCGGTGGTCAGGTGCGCCAGGTTCGGGTATTGTTCGTCCCGTGTGTAGCTGAATCGATGGACGTGGCCCGCCATGTACTGAATCATGCGCCCGGTTTCCCCGAGGGCCTTTCGGAAGGCTTCGGCCTTGCGCAATTGTCGCGCCGGTGGGCTGTGGTAGGTGTTTGCCTGGTGGAGAAGGGGATAGTGCCCCGCCACCACGACCGGACCGGGCGGAGCGGAGCGCACGAGGTCCGCCACGTCGGCGATCTCCCTCTCGGTGATGCGTCCCCGGGAGGAGACAACGTTGGGACACACGGTAGAGACCAAGATCAGCGGCGTGCCCCCGGGCAGAAGGACCCGCGCGGGATAGCCGTTCTCCGGCATGAATTCGGCCAGGTGCTTCTCGAAACGCCGTGCCCGAAGCGACTCGAAGGTATAGAAATCATGATTTCCAGGCACGATATGAACCGTCATTCCCCGCGCGCGCAGACCGCGCATGAAGTCCGCCGCCAGAACAAACTCCTCGTCCAATGCCGTGGAGGTGTAGTCGCCGCCCAGCACCACCGTCCTGATACCCGTCGCCGCCGCGGCATCGGCGAAGGCCTCGGCCTGTTCCATGTGGATATGGCGCGCCCGCCGCAGGACCACGTTGGCGTTGCCCAAAAAACGTTTATTGAGCAGCCGCAGCGGGTTCAGCACGATGTGCCAGAAATGCACGTCGGTGATGTGCAGCAGCCGATCCGTTGGCGGGGTGTCCTTCATCCGATACCTTACAGCCTACTCGCCAACGCGTCCCCGTCCGGGAGGGTTTCCAGCACCTCGGCGCCCAACGCCGCCAGCGTCGCGGACCCCGGACCGGCCACCACGGTGACGCTACCGTCCGGGGCGAGGGCCGTGGCGGTCCGCAGGTCGCCCACGGCCCGCAGGCAGGGCACGTAGAATCGTTCCACCCAGGCGCTGTCGTCGTTGAAATCAAAGCCCCGCAAATCCGACACGGTGCGTACCGCCCCATCGCCACACCCCGTCGCCAGCAGGGTCCACACCCCGCCGTCCTCCAGGCCGGCCACACTCAGGTTGTCCGTGATGTCGCGCCGTGCGCGGAGAAAGGCCAGGGCCGTGAGTACATCCTGTACCCGGCAGCCCGTGTCGGTGGGCTCGAAGGTGTCCATGAAAGCGCCGATGCGCAACCGTTCCGTGCGTCGGGCCGGCGTGTTGTGCTCGCCCATGAGGAAGGTGTCGATGGACAACACCGCTTTCCCTCGGTCGATGAGGGCGCGCACCAGCGCTCCCGGCCCCGGTTGAAGCGGGTCGGCGAGGGCGGCCTTGCCCCGGCCATGGACCAGCAGCACGGCGTCCTGGGGCCCTTTTCCCCGCGAACGGTAAAAGAGCGCGGGGATGGCGTCGCCCACGGCGCTTCGGCCGATGATCCAGCGCTCAATCACGTAGCCCTTCCGCTCTTCCATGGACCGGCGTTCGAGGCGCAGGTCGTTAATTCGCGGCGTGGATACGCCCAGCACTTCGGCGAGCACGGTGCCCTGTTCCCGGCGGAAGGTCGCCCGGGCCGCGGTGTTTCCCGCGACGAGCGGCGTCAACAGGGCATCCCACTTGGCCCGCGTGTCCTCGATGGCGCGGGCCACCAGGGTTTTCTCATCCGGCCAGGCGCTGAGATCGGCATGGTCGGGAAAGAGGCGCATGGCCTTTGCGGACTCCACGGTGTAGGGCGGTTCCGTGAAGTTTTCCCAGTTTTTTTCCGGGAGCAGGTGCTTGCCGAAGAAACGGTAGACCGCCTCCCGGCTTTGCCGGTTGTAATTATGCCCTGCATCGACCTGCATGGTTTCCAGTTGTTTTTCCGCGCCATAGAGGGCGTAGATGCTCCGGATCGCCGGGTACTCCACGCGCGGCGTTTCCCGCGTCCAGTCCCCCGTGGCCGACACCATGAGCATGGGGCGCGGCGCCATGAGCGCGCCGATTTCCATGTTCGAGTTGTCCAGGCGCAGGATGGGCGCGTTTTCGCAGATACACCCGCCCTGCATGGTGGAGGAGATCATGTTGACCGGCGCCGCCACTTTCACGCGGGGGTCCACGGCGAAGAGCGCGAAGGTCTGGGTGCCGCCGCCCGACGCGCCCGTGCAGGCCAGGCGCTTTGCATCCACATAGGGCAGGGAGGACACGAAATCCAGGGCGCGCATACTCGACCACAACTGCATGGCGAAGCGGTGGAAGCCCCAGAGTTTCTCCCGTTCCCTGACCACTCGGTGAACAAACTGTTGGCTGTCGTTATAGCCCACCATGTCATAGGCGAAGGCGACGATGCCCATGCGTGCGAAGGTAATGCACCGGGCGGGCACCGAGCCCGTGTCGTCGTCCGCCAGCCGCCCCTCCGGCCAATGGCCATGTGGGCATATCGTCGCGGGGAAAGGCCCCTCCCCCCTGGGCCGGTACAGGTTTCCCGTCACCAGGAAACCGGGCCGCGCCTCGAAGCGCACCTTCTCGATGACGTAGTCCTCGTGTTCGGCCACGGGCAGAATCACGGCGTTCAGGGGCGTTTTTTCCGGAAGCGGATAGAGGCCGCACGAAAGCAGTACCCGCCGGCGAAGCAGGTCCGCACGGGATTCCCAGGTTTTCCGGTCCGTGAATTGGGGCATGGTGAAGACCGTGTCCGTGTGACGGGCCACCTGGGCGCGGCGGTCATTCACCGCCACGGGCAGGGGATTCACGCGCCGATCACCCATGGCCGCCTTCGGATCGAAATCTTCCACCGGGCTCAGCACCACCATTTGCACGCCTCCGTTCAGGGCCACGGAAACCTCGCCGGCTTCCAGCGTCACCGTGCCCGCCTTTATCCACTGGACGCCGGGTTCCGCGACTTCGACGGACAGGGAGTGGTCGCCAATCCGGCATGTCGCCCCATGGTTTCCACCCTCAACCCAAAGCCAGCACACATAGTTGCCTGCCAAGGGAATGGTGATCGGATTGCCCGCCGCGCTGAAGGCATTGCACCAAATCGTCCCCGGTTGGCCCGCCGCTGCAAGGATTGCCGTCAATGTCAAAGTGATCACGAGTTCCGCTCCCGGGCTGGTTCGCCCCTGGTTACTACATGGGCACGCACGATATTGTTGGACAACAGCATACGCATTGCGCCTGCTCCTGTAAACCCCCGGCGGGGCATTTCGACAGGGTAAAGCGGATTCTCATCGGCCTGGTGGGGAGCGGCCGGGTTCTTGCCGAAGGGGCCTCGCAACGACGCACACCTACCATTTCAAACCCAGCATCATACAGTTGAGGCCGCTGCCGATTCCGAGGAAGGCCACGCGATCGCCAGGCTGGAGGAAGCCCCGTTCTTCGGCCAGCGCCGCCGTAAGCGGAAGGGACACGGTGCCCATGTTCCCCAGAAAGGGATAGCTGGAAAAGTCCTTCGCGTGGGGGATGCCCGTCGCACCGAGGATGGCGTCCCGGTTGGCCTGGCCCACCTGGTGGCAGATCACGCGGTCCACCTCCCCGGTCCGCCATCCCATGGCGGCGAGGAAACTTTCCCAGGTCCGCGTGCCGAGAGCCACGCCGTTTTTCAGCACCGCCACCGCGTCGGTCGTCATGAACTGTCGGCGCAGCCCGTCGCCCAGGTCGTCGAGTCCCCACCGGCAGAGGGCGTGATGCTCGGGGGCGGCATGGGCCACGCCACCCAGCAATTGCCTTCGGGTCGAACCGAAAGATCCATCAGTCAGCAGCACCGCCACGGCACCGGAACCTCCCGTGAAAGTAGCCAGCGCTTCCTTGTAGGCGTCCATGGTGCCTTCGGCCAGTACCTTGGCGATGGTCTCCTCGTTGATTTCCCGCGCCGACTCGCTGGAGACCACCAGTCCCGCGCGAATCTGGCCCAGCTCGATGCGGTTCGCCACGTCCAGCATGCCGTTGAGCACACCCAGGCAGGCATTGCTTACGTCGTAAACCGCCGCTTCCCCGTCCACGCCCAGCCCGGCCGCCACGCGGCAGGCCGTGGCCGGCTCGAAGCCCTCGCGACACACGCCCGCATAAACCACGGCGCCCACCTCGCCGGGCTCAATGCCCGCGGCATCCAGTGCTTTCCGGCCCGCCGCGATAGCGCCGTCGGACAGACGATAGCCGGGCCGCCACCAGCGCCGCTCGGCGATGCCGGTGAGGGCCTCAAGCTGTCCCACGGGCAGATGCAGCGCCCGGTAGACCGGCTCCAGGTCCGCCTCGATATCCTCCGAACTCACCACCAGCGGCGGCAATTCATAGCCCAAGGCGTCGATATGTACACGCGTATATTGCATATGGTTTACCTATTATTACAGGACTTCGGTAGAGTGCGCTTCAGCGCACCGTTCCGCTCGCGGACACTCCAGATTGTCATCCCCGCGAAAACGGGGGGGCATGGTTATAAGACAAATAAGACAAATAAGACAGATGAGACAGATGAGACAGATACGTTATCCCGCGTACGCAGGGAACCATGGATTGCGTCAAACCCGTTCATGGATGCCTTTTCCGTTATTCCGCGCACGCGGGGAACCATGACCCATAGGTCCCATAGGTCCCATCCGTCTCACCGTTATCCCGCGTTCGCGGGAATGACGGGTGGAGTGCCTTCCCAAAGGCCATTTTTCGGCTGCTTTTTTCCGGGTCAATCCGTTACCATGCGCAGGGAAAAATCCTTCATCTGGTATATGATCCGGCCGTCCACCGTGAGGAAGCCGTCGGCAAAGAGAAGCCGCCGCCCGTCGTCGATGCGTGTAATGACGGCCTCGACCGTCACTTCGTGGTCCGACGGAATGATTTGGCCGCGGTAAATCCATTCGTGTTCCTCGCCCAGGGCCATGGTTTCGAATTGCGTATCCGGTCTGGCCTTCCACCGGTCCGCCGCCACCACCTTGAGCAATTGGAGGAAGGATTCCAGCCCCAACGAGCCGGGACACACCGGGTCCTGGTAGAAGTGGGCCTTGAAAAACCATTCTTCGGGATCCACTTTCTTCACACCGCGAATAAAGCCCAGGCCCGCCGGACCGCCCCAGGGCGCATAGACCGCGATTCGGTCAATCATGCGCCAGGTATCGTCGGGGAAGGGCGGGGCCGCGGGGAAATCATACCCGCGGGTATGGGTCCGTTCCGCCTCGGTGGGTGTGTAGGGTACTGCTTCGCGGATACCGACCTGGTCGGCCAGCGCGGCGTGGGTGAAAAAGCCGAAGTAGGTCGTGCCCCGGTAGACCAACCCCTCGGGCGAAAGCACTTCCATGAAGAAATGCTCGATAATCATGCCGCCCGACCGGGAAACGCCGGTGCATTCGATGTTCACCGTGAGCAGCCCGGTCTCGGCGGTGACGGGCAGGTATTGGGTCGCCTTGCCGCCCAGGTTGCGGAACTTGAGGTCCTCGTCGCTCGTCAGGGCCGCGCCCATGTAGGCCGCCAGCCAGCCGCAGGGTTGAAGGGCCACCTCGAGCAGCACGGCGAAAGGCATTCGCGCCTGGCGGTTCGACGCGAAGTACCAGGCGTCGGCGGGAATGTCGTATTGCGCCTGGGTCCGCGTGCCGGCACGCATCACCCAGGGATCGCCCACCACCTCCGTGATGCGCGTCAACACGTCGTAGGGCGGCCCCGGCAAACGGGCGATTTTCCGGTCTTCGTCGAAAGGGCGGTAGCGATCGCCGAAGGCCTCCGACGGCTTGCCGACGGCGAAGGCGAGAATGCGGTCGTAATCGTAGACCGCCGGTTTCCGTTCGGCCACGCCCGTGGGCGTCCGGTCCCGCCAAAGCGCTTCCACCGCTTCGCGGGTGAGGCCCGTGAATTGAACGGTCATGTTTGGAATCTCGACGATGGCCTTGCCGTCGGCGTACATCCTCGCATCGGCGATGGCGAAGGGCGCGGGGTTGTAGCCCAGTTCCCTGATGGCGACTTCGTAGGTCACCACCTTCGTCGTTTCCAACACCTGGCCACGGCACTTGAGGCGGCTGGTCACACCGGTGACGGGTTCGCAAACCACCGCGTCGTGCTCGCCCACCCAACCCAGGCGCATGAGGTGAATCCGCAGCGTGTGCAGACAGCACTCGTACATGAGCGTGCCCGGCATGACGCGGTCATCCACGAAGTGGCAGGTCAGAAACCAGTCCTCGGGATGGATGTCGGCCTCGGCGCGGATCAGGCCCAGTCCGTAGCGGCCCCCTTGGGGGTCCAGTTCCGTGACCCGGTGGACCAGGTTCATGCGGCCCTCGGGCAGGCGCATGGGCGACCGCAAGGGCAGGTCGGCGAAGGCCGGGCCGAAACATCCGGCCAAATCGCCCCGGCGCAGACAGGCCAGTTGTTTTTCATCGTAGGCTTCGTGCGCCATGGGCGCCAGTTCCGACCAGTCCCCGGGCAGGACGCCGGGCCTGGCCCCGCTTTCCATCTTCGCCGTGACAATGCCCTCGCCCGCGGCCAGTTCCGCTTCGGTGAAGAAGCCGGCGCAACCGTTGCGCATGGTGATCAGCGGTTCGCCGTTCACCGTGCCCTCGAAGTTAAAGTGGAAGAACCAGGGATTGCCGTGGCGGAAGAAACGCTCGATCCGAATGTCGTAGCGAATGGTCTCACCCGGTTTTGGGAGCCCCCGATGGAAGGCCACGTCTGCATCGAGCAGACGGTACACGGACCGGCCCCTGGTTCGCAGGTCGATGCCGAGATAGCCCGACAGGAAGAGGTCGGCTTGCCCGGCCTCCACGGCGATACACGTGGGAATGCGTTCGTTGTCGAGATACCACGCGCCGGGCAGCACGTCGTGTTCGGTGACCACGCGCCCCGAAGTCAGGGACAGGCGCTCGCCCTCGACGGAGAGAATGCGGTCCACCAGCATGAGCGGCTCGTCGGGCAGGCGTACCCGCGTGGGATGCTGGTCGATGACGGCATATTCCGGGCCGAGCATGTCGGCGATCTTGCCGATGGCGAAAGTCATGCAGGCGTCGCGGTCGAAGGCGACATCGCCGGGGGCGGGGGCCGTGGACGGCGTGGACACTGGATGGCTTTGGCCGGCCAGGGCGTGGGCGATGGTTTGGGTCATCTGCCGGGTGAAGGCCAGGTATTGGGCATGGGCGGCGACGGTGGCCGCGTTGGCCGCCTGCATCCGCGCCACGAGGCCCGGCGCGGCTCCCGCGGCCCGCGGCGCGGACAAGGGCGCGGGAACAGGCGCGGGCAGAGGCTCGGGAATGACCGCGGCTTTGGGCTTCGCCACGGGGACGGGTTTCGGGGCGGATACCGTGGTGGCCACCTTTTTGCGCCGTACGGGCCTGGGGGGCTGAAAGGGTTGTCCGCCGGGGGTGACGGTGATCAAGGTGTCCGCCGCGCGGGGGGAGGGGCCGGGCGTGGCATCGCCATAGAGCGGCGCAAGATCCACGTCGAGGCCCTCGGCGGCCACCTGGGCGAGTCCCCGAAGCAGGAGGGAAACCGGGTCCTGGCCGGCATGACAAAGCGACCGCGCCACGTGGGGTTCGTCGCCGAGGATCTTGGAAATCATGCGGCTGCACGAATTGCCCGGCCCCATCTCCAGGAAAATACGCACGCCGTCGGCATGGGCCGATTCGATGACCTTGGGATAGTCCACGCCCTCCATGGCCTGGGCGAGAATGGAGTCGGCCGCGCTCTCCCGCGTGACCGTGTAGGCTTCGCCCGTGGCCCCGCTGTAGAACTTGACCCCCTCGGGGGCGGTTACGTCGAAAAGGTGAAGATTCCGGTACGCCTCTTCCACCTCCTTCACAACCTCGCAGTGTACGGTTGTCACGCCGCTGAGGGGGATGAACTGGCATTCCAGTTTGCGGATGAGTTTTTCCACCGCCTTGCGGTTGCCGCCTACCACGCTCTCTTGCAGGGTGTTGGCGATGAGGGGATAGACTTTCTTGTAGTTTTTCAGGGCCGACTTGGCCACCTGCATGGGCCGGTCGATCACGCCGAGCACCCAGTCCACCGCTTCATGCCTGGGCAGTCCCCAGCGCTCGCGCGCCGCGTCGCAGTCGCCCGCCAATTGCGTGGTGAAAAGGTTCGACGCGTTGATGCGCTCCAGCATGGCGTCGCGGTCGCGCCAGGCACGCAGGGAGAAGAGGGCCGCCGTTTCGCCGAGGCTATAGCCCAGGGCCGCTTGCGGCGTGATGCCGAAAAGGCGCGCCAAATCGGTCACCGCCGTGCCGAGGGCCACCTGGCCGAAAATCAGCGCTTTGTGGTTGCCCTCTTCGTTCTCCAGGACATCGCGCCAGAAGAAGTCAGGCTGGTACTGGGACCGCAGGAAGAAGTTTTCCCGGTCTTGAGCGCGTGCCACCTCGGGGAAACGCGCCAACAGCTCGCGCCCCATGCCCGCGTAGTGGTTGCCCGATCCGGGGTAAACGAAGGCCACTTTACCCTTGCGGCCGAGCGGCGTGGGACTGTAAAAGATGCGGTCCTTCTCGAAGGAATCCTGGCCGGGCATGGCGCGTCCGTCGAGGGGACGGGAGGGATCCTCCACCAGCCATTTCCGCGCGAAGGCCGCCTGCTCCAGCAATTCGCCCGTGGCGCGGGCGACCATCGCCACGGTGCGCCCGTGGCGGGTCCGTCCCGCCTTGTCCCGCCACCATTGCCGGGCCAGCGTGTCCAGGTCCGCCTTGCCCTGCTCCACCCGCATGGTGAGGGCGTCCAGTTCCGCGACCAGGCCCTCCGGTCCGTCGGCGGAAACGATGAACAAGGCCTCCACCGGCGCGCCCAGGGGGCGCGTGCGAAGAATGTCGGCTTGCAGCGTGTCTTTCCCGGGTGCTTCCTCGATCACCAGGTGCGCGCAGGTGCCGTCGAGGGACAGGGCCGACACCAGCGCCCGGCGCGGTCCCCGCGCGCGGTCCCGGAGCCAATGCTCCGGCGCCGGGGGCGCGTAGAGGCGGGAAGACGTTTCCGTCAAACGCTTCTGAATGGGGGGGGCGGCGGCCGGCAGGGTTTCGGTGTGCAGGCCCAGGAGCGCGCGCGCCACGGACGCCAGCCCGGCGGCCGCGCCCGAGAAACCCACGGCGTCCAGTGTCGCGCCCACGGTGCAGCGGGGCGTTTCATCGCCGCTGCGGGGAAAGGCTTCGGCCAACGCGCGGATCTCGTCCACACCGTCTCCACCGTGTATCTCGATATGGTCGATGTCGTCCGTGTCCGTTTTTGCGGCCTGGAGGGCACGGGTGAGAGACCTGCGACAGGCTTTTTCCCCGGGGGGGGTATCAACGCCGCCGTCACGGCACGCCGCCATGCCCTTGATGACGCCATACACCCGGTCGTCGCTTGCCCGCGCATCGTCGAGACGCTTCAGCACCAGCGCCACCGCGCCTTCACCCAGGGGGGGATTCCCCTGCATGGCCAGTGCGGCGCGCACATCCGCCGCCAGGTCCACCGCGCCCGCGAGGGCCACGTCCACTTCGCCCGATTGTAGGGCGCCCATGGCCGTGGCGAGGGCGGTCATGCCGGACCCGTCCTCGCTGGACAAGGCGAAACTGGGACCACCCAGGCGCAGTTCGCGCGCGATGCGGCTGGCCACGACACTGCCCAGGGCACCCATGGTGCGGTTGGCGGTCAGGGGCGGACCAAAAGCGTCGCGCAGGGCGTCCACCCAGGCGTCAAAGGCTTCGCCCGAGGGCGGTTCACCCAGGATTTCCGCCCATTCGCGGGCCTTGTTCTGAATCGCCCAACGGACGTGGAAGTTCGTGGTGTTCAGGTCAAGACCGAGACCGACAAACACGCCCGCGCGGGCGTTTCCGCCGTCGTCGAGGCCGGCATCCTCCCAGGCCTTCGCGGCGACGGCCAGCATGAGCAACTGCTGGGGCAACATCTCCTCCAGCTCACGCGGCGGAATGCGAAACTGCTTCATCCCCACGGAAAGCGTCTCGATGAGATAGCCCCGGACGGCCTCGCGTCCGAGGCCCTGGCGGCGAAACCAGGCGCTCTGCTCCACCCCCCACCAGGCGCGGGGCGCGTGGGGTTCCTCGGGCGGGTTGCCGCCCAGGACCCGTTCCTGGAAAGCCCGCAACGTCTCCCACGGCCCGAAGTGCGCCTCCATCCCCACGACGGCAATGTCCGCGGGCGGGTCCGGCGCAAGTTCCACGGGAAGCGGCAGCTTTTCGGGCGCGCCCGTCCATTCCTCCACGAGGATGTGGGCGTTGATGCCGCCGAAACCGAAGGCGCTTATCCCCGCCCGGCGGGGCGCCTTGTCCCGGCGGGGCCACGTCTCCGGCGCGGCCAGCACGCGGAAGGGGCTTTCATCCAGGCGCAAGTCTTCCTGGGGCCGGGTGAAGTTGGCCGTGGGCGGCAGGGTGCCGTGCTTCAGGGCTAGGAGGACCTTCATCATGGCCGCCGCACCCGCGCCGGTCAGGAGGTGGCCAATGTTCGATTTCACGGAACCGATGACGCACGCGCCGGGGCGGGCAGACTCGTCGGCCCAAAGCTGACACAGACTCTCAAACTCCACGGCATCGCCCACGGGGGTGCCCGTGGCGTGACACTCCACGAGATCCACGTCGGAGGCCTTCCAGCCCGCCTCTTCATAGGCGACACGCATGGCACGAAGCTGTCCCTCCGAGGTGGGTGCGAGCAAGCGCCCGCCCACGTCGTTGGACAGGCCCATGCCGCGAATCACGGCGTGAATCGTGTCGCCGTCGCGGAGGGCATCATCCAGCCGTTTGAGCACGAAGACCCCCGCGCCCTCGCCCACCACCAGGCCATCGCCCGCGGCATCGAAAGGCGCGCAGGTTCCCGTTGGCGAGAGGGCACGTAACTGGGAGAAGCCCATCTGGGTATAGAGGCTGTCCGGCCGCGCCACGCCACCCGCCAGCATGGCGTCGGCGCGGCCCGTCCGCAATTCCTCCGCCGCCAGCCGCAGGGCGTAGAGGGAAGACGCGCACGCGGCGTCCAGGGTGAAACACGCGCCGCCCAGGCCGAGGCACTTCGCGAGCACGCCCGCGGGCAGCCCGGTTACGTAGCGGTTCAGGGGATGGGTTTGTCGGTCGCCCGTGGTTTCGCCGATCACCTTCTCTTCAAAGGCGCGGCCCAGGATTTCCCAGGCCAGGGCCGACGACGTATCTGTCGGCAGGGCCAGGTTCCCCACGATAACGCCCATGCGCGCGCGGTCCCAACCCGCCGCCCCGGCATGGGCGAAGGCCTGCCGGCCCGCGTGAAGCAGCAGGTGATACAAGGGATCCAGTTGACGCAGGAGATCCACGGGGATCGGGCAGTCCTCCGGAAGCGTCGCCAGGAGATCGCGCTCCGCGTTGAAGGCATCGTCCTCGATAAAGCACGCCTTCTTCGAGTAAACCTTGTCGAGGGCGCCCACGTGGGGATCGTAGGCGTCTTCCAGGGAGAGAAGCCAGCGGCCCTCGGGCGGTTCCTTCGCCAGGTTGCGCCCCGCCACGATATGGTCCCAGAACCGCGCCAAATCACGCGCGCCGGGAAACACGCCGCCCATGCCCACAATCGCTATGGCATGCCGTTCAGACAATGTTCATGCACTCCTGTTTTATACGGACCCGGCCGTCCATTGGTGGATTGACCTGAAACCGGAACGGGGATGGTGACCCGGCGCTGATGCGAAAGAAACCGGCCATGGTCACGGGTGATAATAGCATATTTGCCGGGCTGGACGCGCCAAGATCCGATCTGCCGCCGCTGTTCCTGGAAACCTTGGCGATGTTCGGGAACACGTTCTTGTAACATGTTGTTGTTAGTCCCTTACCCGTGAAGTTCTGTGCAAATGGTCACGAAAACGTGTTTCTCCCTCCCTTTTGTCATTCCCGCTTTCGGGCCTGTCGATTTAATCGCGAGCACCTACCCCGTGGTAGGGTGGCCTTGGCGTACCAAACGCAAAATGTTGATGACGAGACCGCCATGTCACAAAAACATAACCATGGTGGGCCAAGGCCCACCCTGGAGCGCCCTGTTGGCGCGGGACACGTGCCGCCAACATGCATGCAGGAGCATGCCCCTACCGACCGTCATTCCCGCGAAAGGGCCGGTCGATTTAGTTTTGAGGCCTACCCATGGGCAGGAACCTGTTTTTGGTTGTGTTCATTTCAGGTCCACAGGGGCTGTGCGGAAATAGTACGAGATAGTATCTATCTGTTGTGGATTCGCGCATAAATCGACAGGCCCGAAAGCGGGAATTCACGGGAAAGGTTGAGGCCTTGCCCTTTCCCGTGGATTCCTGCCTTCGCGGGAATGACGGGAGGAGAGCGGTGGCGCCAGGCCGGTTTCGGGCGAGGTAAAGAAGTCTGCAATCGTTTCTTCGCAAGAAGATGTCGTGCCCTTGGACATTACCTGGGCGGTACCGCTATGATCTGGCGTTCAGCAGGGGAAATCATGGCCCAACATGGATACGACCGACGTGACCCGATGGCAGCGCGTGTTGAGAATCGAAGGGTTGAGTGACCCCGAGAACGCATCCGTTCTGCGTTGGGGTTATGTCATGGCCCTGGTTGCCATGGTTTTGCGGATCATTTTCTGGGTCTATACCCGGCGCTACTGGGAAGATGCCCTCATCACCTGCCTTCATTCCGAGAATTTCGTGCGGGGCCTGGGACTCACTCACTTCAGTCCCGGCGAATCGCCCCTTCATGGTTTCACCAGTCCCCTCAGTGTACTCATCCCCCTCCTGGGTGACCTGATACATGTCGGTTTCGGGGTGGAGTTTCTCAAGCTTCTTTCCATCCCCGCCGCCGCGCTGACCGTACTCTATCTCCTGGCCATCGGCATTCACCCCAAGGTGAGACTACCGGGCCCGCTCATCGTGTTGGTCATGGGCTATGCCGCCGTCGAGCATCACCAGATCCTTTTCGGTATGGCGGGCATGGAAACCCAGCTTGCCACGCTCGTCCTGATCATGTCGGTGTACTACACCATAGCCTGGCGCCCGGTGTGGCTGGGCGCCAGCCTGGGGCTGTGCATGCTGGCCCGGCCGGATTTCGCTTTTTGGACCCTCATCGTGGGGATCTACGGTTTCTTTCGCGCGCCCCGCGACCTGCCCAAGGTGGTGGGCGTGGCCCTGGCGCTGTACCTGCCCTGGATTGTTTTCACGACCCTCTATTACGGTTCCCCTCTTCCCAACACCATTATCGCCAAGAGTCTCGGTTATCCGCACTGGTGGGAAAAGGTGGATACCATCAATCTGGCCGTCATTAAGCGCCAAGTGTGGATGGGCCTGGCGGAACATCTGCATCTTCTCCTGGGGCCGACTTTCGGCGGTCATGGGGCCGGGATCCATATCTTCTTCACGAACGGTCCAGAGAGTCCCATCGCCAACCTCATGTTCGGTTTTGCCGTGTTGGGGGGGCTCGCCATCCTGATACGCCGCCGCTGGGAGCTTTGGCCCCCCGCCGCCTGGGTTGTCGTCTACAGCCTTTACTATGTCTTCCTGGTGCCCACGATTTTTACCTGGTACAAGGTTCCATTCGCACTCATGCTGCTGCTCGTCAGCGTGTGGGGCATTGCCGCGGTGTCATCGTTTCTTCCGTGGAGCCGCTTGCGAAAGGGTTTGCTTTCCGTGTTCGCCCTGGCCTACGTCGGGGTGTTTGCCGCCGTGTTACCCCTGACCTTCCAGACGGAGCGCCAGATTCAGGCCTATATTGAGAACCCCGTGCGGAAGGCGGCGGGCCTCTACCTGGCCGAACACATGAAACCCGACGAGGCCGTGGGATGCGAGCCGCTCGGATACATCAGCTATTACTCCCGCGGAAATGTCTACGACTGGCCCGGTCTGGCCAGTCGAAAGGTGGTCGCCTGGAGCAGGAAGCACCCCGACGGCAACCTCGAAAAGATGCTCAAGGCGCTGCGTCCCGAGTATCTTTTTATTCGCGACCTGGAGTACCTGTACTGGTTCGAGGACACGACGTGGATCAACGAGGACTACCACGTGGTAGCCGTGTTCCAGGTCGATCCCAAGGTGAGCGACCGAATCCGTTGGATTGACCGGAATATCGACACATCGTTCCGACTCTTCAAGAAGAACCGCCCGGACGACGCCAGGCCTTATGACAGGTCCCTGTTGCCCAAAGGGAAAGAACGGTCTGATTGAAAGGGTGCTTGAAAAGTCCGCTCGCATATCGGCGGCGGCGCCTGGAGCGTCATTGGGGAAAAAGCCCCTTTTCAGTAAGACCGGCCATTCGCCGGCTTGCCTGTGCGCGGCTCCGGTCCATACAATGGGCAGCCGCCGATCACGAACCACCGGGAAAAGAACGAGGACCAACCACCTCCATGCCTGAGCAATGGGCCAAGTTGAGTGATGTTTCGACGCAGAAGTTGACGCCCATGTTGCGTCAGTATATCCAGGCGAAGGCGGAGTGCGGGGACTCGCTCCTTTTTTTCCGTATGGGCGATTTCTACGAACTGTTCTACGAGGACGCCCTGGAGGCGGCGGAACTGTTGGGCCTGACCCTGACCTCGCGGGACGGGGGCGGGAAGAAGTTGCGCGTGCCCATGTGCGGGGTCCCGGTGCGGGCGGTGGAAGGCTACCTGGCACGGGTGATCAAGGCGGGCCGGACGGTCAGCATCTGCGACCAGGTGGAGGATCCGAAGGACGCCAGGGGCATTGTCCGGCGCGACGTGGTGCGGACGATTACGCCGGGCACGGTGATGGAGCCGGAGTTGCTGGAGGAGGGGGCTAACAACTACCTGGGCGCGGTCTTTCTCGGCCGTGACCAGGCGGGCCTGGCCTTCGTCGATGTGACCACGGGCGAGTTGCTGGTGGCCGCCATCGAGGCGGGGGTGGAGCGGGTGCTGTGTGATGAACTGACGCGCATGGCGCCGGCCGAGCTGCTGTACCTCGAGGACGATAGCTCGGAAATCCTGTCGCGCCTGCGCGAGCGCTTTCCTGACATTGCCTTCACGCCCCGGCCCGAGGGCGATTTCGACCAGGCCATGTCCCGCGACATGCTGATGGACCTTTTCGAGATCAGCACGCTCAAGGGCGTGGGCCTGGAGGATGTGCCGGAGGCGTCGGCCTGCGCGGGGGCGCTGCTGGCCTACGTCCGCGAGACGCAACGGGACATGGTGCCCCACCTGCAACTGCCCCGGCGCTACAGTCCCTCGGGCTACGTGGTCATTGACGGCAACACGCAACGCAACCTGGAACTGGTGTCGTCCATCGCGGAAAAATCGAAGCGGGGCACCCTGCTGGGCGTACTCGACCGCACCCTGACCAGCATGGGCGGACGAAAGCTGCGGCAGTGGATTCTCCACCCCCTCTTGGGTATCGAAGAGATCCGCGCGCGTCTCGGCGGGGTGGAGAACTTCTTCGAGGACACGGAACTGCGCCTCTCCATGCGGGAGGAGTTGAAGGGCGTGGCCGACCTGGAGCGCCTCATGGGCCGGCTCACGTCCAAGAGCGGCAACGCCCGCGACATGAAGGCCCTGGGCCGGTCCCTCGGGCGGGTGCCCGCCCTGCGTGCCGCGTTGGACGGGGCGGAAGCGCCCCTGTTGAAGACCCTCCGTGACACCATGGACCCGCTGGAGGACGTGGCGGACTGGATCGAAACGGCCATCGTGGACGAGCCGGCCTTGCCCATTACCGAGGGCAACCTTCTCAAGGACGGTTTCAACGAGGAACTGGACCGTCTGCACCTGCTGGTGCGGGGCGGGCGCGACTGGATCGCCGCGCTTCAGCAGCAGGAACGAGAGCGCACGGGCATCGGCAATCTCAAGGTGGGCTACAACAAGGTTTTCGGCTATTACATCGAGGTCACCAAGGCCAACATCGCGCAGGTGCCCGACGATTACGAGCGCAAGCAGACCCTGGTGAACGCCGAGCGCTTCGTCACAGCCAGGCTGAAGGAACAGGAAGAGGAGATCGTCAACGCCCAGGAGCGTATGCAGCGCCTGGAGTATGAATTGTTCGTCGAACTGCGCGAACGCATCGCGGCGGAGGCCCGGCGCATCCAGCAAACGGCGGACGGCATCGCCACGCTGGACGTGTTGCTGTCGTTGGCCGAGGTGGCGGTCACCAAGGATTACACCAAGCCCGCGGTGGACGAATCCGGCGAGATCCACATCCACGACGGCCGCCATCCCGTGGTGGAGGACCTCATGCCCCGGGGCGATTTCGTCCCCAACGACACGAAACTCGATGCCACGAAGCGGGCGCTCCAGATCGTCACGGGGCCGAACATGGCCGGTAAGTCCACCTACCTGCGCCAGGTGGCGCTGGTAACCCTCATGGCGCAGATGGGCAGCTTCGTGCCCGCGGCAAGCGCCCGGGTCGGCGTGGTGGACCGCATCTTCACGCGGGTCGGGGCCTCGGACAACCTGGTGCGCGGCGAAAGTACCTTCATGGTCGAGATGATCGAAACGGCCAACATTCTCAATACCGCCACGGAGCGCAGTCTGCTCGTGCTCGATGAAATCGGCCGCGGCACGAGTACCTTCGACGGTATCAGCATCGCCTGGTCCGTGGCCGAATACATCCATGACAAGGTCCGCGCCAAGACCCTTTTCGCCACGCATTACCACGAGTTGACGGAACTCGGCAGCCGCCTCGAACGGGCGAAGAACGTGAACGTGGCCGTGCGGGAATGGGGTGAAAAGGTCATCTTCCTCTACCGAATCGCCGAAGGCGGTGCCGACCACAGCTACGGCATCCAGGTAGCCAAACTGGCCGGTCTGCCGCCCCATGTGCTGTCCCGCGCAAGGGAGATCCTCGAATCGCTCGAATCCGGCAACACCGCCACGCTGGGCCTTCCGCAACAGACCTATCTTTTCGGTCCCGAGCAGCCCAGCGGCCCCACCCCGTTGGAAGAAGAACTGGAAAGCCTGGACCCCGACGCCCTTTCCCCCCGCCAGGCCCACGAGATGCTTTACCACCTCAAGCACCTGGCGAAAAAGCCCCGCCGGTAGGTGCCATTTGCGAAAAGACGGTTTTCAACGCGCCCGCCCCATTGGCACAGACAAGGATGGCAGCACTTTTCACGTGGGATCAGGCGACGCTGCGGGAACCGAGGGCTTGGGTTACGTGGCGGAGCAGTTCACGCATTTCGAAGGGCTTGCGCAGGCAGACGGCAAGGCCAAGCCTTTCAGCCTGTTCCAGTTCGGCTTCCGTCAGCCGGTCGGCAAATCCGATGATGGGCACGGTGCCGTGGCGCTGGCGGATTTGTTGAAGCACGGTGGTGCCGTCCACGGCGGGAAGGTGAATGTCGAGGAGGATCAGGTCCACGCCGCCACCCAGGAAGGAGGCGAGGGCCTCGAGTCCGTCGGTCGCGGTGATCACCTCGAAGCCCCGGCCGCGAAGGCTTTCTTTCAGGACTTCGCGGAGGGCATCGTCTTTGTCGGCGATCAACACGCAGGCCCCGCCGCCTTCCCCACGAGTAGCCCCGGTTGCCGCGACCTTGGGCCTGGATTCCGCCGTGTGCGCTGATGGTGTTTTCTCCGGGGGTCGAAAGCGGGAGAGCGTCCCGTCGGCGTTCGTGCTGCGCTCCACGGGTGTCCGTTCCTCCTTTTTCCCGGCGGGCTTCGCCGGCACCACTCGGGGTGTGCGCAAAACACGTTCGGCGGTGGCGGGCAGCGAAATGGTGAGGGTGGTCCCTTCGCCGGGCACGCTGTGTACGGTGATGCTGCCCCGGTGGTTTTCGACGATGCCGTGGCATACGGCCAATCCGAGCCCGGAGCCTTTTCCTTCCTCCCGGGCGCTGAAAAAGGGTTCGAACACGCGGTCGAGCCGGTCGGTGGGGATGCCGTGTCCCGTGTCGCTCACCTGCACAACGACGGTATTGCGCCGGCTCATGTGCCAGACGCGGAGGGACAGGGTGCCGCCTTTCGCCTCCATGGCCTGCTCGGCATTGACGATGAGGTTCAGAAAAACCTGTTCCATCTGGTGCCGATCGATGCGTACCAGGGGCACGTCCCGGGCGTAATCTTCGACGATGCGGATGTTTTTCGCCTTCAGCCGGTCGGCGAGCATGGACACCACCTGGTGCATGCACTGGCCGATGGGGGCCGATTCAAGCTTGGGCCGGCCGGGCCGGGCGAATTGCATCAGGTCGATGAGGATTTTGCCGGCCCGGCGGCTTTGCTGAATGATGGTTTCCAGGGCCTTGGCATCCTCCGGTGAACTCGCCCGGCTCAAAAGGATCTGCGCGCTGCCGGCGATGACAGCCAGGGGATTGTTGATTTCGTGCGCGGCGCCCGCCGCCATGCGGCCAATGCTGGCAAGCCGCTCTTCCCGCAGACTCTGGCGGTAATTCAACTCCTGGCGGAGCAGGGAAGCCGCCAGCATCTCGCTGCGCGCTTCGCGTGCCTGGGCCGTGTCCCGGCTCCGCAGGGCCTCTCCGCAGGCACGGGCGAAACGAAGCAGGTCCGCCATGCCCCCATCGTCCAGGGAGGAACCTCGAACGGCGGCGTCGAAAACGATCTGTCCCAACGCCTCACCGTCCGCGTTCAAGGGAATGGCCACCAACCCCGTGGCCCGGCGCAGGGCCCGGCCGCCATCCTCCGCGCCGCCCACCGCGCGCAACAGCGCCTGCAACGCGCCCGCCGCGGTGGCGGCGGGCTCCGCTTCGGATAAGGTTGTCGATATCGTTTTCGGCGCGGTGTCCTCGGCGCGCCACAGCACCCCGTCCACCTTTTCGCCCGATTCATCGAGGGCGAAACAGGTTCCGGCGGAAATGTCATAGCCGCTCCGCAGGGCTTCGGCCGCGTGGGTCAGCACATCGGCGCGATTCCGCGCCGTTGCGGCACACACCATGAAATCGTATAGCCCTTTGTAGCGCCGCGCCTCGCGTAACAGCCGGGGGTGTTCATTCGTGTCTTGCGGTTCATCCCCGCCGGTGGACATGGAACGCGCCAGTTCGAGAAGCGGCTCGGCCGGCGTACGCATTACCGCGTCCAAATCGCCGATGCCGAGGTTCAGGTGTCGGCGCCGCTCTTCAAAGGCGTCGGAGACCCGTTGATCCCTCCCCTGGCCCGATGCACGGCGATGGGCCAGCAATTCCGCCAATTCAACCACTTCGATCAGATCCACGGGGAAAAGCTCCGCATCCAGACCAGCGGCATCGTGATGGTGGAGCCACGTACACAGCACCACGGATTCGGACATGCCCCATCGTTCCGTAACCCACTTGCCCACCAGCGCGTGATCTACGCCCAGTTCAAGCCGTTCGGCTTCAAGCACGTAGAGGCCCTTGGCCCGGGCCATGGCATGAACCTTGCCGTAGCCCTGCGCGATACACTGGTCAATGGCCAGCTTGCCCACGTCCAGCAGCAGTCCCGCGGCGAACGCATCGTTCAGATGACGACCGCCCACACGCCGGGTCAAGTCCTCCGACATGGTCCCGCACGTCAGCGCGTGGGACCAGAACGCGTGCCGGTCCACCCGAACATCCCGGCCCGGAGGAAACATCTGAACACAGGAATAGGCCAGAAGAAGGCGTCGAAAACGGGACGCGCCCAACGCCCCGGCAATATCCTCCAGGGGCGGGGCCGTGGCGGCCGGAAAACCCGCGGCCGCGGCCAAAGCCCGCCGCATGGAATCATCCACCGCCAGCAATCCCGCGACGGCCCGGACATCCACCGCGTCATCAGCCGACCAGCGCAAAACGTCCCGTGCCGCGGGGGGCAAGTCCGGGAACTCGTCCCCCTCGAGGATATGCTGTTTAAGTTCCGAAGCCGTCATGACCCACGGAGGCTACCATTTTCCCGGAGGATGAAGCAACGGCACTGGCGGAAAAGGGCCTGCGTCACCAAAGTGAGTTTTTCGATTTTTCTTTTGTTTTTGGGCAGTAGCATGTAGTATATATACTACATGGCCGTTGATTACAACCACAGGAGGATTGAGTATGACCCGGCTCCAACAATTGGAAGCACAACGC
>JAJRTN010000058.1 GCA_024278275.1 Candidatus Hydrogenedentota bacterium
ATCGATAGCTTCTTGCACAAAGTCCACCTCGTCGACCGGCACGTAGCGCACGACGTTGCGGCCGTTCTGCCACGTTTGATGGTTGTAATGGGGCCGTCCGCCCATCCGGCATAGCTTGCCCCGCTCCATCCGTTCAATCTTCGCCATCCGCTCCAGGAGCAATGCCATGAACGATGCCAAGCCCTTCGCCATGCCCTGGACGCGGGTGATGCCTTGCCCTACATCGTCAGCGCCTGGGCCTCGGACAGCGGGTTGGTCCTGGGACAGGTCAAAGTGGAGACAAATCCAATGAGATTACGGCTATCCCCGAGTTGTTGCGCGTCTTGGAACTCAAAGGCTGCATCGTCACCATCGACGCCATGGGCTGCCAGAAGGACATCGCCGCCGACATCGTCGAAGCGGGCGCGGACTGTGTTCTGGCGCTTAAAGGCAACCACGCCATTGCCCATGAAGAATTCAAGGAATACTTCGACGACGCCGTGCCCCCCAAGGCCTCCGGCCACTGGGGCGTCGAGACCCCCTTACACTGGCCCCTCGACGTCATCTTCGGCGAAGACCAAAGCAGAGCACGCAACAAAAACGCCGCACAAAACCTGGCCACGCTACGCAGAATTGCCCTCAACCTCATCAAGAACGAAAAAAACAAGAAACTCCCTGCTAGGAGAAAACGAATGCTCGCGGCGCTCAAGGAGGACTATCTCAAGCTGATACTGGGTATTTAGATGCGTAAGCCCTGAACTGTCCGAAGGGACTCCCTGTCACATCCCGGAAGGTCGGTGGAAAGGCGTCCACGTCCACGGAACCATGGGAGCCATCGTTCAGGGAAGAGAAAGGGCAGGAGAGGGCCCTGGCCCCTTTAAGCAAGCTGGATGCTTTCCTTCATGCATGGTGTCGAAGTCGTTCTTCGCAGGATTGACAAAGTACGCACAAATGCGTATGATAACGCAAGAATAGGTAGGCCACCCGTTGAAAACCGCGCCAGCCCCGGTGACGTCCCCGGTAGGCGCACTGGTACCACAGTTCTAAAAACGCACCGAGGAGAGCCCGCAATGAATCGGAAAGGTTTTACGCTCATTGAGTTGTTGGTGGTCATTGCCATCATTGGAATACTGGCGGCCATCCTGCTGCCCGCGCTGGCGCGGGCCCGCGAAGCGGCGCGGCGGGCAAGCTGCGCCAACAACCTCAAGCAGTTTGGCCTGATCTTCAAGATGTATTCGGGGGAGGACAAGGGGGGCAGTTTTCCACCCAAGCAGACCTACAGCAACATCGGTTGGACCACGGTGATGGGGGTGGGCGCCCACGCCATGTATCCGGAGTATTGGACCGACGCGAACATCGCCATCTGTCCGTCGGACCCGCGTGCCGCGGGGAGTAATCCCATGGGCTTCGGCGATGCCAGCCTTTTCGACTTGCCCGAGGACATTGCGGGCGCCGTGGCGGCGGTAGACCTGACGGTGGATCAAACGGCCGGTCGTTGGTGCCAGATGGCCCTTTTGTCCAACGCCACCTCGTATCTTTACATCCCCTGGGCGGTGGAAACCATGACACAACTCACGGATATCATGTGGGTGGAGGTTCAGTATGCCGGGATCTTCGCGGCCGTGGAGGGCGTCACCTACCCCATGGCGGGCATCAGCGGCGGTCCGGGGAGCGTGGTCGAGGCGGTGGGATGCCCGTCGAGTTGGGCGGGGATTTGGGAGATGCCCATCTATGGAGGCCGTGACATCAGCAGTTCCTACTTGGCCTTCAGCTACGGGAATAGGGACACGGCGGACGAGGGCGGGCGGCCCCTCCCGACCTCCTATCACCGGTTGCGTGACGGCATCGAGCGCTTCTTTATCACCGACATCAACAATCCGGCGGCTTCCACCAAGGCCCAGAGCCAACTGCCGGTCATGTGGGATGCCTGGGCCGGTAACCAGAACACGGCCAACGACACGGCCGTTGTGTACTTCAACCACGTGCCCGGCGGAAGCAACGTTCTCTACATGGACGGCCACGTGGAGTTCGTCAAGCTGGGTTCGAAGTTCCCGGTGCGCGTGCCCACGGACGGGGTGGGCGTGGCCAACAACGACATTCCGGGTCGCTTGAATCTCTTTGGCGGCTGGGGCTGAGGTATCGGGAACCCAATGTCTGTCTTTTCCCCGGCTCCGTGCCATTGCACGGAGCCGGTTCGTCAACAGCATTCGAGGAGTTTCGTTCCATGCTGTCCATCGATCTCACGGGTCAAAGCACCCTCATCATCGGCGGTTCCCGCGGCATTGGCGCCGCAGTGGCCCGCGTGGCCGCATCCGCGGGAAGCCGCGTGGCGTGGACCGGCCGCCAATCCTGCCCGGAACAAGCCCAAGCCCTGAAAAAATTGGGGGTGGAAACCTGTTTTACCGTGGCCGACTGCACGGACGCGGACGCCACGGCCGCATTCACGGAAAAGGTAGCCGCACAGTGGGGCGGTATTGATAACCTGGTCTATTGCGCCGGTTTCACCTCGCCCCTTCCCTTTGCCGAATTAACGCCGAACGAATGGCGGCGGGTGGTCGATATCAATCTGAACGGCGCCTATTACGCCCTCCGCGCCGTGACGGGCGTCATGGCGGCGGCCAACAGGGGGGCCATCGTACTCATCGGTTCGGCAGCCATCGTGGCGGGCGGCGGGGGACGGGCGGATTACGTGAGCGCCAAGGCGGGCCTGGAGGGGCTCAACCGGGCCGTCTGCAAGGAATTCGGTCCCCAAGGACTTCGGTGCAACCTCGTTCATCCCTCTCTTATTGAGACGGACCTGCTCAAGGCGCGTCACCCGAACCCCGAGAAACGCGAGTGCCTGGCGGCCGGGGTGCCTCTCCGGCGCTTGGGACAGCCCGAGGATATTGCCCACGTGACGGTCTTCCTTCTCTCGGACCTGGCGTCGTATATTACGGGCCAGTCGATCTTCGTGGACGGCGGACGCACTTTCTGCAAGTAGGTCGCCAAGGAAGGAGTCCAAGGAATGCTTCCTCACCTGGAAAACCGCAGGCCGCGTATTGCCGTGCTGGGCACCCACCTGGCCCTGTACCGCGAGGCCTATGCCGGTTACACCGAGACCATGGGCGCTTATATCAACGCCGAGTTGGCCCACCTGGGGGATGCCGTGGAGACCGTGGCGGTCGAGGTTACCGCCACGGTGGACGAGGCGGCTGCCTTTATCGCGCGGGCGGAAGAACTGAAGGCCGACGCCCTGGTGCTCATCAGCGCGGGCTACACCAACAGCCTCTCCGTAACCCCCCCCCTCCGCGGCAGCAAGCTGCCCCTCGTGATCCTCAACACCCAGGAAGCGCGGACGGTGACGGCCAGGTTCCGTTTCGACGATCTCATGTACAACCATGGCATGCAGGGCGTGCAGGACATCACCGCCGTGCTGGTACGGGAAGACCGGCCCTTCTTCATCGTCACGGGCAAGCTGGCGGACGGGGATACCTGCGCGCACCTGCTGGATTACCTTAGTGCCTGCCGGGCACGGGCCGACCTTCGGGGGCGGCGCATTGCCTGGCTCACCCCGCCCCAATGGGGCATGGGCGACGGCCTGGTGGAACCCGGCCAACTCGGAGCGGCCTTTGGCCTGGAGGCCTTTGCCGTCCCCTGCGAGGAACTGGCCGCCCGCGCCACGGAGGTTTCGCAAGGGGAAATCGACAAGGCCCGGCTATTCGACGAAGAACACTTCGCCATCGCGGAGACGGTCTCCCGGGAGGACCACGACCGGTCGCTGCGCCTGGAAGTGGCGTTACGCAAGCTCGTCGAGCAATACCAACTGGCCGGCCTGACCTTCAGCTTCGACCACATTGCCCGGGCGCCCGGTATCGACACCATTCCCTTCCTCGGTATCACGAAACTCATGGGCGAAGGCCTGGCCTATGGCGGCGAGGGGGATCTGCTGGCGACGGCGTGGACGGCCATCGCCCACTGCCTGGGACCGCCCGTCTCTTTCACTGAATTGTATACCATGGACTTTTCGGACAATACCGCCCTTTGTACCCACATGGCGGAGTTGAACTGGCGCCTGGCGCGGCGTGGGGAAAAGCCCACCCTCTTGTCGCGCACCTTTTCCCTGGCGCCCTGCCAGCCTTTCTGCTCCCTTCGTTTCACCCTCGAGCCGGGGCCGGTCCTGTTGAGCGCGCTCACCCTGGACGGATCGGGCGCTTTTCGCGTGATTACCCTGGATGCCGCGGTGACGGACTTCCCCCTGCTGACGGATACCTGGGAACGGCCCAACTACAAGGTCCGGTTCCCCCGTGACATCCGCGAGGTGATGGACGACTACGCCCGCGCCGGGGGGCCCCACCATCTCTGCATCGCGCCGGGCGTGACCGCCCGCCGCTACCGTGCCTTCGCGGAACTCTGCGGCCTTTGCTGGTGGCCCGTGTCAACGGGTACGGCATGACGGGTATGACCTTTCCCGCCGAGGAATGCCATGTCGCCATCGATCTGGGCGCGACCAGCGGCCGTGTCATGTTGGGCCGCTTCAACGGCCGCACGGTCCGTCTCGAAGAGATGTATCGCTTCACCAACGAGACGGTATCCCGGCGAGGCGGCCGCTTCTGGGACTGGCCCCGCCTGTGGAAGGAAATCCGGGAAGGCCTGGAGCGGGCGGCCGCCACGGGGGCGTCCGTGATCAGCGTGGGCTGTGATTCCTGGGGACACGACCATGGTTTCCTCGACGTCACAGGGAAGCTGCTGGAGTGGCCCTACGCCTACCAGGATAAACGCACGGCCGACGTGAAGGATCTGGTCGAGGCACGAATCGCGCCCCTGGCGCTCCAACGGCGCGCCGCCGGTTTCCACGTTCCCATTTCCGCGCTCCACCAAGTCCTGGCCACGGCCCGGCAGCGCCCGGAACTCCTGGCCCGCGCCCGACGCCTCCTATTCATTCCCGGACTGGTGAACCACGCCCTCTGTGGCGCCATGGCAACAGAGCCGTGCATGGCCTCCCTCACCCAACTCCACGACGGTGATTTAGCCTGGGATGAAGCGCTCATGGCGGATTTCGGGATTCCCCCCGCCCTCTTTCCGCCGATCCGGCCCTGTGGCGAGGCCATCGGTACCTTCCACCCGCCGGGCAATGCGTCCGGTGCCTGGGAAGTTCGGCTGGCCGCGGCCCACGACACGGCTTCCGCCTTCGCCGCCGCCCCTATTGAAGCACCGGGCGACGTGGTGGTCAGCGTGGGCACCTGGGCCATGGTGGGTATGGAAGCCGCGGCGCCCGTCGTGACCCCCCGGGGCCTGCAAGACGGCGTCGGAAACATCCGTCTTCCCGGCGGACGGTGGGCCGTGATGCGCGGCATGCTCGGCCTCTACCACCTGGAACGCTTCATCCAGGAGGAAGGCGGCCCCCGGGCGGCTCAATGGGCCGAGTGGGCCGCGACCGCCGGGCCGTCCCAGGTTTCCCTGGACCTTGAGGAATTGGCTTTCCAGCCGGACGAACCCTTCCGGCACGCCCTTGCTCGAACCTTGGCCGAACAAGACCAGACCCTGCCCGAAAGTCCCGCGGCCATTGCCCGCTGTCTTTATGAAAGCCTCGCCCAAGCCGTGGCCCGGGGGGCACGGTCCCTTGCGGCCCTGATGAAACGCGACCTTGGCCGTATTTACCTCGTGGGGGGCGGCGCCAAGTGCTCACTCCTTGCCCAACTCCTGGCGAACGCGGCGCAACGGGAGGTCGTCACTACCGTGGCCGAGGCCACCGTGGCCGGTAATGTGCTCGTACAGGCCTGGGGCCGGGGTCGCCTTGCCACCCTGGATGAACTCCGCGCCGTGGTTCGTTCTTCCTGGCCCCCCTCGGTCAGGGAGCCAGCGTCATGACGGGGTGCGTGCCTCTTGCGCGCTTTTGCGCGGTATGCTTTGCCTGTGCGACAATCGCGCATATCAACGCGCACGATGTGGCTCCGGGCGGGTGCCCGGCGCACAATGTCGCGGCGAACACCACCATCCCGGCGCAACCCGTGGAGGAAAGGAGAGCAGCCTTGGGACTTTCCGACTTAGAACGACAGGAAGCCATTGCGCAAATCCTGAAGGAAAAGAGGCGGGTCATTGTGTCCGACCTGGCCCGCCGTTTTGGATTCTCCGAATCGAGTATCCGTCGAGACCTGTCGAAACTGGAACAGAAGGGCCAGGCGAAGAAGGTGTACGGGGGCGCGATTCTCGCCTCGTCCACCCAGCACGAGTTGAATTACCAGGACCGCCTGTCCCGGAGCATCCGGGAAAAGAACGCCATCGCGGGGTATGCCGTGAAACTGGTGCGGCCGAACCAGGCAATCCTCCTGGACTCGGGAACGACGGCCATGCAGATCGCGCTGCGCCTGCCCGAGTCGCTGAACCTGACCGTGGTGACCAACGGTTTGGCCATCTTCGACGCGCTGAGTGAGCGGGAGGGTCTCTCCCTCTTCATGCTGGCCGGCCGTTACCGGCCCGCCAGCCGGGACCTGGTCGGCCCCATGCTGGTCAATGCGGTGAAGCAGTTCGCCGTGGATATCGCTTTCCTGTCCGTCGATGGCTTCGACGCCACCTACGGGTTGAGCACCACGGACCACGAGGTGGCCGAGGTGACCCGGGCCGCCATGAGCATCGCGGCGCGGCGGGTGGTGGTCAGCGACAGCACCAAGGGCGGCCGTCGCGCCTTCGCGAACATCTGCCCCATCACCGGGGTGGACATGATCATTTCGGACAAACAGCTTGACCCGGCGACATGCACTGCCATCCGGGAGACGGGCGTGGAAGTGGTTCTCGTTTGACCGGAAATCCCGGCAATAAAAGGGAAGAATGCACCGTGAAGAAAAGACCCTTCAGGGATTGGCTCTATCATCAGACTCCGCGCATTGTGACCCTGACGGGCTACGTTTTTGGGCTGGCCATCCTGCTGGGAGCCGCATCCACCTGGTTTATTCAGACCCCCGTGTCGGCGCGGGCTTCCGGCACCATCCGGCCCCGTGCCGAGATCCACGTCTTTCCCGTGAAGACTGTTCTTCTGAAGCAATTCGTGTCGGGGGGAGAGCAGGTACGGCCCGGAACCCCCTTGGCCCGAATGGTAGTGGACCCCGCCGAGGTAGCCAATCACGAGCTGTCCGCCGAGCTGCGCACGCAAATCACCCAGGCCATGGAACGGGATAATGCCGAAGCGGCCGAACGCTATCGCGCCATGCTGGCACTGATTCCCCAGGAAGTGGAGGCAGAGGATTTGAAGGCCGGCCTTGTCGGCTGGGTTACCTCGGTAACCCAGGCCAAGGCCGGAACGACCATCCCCGCCCATGTTCCCGTGATGCGCGTCGCGACGGACGACCACGTTTTCATTGAAACAACCCTTTCTCCGGACCGCATGCCCTCGATTGGCGTGGGGGATACCGTGAAGGTGCTGCTACCGCGCTGGTCCACGGCGCCCTTCCCTGCTCGGGTTACGGAGATGTCCCTCTCGGGCACGTTCACCGTGGCCCTGACTAAACTGGATGAGCAAGAACGCGAAAGGCTTCAGGCCTCATCGCGTGATACCCAAGTCAACATTGATGACATTTCCTATCCCGTGAAACTGAAACCGGGGAAAGATGAGGTGACCTTCCAGGTATCCCTGACCGATTCCACGACGCGCCCAAGAGCCAAGGCGGGCCAACGCATAACCGCCACCGTCGAGGCTTTCGGTAACCGGGAGTTCACGAGCAAATGGGAGGGATTCGAAGCACGGCTGGTCTTGCGAACGGCCCGAGAAACCGTGCCGGAGGGCGTGCGCCAAGAGCTGCGCAGTCATCTGGAACAAGGCGCGTATGAAATATCCGTCGATGACGTGTGGGTTGAAACGGGACATTGCCGCCTCTTCTCCCGTCTCTTCAGCAAGTAGCCCGATCCCTTCCTGAAACCATTGCGCGTTTCTTACGAACAACACCCAATGGGGCCATTCACCTACAGCGTGAGCAGATCAAGTCGCTAACGGGAAAAGCTGCGAAAGAAGTGGATACTGCAATATGTGGAGCCATCCATCAAAACGCGGCATACCTTCGGGACCATGCTGGCAAAAGCCGGGGTATCCCTACAGGTGGCGCAACGGCTCATGCGGCACAGCGCCCCCAAGCTGACCGCGAACACCTACACCCACCTTGGCTTGTTGGATATGCAGGGGGCGGTAGACAAACTCCCGGCCCTTGAATCCGAGGACACTCACCCGGTTGCGGCGGTTTCGGTTGCACGGGAGGTTGCACCAACTTCCGCCCCAAAGGGTCATTTGCCGTCATTTAGTGGCAATTTAGAGGGAGACAACCCCAACCGTGTGACGGATCATGCAACAGGGACTTTGGCCAATAAAGACAAGGGCTGTCAAGGAGTGGCAAGAGAAAAGAATGGCGTACCCGGCAGGAATCGAACCCGCAACCTCCTGGTCCGTAGCCAGACGCTCTATCCAATTGAGCTACGGGTACGCATGGCTTGGTGTGGACGCCGGAAAGTGTAGCACAGGATGAATGGGGCGTGCAAATCCGTGAATTGCCGCATGCCGTGCCTGCTTCGCTCACCCACGGTCCATACGGCCTTTCGGCCTGAATTGCACCCATCAGGCAACCAGGTCCCAATCCATGGGTAAATGATCGCGCTGAAACCACCCCCTCCCCCCGCTTTCAGGCTCATATTCACGTAACAATAGTGGATACAGGTTCATGTGGCCGTCTCGCTGATGGCCACTTTTTCCCAAAGGGCACGTTTATACGGCGCCGGACAACGTGCTACACTTTGCGCCAACCCCGGTAGCAACCGGCCAGGAAAGGTCCGCCACGGCGTGATTCAACGACTCATATTGCTCCTGCTGCTTTTCGCGGTGTCTTCTCTTCCCGTGGCCTCCGCGCTTGAAGCGGGTGCCGCGAAGATCGAGATCACCCCCACCGTGGGGGTTCCGCTTACGGGTTATGGCGACCGGATGGGGCGGTCCTCCACCGGGGTGCATGATCCGCTCTGGGCGCGGGCACTCTATTTGACGGATGGCGAGACCCCGGCCTTAATCGTCAACACCGACCTGTGCTTCATTCTCCCCGAACTGCGGGAGCGTGTGCTGGCACTGGTGCCTTCCGTGGTGCCTCCCGAGAACGTCTTTCTCACGGCCACGCACACCCACAGCGGTCCCGGCGCCATGTCGCACCGGCTCCTCACCCGTTTGATGACGGGCCGCTATATGCCCGAGGTGATCGACCGGACCGCCGAGGGGATTGCCGAGGCCATGCGTCTGGCCGTGCAGCAGGCGCGGCGTGCTTCCATCGGCTATGCCACCGCCAAACAGGAGGTGCTCTCCCGCAACCGCAGTATCCCCGACGGTCCCATCGACGAACAAATCGGGGTCATTCGCGTGGACGACGCGGACGGCGCTTCCATCGCTATCGTGACGAACTTTGCCGCCCATCCGACTTCGGTTCCTTCGGCCGACGGGTATGCCTTTTCGGCCGATTATCCCGGTTTTTACTATGACGAGATTGAGCGGTTGGCATCACCCGGTTGCATCGCCTTGTTCCTCAATGGGGCCGAGGGCGACCAAACCATCGCCAACCCGGAGAACAAGTCGGGATGGGCGCGGACGGAATCCGTGGGAAGACTTCTCGCGGTGCGCGCCAAGGGCGCGGCGAACAAGATTGTCTGTGGCGACGCCACCTTGCACGTGGGCCACCTGGAAGTGGACATGCCGCCCACCTTGGCCGGGGCCATCGTGCCGACGAAGGCCATTCTGAAAACGCTTGAGATCAACGATCTGCTCCTTACCTTCCTGCCGGGTGAACCCTGTGTTTCCATCGCCCACGCCCTGCGCCAGCGCGCCCTGGCGCGGGGCTATGGCGCGCAGTTCACGGTGGGGCTGGCCAATGACTACCTGCTCTATTTCACGGGCCCGACCGACTATCGCCGTCCTTCCTACGAAGCCGCCATCAGTTTGTTCGGCCCGGGCATGGAGGATTGGTTCTGCCGCCAGTTCGAGGGCCTCATGACGCGGGGCGTTCCTCCCGAAGCGGACCCCCTTCCCGACACGCCGGTCGTGAACGAGGTCGAAGGGGTTCGCCATGTAATTCTTTCCGGCCCGCCCCGCACCGTGGGACGGCAACGGGGTCTGGCCTTCGCCGCAGCAATCAAGGCCTACTACGAAGCGGCCATCGTGGCCCCCGTCCGGTCGGGCGATTACCGGCCCGCATTGCCCATCTGGTCGTGGCTCCCCGCTTTCATCGACCCCACGCCGGTTCTCCTGCCCCTTCTCGCCGGGGGCGCGCGACCCCGCCTGGGCGAGCTGGATGACGCGCTCCTGCTGGAACTGGAGGGCATGGCCGAGGGCGCAGGAATGCCCTTCGACGCCGTGTGGCTGGCGCAGAATGCCCATGAATTTGCGCTTCAGCCCGACAGCGCGCCCCTTTTCGATACCCCCCTTTGCACCATGTTTGCCGTGGTGGGCGACCGTGCCGGGGCCGACCGGCTTTTCGTGGGGCGCAACCTCGACTGGGCACGGGAGGAAACTCCGGTTGTGACCGAGGTTTATCCCGAGAAGGGCCGCGCTTTCCTCCAGATTGACTTCCCCTGGCACGTGGGCACCTTCACCGGGATGAACGATGCCGGCCTCGTGATCTGCGCCGAACGAAGCGAACGCCTCGGGCCGCCCAACGTGAAGGCGTCGCCCCTGGGCATGGTTCTGCGGGACGTGCTGGCCGTGGCCAAGGACGTGGACGCCGCCATCGAGGTGTTGCGCCTCCACGAAGGCTTGTCCGGTTATCATGTGCTGCTGGCCTCGCCGGGCGAAGGTACGCCGAGCGCGGCCGTCGTTATGCTTGGCGAAACCCTTTCGGTCCGCCTGGCGGGGGGAACCGGGCTCCTGACGGGTTCCGATCCCCGCCATCATGCTACCGCGCCCGACGCCCGGCTCCGTTATGCCCGGGTCGAGGAACTGCTCGCCGATGAGCGAATCATTGGCCGCAACGAGATAGAGGGCGTTCTTTCAGACACGACAGGGACCGAGGAGCCCATGTCCGCCATCTGTAATGAGCGAACCCGTTTCGGCACGGTCTTTGAACCCGGCACGCGGACGGTTTACGTCGCCGTGCCCCATGGTGATGGACGCATGGGCCCGTTCACCTCCTGGCGATTGAAGACGGGGGGGGCGCCATGAGCGACGTGCTGAGGAGTTACACGGGGCGCGTCAATCCGAGCCGCCGTTCCCGGCGCAAACGGCGAAAGCCCGTTTTTTCCACGTTCCTGGTGCTCTTGGCCCTGGCCTGCCTTGCCTGGGCGCTGTTTATCACCCGCGACACCCACGAGATACCCCGCCTGGTGCCCGCGGACCAAGCCTACCAGGTGTACATGTTCAACGTGCTTGAAAAGCGTCCCGATCTGCTCGGTTCCGCCGTGTGGGACCTCTTGCCCGAGGACTCCCCCTATGTCGCGTTGCGGTCTCGATGGGTGGCCGATCTCCCCATCCCCGACTGGATCGCGAACAATCTGCTATACGGCATCTGTCACGCTTCGGGACAGGACTTGCGAGATTTCCGTGACATCCTGTTTGTCACGAAAATGAGCCGGGTGGGTTGTCTTGTTGAGCGCTTTAGATCGTTTTTTGTTGATATGGGGCAGGATCCGGCAGGGGGACTCAACCTCAGGGTATTACCCGGAAAGACCGGCTATTATGCCGTGCGGGGCCGTGTGCTGGTGGCGAGTCCCTCGCGGAAAGCACTCATCCGTTCCCTGACCCTTAGCGAAGATCAGGCGCTGTCCCCGACCGAATTCGCCCGGGGCGCGGCAGGTGCCATGGAGCGCGACGTGTTCGCCATGCTTCGCCCGGATAGGGAAGATTTCTTGGGCGATTCGTTTCGGACCATCGACGTAACGCTCCAGGTACGCCCCGATGGCCTGGTCCTGGCGGCGTCGGGCGACCTGCGCGAGGCCTGCCGCGCGCGTTATGCGCCTTTGTTGGACGGGATGTCCGGGGGCCGCGCGGTAACTCCGGCGGAGGGGCTGATGACGGTCGCCGTGGACGTGGGGCAACCCTTTCCGGCCTTCCTGGAGCGCTTGGATGGTCTCCTTTCGAAATCCGGTGCCTCCTCGCCGTTAGCGCCGGTGGTTCATCTCCTGCGGGACCCACCCGATACGGCAACACCGCTGGCCACGGTATTGCCGGCCTTTGCCCGGACCGTCACCGGCCCCGGCTGGCTCCAATGGCGGGGCGCGGCGCTCAACGCCATGGTGCCCCTGCCGGTGTTGCTGGCCGGATTCGAGGCCGACGCGGCTTTCGTGACAGAGGTCATGGGGCGTTTCAAATCCGTGCCGGAGCAAAGCGGCGGCGATCCCAACTTTGTTCCACGGTACGATGAGGCGTCGGGCATGGTGCATGTCCCTCTCATCGGTGGACCGGACATTGAACCCTCTTTCGGCTACCGCGACGGACAACTTCTGCTGAGCAACAGCCGTCTCGCACTCGAATCGGCGCTCGCCAAGGGTATTACGCGGGAGTCCCCAGCCAGCCCCGCCAATTTCAGGCTCCGGCTGCGGCCCGCGCCTGCCTGCGAGAGCATCGCCGCCATGGGCCGGCAGTTCGCCGATGCGGGCGTTCTGCGGGACTTTACCGCGGCGTCATTCAAGGCCTTCGCCGCAGATTGGTGCCAGCAGGCATCCAAGGTACGGGAAGTCTCCCTGGCCCTGGCCTGCGAGGATGGCCGCGTGAAGCTCAGGATCGACCTGGCCATGGCCTCCGGCGTCAACTGAGCAAGGTTCGGCTGAAGATTTCCACGGCGGCTTCCGTGTCCGCGTCCGAAATGTCGCGGTGAAACACCACCCGCAATCGCTTTGGTCCCGTCGCGAAGACCTTTACCCCGGCTTGCGCCAACGCCACGACGGCTTTCGGGGCCTCCGCCACCTCGACATAAACGATATTGGTCGGGGAGGGGAGGGGAAAGGTCAAGCCCTGCGTCGCCAGGGTTTGCCGGAACCAAGCCGCACGCCGATGGTCCTCGGCCAGGTCCGGCACCTGGTGCTCCAAGGCGTACAGTCCCGCCGCCGCCAGGATTCCGGCCTGCCGCATGCCCCCGCCCAGCATTTTGCGGTACCGGTGGGCTTCCTCCAGGGTGGCCTCGTCGCCGGCCAGGATCGAGCCCACCGGCGCCCCCAGGCCCTTGGAAAGGCAGAAAGACACGGTGTCGCAATGGCGGGCGTACTGGTCGGGCGGCGTTCCCGTGGCCGTAACCGCGTTAAACAGCCGCGCGCCGTCGCAATGCACCCGCAGCCCCTGTTCATGGGCCACCCCGGCAATGGCCGCGAAGGCTGCTTCCGTATAGAACGCACCCCCACCCCGGTTCGTCGTGTTTTCCAGGGCCACTACCGTTGTATTGGACAGGTGATGATCATTGCTTCGAATCACCGATCCGGCCAGGGTTTCAGCGGAAATCCTGCCCTGCGCGCCGGGAAGCAGCCGGGTAAGCAGACCGCCCACCACCGCCACGTTGCCTCCTTCATAATGGAAGGGGTGGGCGTCCTGGTGCAGCAGGATGCTTTCGCCGGGACGTGTCTGTGCGACAAAGGCCAACAGGTTGGCCATGGTGCCCGAAGGCACGAAGAGGGCCCGCTCTTTTCCCAACAGCGCCGCCGCACGGTCCTGGAGTCGGTTCACCGTGGGATCCTCGCCCATCACATCGTCACCCACCTCCGCGGCGGCCATGGCCTCCCGCATTCCCGCGCCGGGCCGCGTCACCGTATCACTGCGCAAATCAATCATCTTGGCTTCATGGCTCCCGAAACGTCGTGCATTGTTGCCTTGCGGGCCTGATTATAGCGCGATGCGCCTTACCAACGAGAAGAGAGCCCAACGTTGCATAACGTCACCGGAAACCGTTCCTCCCCCCTCAAACCGTCATTTCGGCAAACTCGACGTGTATCGCCATGCAATCCGCTGCCACGGTAGGGGGAAGCCGTGGACGGAGTGGACCTGGTGGCGCAAGTGGATCGCGGGCAAATGAGGTCCCCTGGGTCCACCGGTTTGACGGGGCTTCGTCCCCTGCCTCATCCTCGAACCTTGTCCTCGATCCTTTGCCCCCGTTGAACGCCACACGGTACAATGGACCGGTGTTCCAAGGTATCACACGCCGAGGGCCTTAGCCCACCAGCTCCGGTTTTGCCGGTTATTAAATGATGAGGTGCCGCGCCATGGGTGTCATGTTGTTGGCCGTGTTGACCGGTTCTTTCTGCGCCGCCGGCGGTATTTCCACGGAAGTGGAGGATGCCGCCATTACGGCGCGTATCGAGACCATGTTCCTGCTCAACGAGCACCTGAGCCCCTTCAATATCAACACGACCACGAAAGAGGGCCATGTAACACTCACGGGCAGTGTACACGACGACGTGCAGCGGAACCTGGCCGAAGATCTTGCCCGCTCCGCCAAGGGGGTCAAGTCGGTTCACAACCAAATCACCGCCATCCCCACGGTGGTGGGGGAAAAAGAACGGCGCGGTTTCCGTCAAAAGTGGAACGACAAAACGATTTCCGCCTCGGTTCGCGCCCGTCTGCTCTACCATCGCCAGTTCAGGGGACTGCGCATCGGCGTGTCCACGGTAAATGGCGTGGTTACCCTTCATGGCGTGGTGGGCACAGCGGAACAAAAGAAGGCGTTGGGCCGCGTGGCGGCCGACACCAGGGGCGTGAAGCGTCTTGTCAACAACCTGACCGTCAGCCCCAGGAAGAAAGTCGATCCCGTGCAGAACGTGGGACGACAGTTCAGCGACGAATGGATCGAGGGCCGGGTGGAAACGTCCATCCTCCTGAACAAGCACCTGAGCATTCGCGCCCTGGATGTGGAAGTCAATGACGGGATCTGTATCCTCACGGGCACGGTGAACAGCGAAGCCAAACGAACCCTGGCCGCAAACATCGCCGGGAGCATCGAGGGCGTGGATCAAGTGCGTAACGAGATCCGCGTGACCGGCGGCACGGCGCGACCGGTCCAACTGGAAACCGTGGAAGGCCCCATGGACGTGGGTTCGGAGTAGGCCGCGGGCGGGAGAGCCGCATGGACAAGAAACAGGCCATCCTGGTAATCAGCATACTGCTGATCCTTGTGGGCGTGATGACGACCGCGGCGCTCATGGGCCAGCAAAAGGTTCGGTCCGGCTTGGGGGGAACGGCGAAGCGCTTTACTGCGAAGGCCGGCACCACCCGCGAGAATGCCCGTTTCCTTCGCGGCAAACGGGCGCCCACGGCACGGTCTTCCCGGAACGCACCTTCCGGCAAGCAGAAGCGGCCCGGCGAGTGGGGCGAGCCCGACTATGACATCACGTCCGTAACGACCGGGGATCCCGCCGAGCTTGAAGCGACTCCGGAGGCGACGGCGGTGCGTTCGGTGATGGAACAACTGGAATCCGGGTCGAATCTTGAAAGCGTGTTAAATGCCCTGCGGGAAACACCGGGTGATCTCGACGAGTGCGCCGCCCTTACCCGGCTGGGCGAGGTGTACGGGCAGTTTGAACCGCCGAAAACGGAGCAGGCCCAGAAAGCCTTCGACCGGGCGCTGGCCGTCGCCGGCAACAGCGAAGAACGGGCCTTGATTCTTGCCGCAGCCGCCGAGCAATACCTGGACGCCGGTGACATTGATGCCGCGCGCCTTCGTATCGACATGGGATTGGCCGGCCTGGAAGGCGTGACGCCCGCTCAACTCCGGCTCAACGTGCTGTTGGCCCGTTCCCACGAGGAACAGGGAGAGGTGGCGCGGGCGAAGGAATTGTACGCCGCCTCCGTGAACGACGCCCTGCTGCTGGCGTCCGGAGACACGGCGTCTCCGGAGGTGACGGACATGTTGCGCCTGGCCGGCACGCGCCTCGCGTGGATTTATCACCGCGAAGGCCGAAACGGAGAAGCGGAGGCCCTGGCCAAGCGGGTACGCCCCGTACTTGAGGCGGCGGCAGACCAGGCATCATCCGGGGACTAACCCCTTACCCGTGAAGTTCGGTAGAAAAATGTGTTTTCCCCTATTCTTTCGTCATGCCCGCAAAAACGAAAATCTTCGGAAAGAATCAAGGTACGACCCCGCATTCGCGGGGATGATGTGGCCTGGGGGGCACCGCTGACCGTTTTATTTTAACGTTGGGGTATACTGATACTTCGTTGAGTCCATAACAGGGGCGAGGATGATTCCATGCGCGCAAGTTCGGTTTCACGGTATTTGCAGGTCATCATGGCCACGGTGTTCTGCGCTGCGGTTTTTCCCGGAGCCTGGTCCCAGCAGGCAAGCGATCCGCCCTGGTGGGAGGACTTTCCCCGCATTGTTTCAACCAATGACCTCTCTACCGCGCTGGCACACCACGCCACGGTGGCTTTTTTCAGCAACCACAACGATCCGGGTTGGGGAACCTACGGTCAAATCGCCGGCGAGAGGCCGTCCATGCAGACAGCCTTCGCCGAGGCGGGCCTGAAGACCATTTCCTACTACGAAACCTACGGCCAGTCCTATTGCTACCTGGCGGAGGTTGGCCCGTGGGACGGGGTCAACGTGACGCCCCGCCTGGCGATTCATTGGAATTGGCAGAACTATGGCGGGGGCACGCGGCGATGGATCGGCGTGCAGAACTTCTGGGACGACGAGGACTTCGCGCGCCCCTATACCCGGACCCATCCGCGCTACGGCGCCCCGCCGCTGACCTACCCGGATGGCACGATTGCCACCGGCTATTTCAATAACGATCCCACCGACCCACGTAACAGCCGTATCTTTGACGCCTGTATCTCGAAGGATCTTTGGGGCAACAAAGGGATGGAGTATTACTTCAACGCAACCATCAACGCCATCGACCCGGAGACGGGAGCGCCGGCAGGGCCTCTCGACGGCACACTGAATATCAACGGAAAGTATTGCAGCCTGATCATGTTTCAGAAGGATTCCGCCTGTCCGGGGTGGCACGGTTATACCTACGCCTCCGCCCTCATGGGCGCCGATTCCGGGCTCAACGGCATGTGGACCGACAACTGGGGCGGTTGGGACAGCTTCGGCCGTCCGCCGCTCACCAAGTCTTTCGGCGACTGGTCGGTGGCGCGTTTCCGGGACTACCTGGCCGGGCACTTCACACCCGCCGAATTGACCGAACTGGGCGTGCAGGACGTGGATACCTTCGACGTGCGCGATGCCCTCCGTCAGAAGGTCATCGCCTGGGGCGGTCATGGAAACAACGTGAGCGACCCGAAATGGCGGGATGCCCGC
>JAJRTN010000006.1 GCA_024278275.1 Candidatus Hydrogenedentota bacterium
ACGAGGCGGTTTTCGCCGCCGCCGCCCTTTTCGCACTGGGCATTTCCTGCGTGTCCACGCTGGTGCCGCGGCGGGCCTACTGGCGGGAAAAGGCCGCGGTGGCCGAAGCGGGGTAAGGAAAAGCGGGGTTGGACGGACACGGACGCATGTGGGAAGTCCTGGGGTGGAGCGGTGCGCCGGGGCGCGCCCTACGCTTTCAGGCCGCCCTTGGTGAGGCCCTCGACGTAGTACTTCATGCCGAAGGCGAAGATGAGGACAAGGGGGATGGAGCCGATGACGAAGCCCGCCATCTGGGGGCCCTGGTCCAGGTTGCCCTCCACGCCGAAAAGGGTGACACCCACGGAAAAGACCTGGAGCTTGTTGTCGCTCATGGCCACGCTGGGCCAGATGTAGTCGTTGTACTGGCCCACGGCGGTCATGATGGCGAGCGTGGCGAGGATGGGCACCGACAGGGGCAGGGCGACATGGCGGTAGGCGCCGAACTCTGTCGCCCCGTCGATGCGGGCCGCCTCGAACAATTCCGTGGGGATCTGCTCGAAGAAGGTGCGGCAGAGGAAAATGCCGAAAACCTGCCCTCCCGCGATGTAGGGGATGATGAGCACGAGCCGCCGGTTCAACAGGCCCTCGCCGCCGTAGCCGAGCCAGTTGTTGCCGCCGATGAGGGGGAGCATGTTGTACCACTTGTAGGAGGGTACCAGGGTGAGGATACCCGGCACCATGAGCAAGGCGAGAATGAAAAGGAAGGCCGGTTTTTTCCCGGCGAAGTTAATGCGCGCGAAGGCGTAGCCGCTGACGGAGGAGAGGAAGACAACGCCGGCCACCACGACCGAGCCGTTAACGAGACTGTTCACCATGTAGGTGATAATCGCGTGGTAGGCGTCCGTGTAGTACTCGGGCCGAAACTGTCTTGGGAAAGCCCAGAAATGCGTCAGGATCTCGGCGTTGGACTTCTGCGAAATGAGGAGGGTCATGGCAAAGGGGAATAGGGTGAAAACGCCCAACAAGAGCAGGAAGCCCACGAGAAGGGCCTGGTTGATGGCGCTTCGCCGGATCACGGTCACATTTCCTCCGCGGGTTTGAAGAGCTTGAAGTTAATCACCGTGATGAGGAGGATTACCAGGAAGAGGGCGAGTCCGAGTGCCGCGCCGTAGCCGAAGTGGGAGAATCGGAAGGCCGCGTGGTACATGCGCAGGGCCGGCAACATGGTGGAGAGCCCCGGCCCGCCGTTGGTCAGGATGAGGACGGACTGGAAGTCCTGGAGCGATCCGATAAAGGTCAACACCACCAGCAGTCGGGTCTGGCCGCGCACCATGGGCACGTCGATGGCCAGGATACGGCGGAGGACATTGGTGGATTCCAGCCGGAAGGCCTCGTGTACGCTGGCGGGGATGTTCATCAGGCCCGCCATGTAGATGAGGAGGCCGAAGGCCCCCACCCAGGGAAAGCCCATGAAGATGATGGAGGGCAGCGCCAGGTGGGGTTCGCCCAGCCAGCTTTGGGTCCACCCTCCCAGGCCCACCACCTCCAGGAGGCGATTCAGCATACCGATGTTCGGGTCGTAAATAAGCCGCCAGATGAGCAGGGTCACCATGGCGGGCACGACCATGGGGAGGAGGAAACTCGTGCGGATGATGTATTTCAGCCGCGTGCTTCGCAAGGCCAGGATCATCTCGGCCGCCAGAAAGGGCACCACCGTCGCCTTTAACAGGGTCGCCGTGGTCATGATGAGCATGTTGATCACGCCGGCCCAGAGATAGGGATCGGTGAAAAGCGTATGAAAGTTACGGAGCCCCACCCACCTGGCCGGTTCGCCGGGTTCCCATTCGGTGAAAGCGTGATAGAGGCCGGAGAGGACCGGATAGTAATTAAAGGTACACAGGAGCAGGAAGGTCGGCAGGAGGAGGGTGTAGGCCGTGATGGTGAGGTGGCGCGTGGTGCCCTGGGCGCGGAAAGTGTGGTAGCTCACAAAGAGAAGGAACCCGGCAACGATGAGGAACACCGCGAAGATGCCGTTGGAGAAAGGATTCCACTTCCACACGGGATTCCTGGCCAGGTCGCTTCGCTTGTCCACGTGGTTGGGCGTGGTGGGGTCGAGGTCGTAACCGAATTTGTATTGCAGGCGCGGAATGGCCCGCAGTACGCTGGCGTGGTAAGCCGCGAGGTATTCATCGAGGGGCATACGCCTCGCGAAATACTCCTGTGCGATGGTCACCCACTCGAAAACGCTCTCTTGTTCGTCCGCCAGACCGCGAAAGTTGAGGCGCTCGTAGCCGTGTCCCTTGAAAACGTCGAACTTCTCGGCGATCTCGGGGGGCAGCTTCACGCCCTTGATGGCGGAAGGGCCGCTCAAGGGTTGATCCGCTTCCAGGGTTTTCTCAATGAGCATCTTCCCGCCCTCGGGCGAGGTAAGGTACATGAAAAAATCCACGCAGTTCGCCGTATGGGCCGGATCTTTCTTGTCATAGATGCCGAAGGAGGTGCCGCTGCCGCCCACGCCCCGGAAAGGGCCCTGCACCAGCGGGTCGTCCGTGATGGGCGGAAACCAGAAGATGCCGTAATCGAAACGATCCTCGGGATTCAGCTTTTTGAAATCCCGGATGATGGCGGTGATATTGGCCGAGGTGAAGAAGGCCTGGGCCGCGCGCTGCCGGTAAAACAATTGGAGCACGCTGTTGTCATCGGCCCCGAAGTATCCGGGCTGAAAAAAACGGCTCAGTTCCCTGATGCGTTGGTGGATGGCCCGGAAGCGCTCGCCCTGGAAGTCGATGATGCCCCGCATGTCGTTGCCGGGCTCCGGCGGCATGACGGCATTGATGAGGCGCTCCTGGTTCAGCACGGCGTAGAGATCGCAATAGGGATCGTCAGGGTCATAATGGAAGTTGCCGTTGCGCGCTTCGTCGTAGTCCCAATCGCCGGGTCGCGAGGCGATCAGGGGAAAGAGATCGCGGAGATAGGCGTCGCCCACCAGGCGAAAGAGCCACCCCATGGTGCCCACCCAGAAGGAATCGGCGTTGCCGGGAATGGCGATGGGCACCACGCCGGAATCCTGGAGCTTTCGGCACGTGTCCATCCACTCGGTCCAGGTTTCCGGCACGCCGACCCCGGCGGCTTTGAAAAGGTCCTTGTTGTAGAAGACCCCGATTTCAATGTAGTCGAGGGGGATGAGGTAAATCTGCCCGGCGAACTTGTAGCGTTCCACGAGGGCCATGTCCAGCGTGTCGCGCCACGGCTTGCCCGTGTAGGGGTTGACCTGGTCGAGGTAGTCCGTGAGCCAGATGAAATAGCCTTTTTGCTCGTAACCCACCAGGTAATTCACGTTGAAGATGTCGGGTACCTGGTCGCCGCCGCCCTCGAGGCGGGTGCGCAGCCAGGTCTCGAAATCGCGCGCCACGATGGTCACCTCGACCTTCACACCGGGATTCATCTGCGTGTAGCGCCGGCCGATGGCTTCCAGGGCGACGCGGTAGTTGGCGTTGACCGTGGCGATCTTGATGATGTCGTTCCGCTTTCGTTCCCCCCCCCGGGCCGGGAACATGAGCAAGCAGGCGCAGAGAAACAGGACGGTCCCGCGAAGGCATGTGGGCGAGGCGGTGCGGAACCCGTTTTTCAAGGGCCGTTTCTCCTGTGTGCGCGGGCTTGTGCCGGCGCTTGTTCCTGCCGCCGCCGCACGTTCCATGATTGCCAACAACCACTTTATTATGGTCCGGACCTGGCGACTTTGGCAAGGCCCGGGGCCTGTTTCCCGCTTTGGCATTTCGAGCGGAGCGGGAAATTTTGCCCCCCGTGCAGGGGGGAAAGCAGTAACAGGATGTCGTTTTACCG
>JAJRTN010000059.1 GCA_024278275.1 Candidatus Hydrogenedentota bacterium
CGTTGTGCTTCCAATTGTTGGAGCCGGGTCATACTCAATCCTCCTGTGGTTGTAATCAACGGCCATGTAGTATATATACTACATGCTACTGCCCAAAAACAAAAGAAAAATCGAAAAACTCACTTTGGTGACGCAGGCCCCCGCCCCGTGTTCCATTTGCACGGCAGCGGTGTTCCCATGTAACCTTCCGCTCCATAGGGGCACATGTTTCGACGCCCTCAAGATTGGACCTTTTGAGCCGCCCGTTTCAGCGTACACGCGTGCGCCATCACGTATCACGCGGGCCCTTTTCCCCGCAGGAGTCAAATACCCCATGCCTACCGCTTCCACGCCCGGACAACGCATCAGTGTCCGCGCTTTTCTCGCCGCGTACACGGTGACCGCCACCGTGTTGGTTATCTTCACTGGTCTGTTCCTTTTCTTCGCCGCCCGCGGCACCGACGTCGCCATGGCCGACTGGCGCTTTCTGCGCATGACCAAATGGTACCTGGTGGATATCCACGTGGTGCTGGGTTTCGCGGTGATCGCGGCGGGGGGGCTCTACGGCCTGACACGGCTGCGACGGCGCGCCGAGCGTTTCCGGGTCCGCCTGCTGTGGTCGGTACTGGGCTGTGCCGCCGCGCTTTACACGGGCTGGTATGTCATCGGGGCGCACCCGGTCCTTATTCAAGACGTGCGTGTCACGGCCCATCCCGCCGGCACGCGGCCCGATCAAATCACCTTGACCTGGAACGGCGATCCCACCACCACCCAAGCCGTCCAATGGCGGACCAGCGTCACCGAAGGGGCAAACCGGCTTCGGTATCGTCCCGCCAGCGGCGGCGAGTGGCACACGGTGCCCGCCGAAACCAGCCTGCTCGAAGATCCCCAACTGGCCAATGACCCCGTCAATGCCCACCATACCGCGGCGCTGAACGATCTCACCCCCGGCACGGCCTACGTCTACCAGGTGGGCCATGGCGACGACTGGTCCCCCGAGGCGCGTTTCACCACGGCCAGCCCGGACACGGACACCTTTTCCTTCATCTACATGGGCGACGTGCAGATCGGGATTGAGGGCTGGAGCGCCATGATGCAGGCGGCCTATACGCGCCATCCCGAAGCCGCCTTCTATATTCTCGCGCGTGATCTCGTCAACAAAGGATGCCGCCGAAACGAATGGGACACCCTCTTCCATTCCGCGGGCACGGTCTTCGCCAAACGCCCCCTCGTGCCCCTCATCGGCAACCACGACGATTGCGAGGACGGCGAGGCCCGCATGTATTTACAGCTCTTCGACCTGCCCGACAACGGCCCGAAAGACATTACCCCGGAGCGGGCCTACAGCTACACCTACGGCAACGCCTTCTTTGTCGTGCTCGACAGCAACCTGGACCCCGACACGCAGACCGACTGGCTTGATCAACAGTTGGCGCAATCAAACGCCACCTGGAAATTCGTCATGCTGCACCATCCGCCCTACACCTCCAAGCCGCACCGGGACAACAGCGCGATCCGTGATGCCTGGTGCCCGCTCTTCGACAAGTACCACGTGGACATGGTCCTCGTAGGCCACGATCACGCCTATACCCGCACCTACCCCCTTATGGACGGCAAGATTGTGGACGACCCCAACCAGGGCGTCAACTACATCCTCAGCGTGGCCGGCAGCAAGTACTACCCGCAGGAAGAGCGGGATTTCATTGAAGTCGCCTACACCAAGCTCTCCACGTACCAGGTCATCGACATCCGGGACAAGCAACTCAGCTACCGCGCCTACGACTTGGACGGCAAGGTCATCGACCAGTTGGACCTCGCCAAGTAAGGAATGGTCGGCACCGACGGGAGTTCCCGAGTGCCCTGGCGCCGAAAGGGTACGAAGCGTGGGCGTGGCGAAGCGTTTGTGAGACATCTCCAGTGAGATCCCTCACGGACCCATGCCGAAGCACGTCGGTCCCTTCCCCGGCCTTCGTGAATCCCCAAATACGGCGCGTCAACGTTCGGGATGACAAGCGGGCGGTCGGCGGGTGTCTCACCATCCCCTGCCATACTCGTTCCCACGCTTTTCTCCCTCGTTCCCACGGCCCCCCGTGGGAACGCATCTTCCGGGCGTCCCGCCCGCGCCTCTCTCCCTTGTCATTTCGAACGTTGCTCGAAAGCATCTCCGTACCCGGGCGCACGCTTAATCCGGATTAGCGTGGGGGAGAGGACGCCGATCTTCCAAGGACAAGGGCCTTTCCATCCGTTCATGCCTGGATTCATGGGCCCTTGCCATTTGCCTTTCCCGTTCCGATGGCGTATCTTTTCTCCCGTGCGGGTGGCGTCCTGTTCGCGGGATTTTCCTCGCGCACCTCAACTTCAAACAAATGGGAGTAACACGATGATCAGGATCGGAATGGTTCTCGCACTGGGTATCTTGACGCTGGGGATGGTGGCGGGAGCCGCGGAGACGGCGTCGCCGAGCGGTGACGCCTATATCGGAACCTATGTGGGCCACTATGTTGCCACGGGCCGGGAGGACACACCGGTAAAAGCGGCGGTCGTTTCCGAGGGACCGGGGCTGTACCGCGTGGCGATTCGGTGCATGGATGAAACACAGCGCTACGCCATCGAGCTGCACGGCCACCAGGAAGGGCCGCGCGTGGTCTTTTATGGCCATTCCAGCTCGGTGTGGTGGGAAGGCGGAGCGCGGGACGGGGTGCTCACCATTCGGCGTGGCGACGAAGGCTATGGGGGCGTGTTCCGGTTGGAAAAGGTCATTCAGCATTCGCCCACGGAAGGTCTGAAACCCCCGAAGGGCGCCGTCAAGGTGCTGCCCTACGAGGCGGGCAAGAAACCCGATATCTCGGCCTGGACCAATGACCAGTGGATTCCCCTGGAAGACGGCAGTATGCAGGTGAAGCCCCATTCGGGGTCGAGCGTGACCAAGCAGGCCTTTGGCGACATGCTCCTGCACCTGGAGTTCAACCCGCCGCACATGCCCACGGCCCAGGGGCAGGGCCGGGCCAACAGCGGTCTCTACTTGCAGCAGCGCTATGAAGTCCAGATCCTGGATTCCTTCGGCGTGCTGCCGGGGTCGGGCGATTGTGGAGGCGTCTACAAGGTTGCCGCGCCGCGGGTGAACGCCAGCCTGCCGCCGGGACAGTGGCAGACCTATGACATCGTTTTCCGCGCGCCCCGCTTCGATGCGAAAGGCGCCGTGACGGAACCGGCCCGGCTCACGCTGAGTCACAACGGCACCCTGATCCACGAGAACCTGGTATTGAAGCAGGCCACGCCGGGCGGCATTGGCGACAGTTTCGCCGCGAAGGCCGGGTTCCTCTTGCAGGACCACGGGAACAACATCCGTTTCCGCAATATCTGGGTGAAGGAGCTGGACGACGCGGAGGGTGTCATGCCGCCCACGGGCGCATTGAAGTAGTCGCGTCGCCACGGGCATGTTTCAAGGCGAGGTGGGCCGGGTTCCATTCTGCGGTCAGGCGCCTGGGTTTAGTCCGTCGCCAATTCCCGGACCAGGCGGTAGACCGTGTCAAAAGCGAAGGTCAGTTCCTCCATGGTGCAGTGGTCCTGCACGAAATGGCTGGTACAGTAGAGCTGGTTGCCCTCGACGGAGAGCCGCAGCACGCGTTCAATTTCGGCGGCGAGGAAATCCAGCTTGCCGAAGCCGATGGTGGTCTGCACATCGAGACCGCCCATGGTGGCGAATTTGTCGGCGTAATTCGCGCGGTGGTTGGCGAGGTCCATGCCCGCCGATTCCTGCCAGGGGTGTACCACGTCATAGCCCAACTGGATGATGCCGTCCACCACGCTGTTTACATTCCCATCGGTGTGAAGGCTGGCGTAGCCGCCGTGGGTCTTCACGGCCTCCACCATCCGCTTGTGGTAGGGAAAAATCATCTCCCACCAGGTCTCGTCGCTGAACATCAGCCCGGTCTGGGAACCCCAGTCATCGGAGAAGTGGACCATGTCGACCCCCAAGTCAAGGCAGTTGGTGCCGAACTGGATGTTCCATTCGGCCTGCCTGGCATAGACCCGTTTCAGGTCATCGGGGTACATGAGGAGATAAAGCAGGTGGTTCTGGATGCCGAAAACGCCGTTGAGCGCCTCGAAAATGCCCGGCGTCTGCACGTAGACGAAACGGCCCCGCTCCTCCTTGTGGTGGCGCACTTGATTTATGATGTCCTGGTAGGCATCCATTTCGTTCGGATCGGCCATGGGCAATTCGGCGGCCACGGGGGGTTCCACCGTGCCACCGCCGGCCTCCCGGGCCTGCGCCAATGCCTCGGCCTGCCAGGTGCCCGGCCCGCCGAAAAGATGGGCAAAATCGAATTCATACTTATCCTCGAAGGCGGCCACCGATCCGAAGGCCTCGGTGATCTGGGGCGTGAGATTGGCGGCGACCCACCCGTAAACCGGCACGCGGTCGGGCCGCTTGTGTTCTATAACCTGAATGACTCGTTCCCGTGGCAACATGAATACCGTTCCTTGTGTTTTGGGGCGTACGCCGGGCTTCAAGCCGCCGGCGGTCAATGGCGTGGCGTGGCACGCGGATTGCGGCCATAGGGTATAGCATCCGGACCCGTTTGTCCACCCGAACCCGACCGTTCCTTACCCGCCTTCGGTGGGACCGCTACCATGGGCGACCAGGGCCGCGCCGGGCGGATTGGCGAGAAGTACCAGTTTTTTCAATCCCATTGGGCCGGCAATGACGGTTACGTCCCCGGCTCCCGCGAATTGGTCCAGGTACTTTTTTCGCGTGAGATAGAAATAAGGCGCGTCATTTTCCAGATGCGTCCGCACGGTGTTCGGGTCAATGACCTCTTCAATCGGGTGTTGCGCGTAGAAGGTGAACTCGGGGTAAATCTTGCTCGATTCCACGCGGTGGCCCGCTTCGGCCAGTTGGCCGCATTGCCGGGCAATGGCCTGGGGGGAACGTTGCCCGGTGTAATGGAAACTACGCGTGAGCATCACCGCCAGCACGACCAGCACCGACGCCACGGCCCACCGTGGCAGTTGGGTCTGCCGCCCGCCCCGGAAGAGTACCGCCAGCACGGTCAGGGCGATGAGGCCCTCTTCGATGAGCAGCGGGACGTGGAACTCCTCGAGGACCGTGTAGACCGGCAGCCCCACGGCCAATACGGGCAGCAGCACCACCATGAAGCCGCGCCAGCCGCGGAGGTAGCGTGCTTCCCAGCCTTCAAGGGCGACCGTCTCGTGGCGGGCCAGGTGGAAGCCCAGGACCCCCAGCAGGAAGGGCACGGCGGGCAGGATGTATTCGTATTCCTTTCCCGCGATGGCCGAGAACAGGGCCACGCTCATCCAGCCGGTGAGCAGGCAGAATCGGTGGAAGGGGGGGAAGGCGTGCCAGGCCCGGCGGGAGGCCTGGAGCGGCAGCAGCAAGCCGAAGGGCGCCAGCATGACGGGCAGGGCCATCACGAAATAGAGGGGACTCCCGCTGTTGATGGCCGTCGCCGTGTGGGTTCGGTCGGCCACCTCGGCGTTCAGCAGTGCGCTAAGGTAGTCCCAGCCCAGACGCCGCAGTATGGCCACGGCCCAGGGCGCGCACAGCAGAACCGCGACCGTCACCAACAGCAGCAGGGGCGGCCATACCTGGCGGTGGGGTGCGCCGGGTGCGCGAAGCACGCACCAAATCCAGCCGCCGCCAAGCAGCGCGAGGGCCAGGGGAAAAGGGAGGTGAACCCTGCCCATCGAAGCCAGCGTGACGGCCCACAGCACGAAGGCCACCCCCAGGCAAAGGAGCGACCAGCGCAGGATACGGCGGCCCACCTGGTCGGGAGAATCGCTCCCGGCAACAAGATGGGCCAGGGCGGCCACTGCGAGGAAGAGATAAGGCACCGGCCCCTTGAGGAGGGTGGCCGCCGCGAGGGCGACCCCGCCCAGCGCAGCCAACCCGTAACGGCGGGCAGCCCCTTCCGCGTTCCAGGCGGCATAGAGTGCCATGACGGCGAGAAAGGTGGCCAGGGTCAGGGGAACATCCAGGTTCGCCCACCGGGCGCGTTCGAGAAAATACGGCGTGGCCAGGGTAAGGAGCGCGGCCCACCGCGCCGCCGTTTCCCCCGCGCGCTTGCGGAAAAGCAGGTACACGCAGAATATCAGCGCCACGAAGGACAGCGCCGTCGGGAAACGTGCGGTCCATTCCGAAACGACCCCCGTAACCCGGTACGCCCCCGCAATGCCCCAATAGAGCAGGGGTGGTTTGGCCAGGTAGGGTTTCCCGTTCAACGTGGGCAGGACAAAGTCACCGCTGCGGAGCATTTCGGCCGGCGGCGCGGCCCGTTGTCCCTCGTTCGCCGTGGACACATCCATCCGGCCCAATTCCAGAAAAGCCGCCAGCACCGCCAGGCTCAACAGGAGCAACACGTATTTTCGGGTGGACAGGCTCGACATGGAACTACCCCGGGTTGTAATTATTCGCGCCGATCTGGTTCATCCGCAGATTGCGCAGATGAACGCAGATTGAAAACAAATCGTTTGTACTGCAAGCGTGGCGCTCCAAAGTTTATCAGCAACGCCCGGTTCAAGCCTGATACTTTCAGGTAGTTAATCACCTGCGCCTCTTCCTTTGCGGAAAGCTCGGATAGCGCTTTCAATTCAACGATGATAGAACCGTAACAGACAAAATCCGCCTTGTAGAAAGTATGTAATTTCTGATCCCTATAATAGACGGGTAATTCTTTTTCCCGCTCATAAGGAACAGATCTTGCCTGCAATTCCAGTCCAAGTGCTTCCTGATAGACCGCTTCAAGAAAGCCTCTTCCCAATTCCGAGTGAACCGTCATTGCCGCGCCCAAAATGGCGTATGTCTCCGGATCCCGCGCATTTTTGTCTGCGTACATCGGCGTCATCTACAGATACCTCCTGGTTCATCCGCAGATTGCGCAGATGAACGCAGATTGAAAACAAATCGTTTTACTGCTTATTGCCGGCGTGCGGCTCCAAAGTCACTGCCGCGGCGAAAATGGCGTATGTCTCCGGGTCCCGCGCATTTTTATCTGCGTGCATCGGCGTCATCTGCGGATTGTTCTTCATGCCGACCGGTCATGCCTTCCACGGCGGAGTGTCGGGAAGATAGGTCTGAAACTCCGCGATGACACCCGCTTCGTAGTCGCCCGCGTACGTGCCATCGAAGAACCGTCCCAGGGCCTCCTCGTGAAAACGCTTCCACGATCCATCCTCCTCGCCGGGGTTGATGGGGTAGAAAAGCGCGCCGTTCGCCTTGGCGGCCTTCATGTCGCCCGGTGCGTCGCCCACCATGAGCACCTTGCCCATGTCGTAGCGCCCCTCCGCGGCCAGGGCGATATGTTCGGCCTTCTTCCCCTGTTCCTGACCGTTAATCGAAAAGACATACCGGGCAATGCCCTGGCCTTCCCATTCCTCCGTCAACGCCGCCTGCGGCGTGGCACTGCACACCATCATGTCGGCCCGGGAAGCGGCCTTTTCCAGCGACTCGCGCACGTAGGGGAAGGGCGGTAGTCCGTCCGCCACGATTTCCGCCACCGTGGCATTCACGGCCCGGCTCCAGCGAAGCGCCCGGTGCATGTCCGGGGCCTCTGCTTCGCCGTGTTCCGCGCAATAGGCCTCCAGGGCCGGGTTGCCCAGGCGTGATTCCGTGGCGATCCATTGGCGCAGGTTGGGGATCTCCGGTAGCCTGGGGTTGCGTGCCAGCGCCTTGTCCCAGTCCGCCAGCAGGTCAAACACCATCACCACCGCGGGGAAACGGTTGATGCCCCGCCATTGAGAGTAGAGATTCACAAACTCCGCCGCCTGTCGCGCATACTTCGAGACCGCTTGAAGCCCCCAATGGTGGATAATGTTCGGAATGAAGCACTCCTTGTGCTTCAACTCCATCGTGTCGAAAGCACAGCCGTCGGAGTCAATGGCAATCAGAAAATCATGCCGGGGCTGGTGATTTTTCAGGGCGGCGGTGGGGTCACTCATGGGTCTTCCTTCCAACGTGTTTGATTCGTGTTCCGACGGCTGACATGTTTACTGGAGCCGGAGCGTGCCTGCCATTCAGCGAGCGGCGGCTCTCCGGGGGTGCCCTCCGCATACAGAAGGTGAGCGTGAAGACGCGGCGGGCACAACGGCACCATCATATAAAAAAATACACGGGCCGCGCCAAAAGCGCCCCGAAAAACTCGATATCGCGTGGCAAATCCCTATATTATTCGGGATCCGGTGCTCGATAAGACGCACGGTGGAACCCGCTTTCCCGTGCTGAAGGGATAATCTATGCCACAAATCAAGCGTGCTATGATCAGTTGCCACGATAAGACAGGTATTGTTGAGTTCGCCCGCGTGCTGCGTGACTTCGACGTGGAGCTCATCGCTACCACGGGCACTCGGAAAGTCCTCCTCGAGGCGGACATCGAAGTCATGAGCATCGAGGACTTCACGGGGGTGCCCGAGATGATGAACGGCCGCGTGAAGACCTTGCTGCCGAAGGTTCACGCGGGATTGCTGGGCATACGGGACAGCAAGCTCCATGTCGAGCAGATGCAGGCCTACGACCTTCAGTGGATCGACATGGTCGTGGTGAATCAGCAGCCCTTCGGGGAACTGCTGACGAAACCCGGCATCACCCCCGAGGAAGTGTACGAACAGATCGACATCGGCGGCACCGCCATGATGCGCTCTGCTGCGAAAAACTTCCGTTACGTCACCGTGGTGGTCAAGCCGGAGCGCTACAGCACCATCATGCACGAGTTGCGGGCTCACGAGGGCGGCGTGAGCTTTGCCACGCGAAACCGCCTGGCCCATGAAGCTTTTCGCACCACCGCCGCCTATGACCAGGCCATCGCCGATTATTTCAAGCGCCAGGAACCGCCCGAAGAGTAGTATGGGACGGACCAGGCCCGCTCACCGGATCCGGAGAAAAAACATGAATGTCCTTTTGATCGGAAGCGGCGGCCGCGAACACGCGCTCGCCTGGAAAATCGCCCAAAGCCCCCTCGTCGAAACTATCTACTGCGCCCCCGGCAATCCCGGCATGGCCCGCCTCGCCAAAGGGGTGTGCGTTGACGTGGGCGTCAAGGACTTCGACGCCTTGAAAACGCTTATCCGTGAGAAGAACATTGGTCTCACGGTGGTGGGGCCTGAAGACCCCCTGGCGGCGGGCGCGGCCGACGTGCTGGGCGAGGGCGGCCATCCCGTGTTCGGCCCCAGCGCCGCCGCGGCCCGGTTGGAGGCCAGCAAGACCTTCGCCAAGGACTTCATGGCTCGCCACGGCATCCCCACCGCGGCCCACGCCGCTTTCGACCGGGCGGAAGACGCTATCGCCTGCGTGAAGGAGAAAGGCGCCCCTATTGTCGTCAAGGCCGATGGCCTTGCCGCCGGCAAAGGCGTCACCGTGGCCCACGACGAGGACACCGCCATCACCGCCATCAACGAGGCCATGGTGGACAAGACCTTCGGCGACGCGGGAGCAAGCGTCGTCATCGAAGAATTCCTCGTGGGCGAGGAGGCCTCCATCCTCGCCTTTGCCGATGGCAACATGGCGATCCCCATGGTGAGCAGTCAGGACCACAAGCCGGCTTTCGATGGCGATGCGGGACCTAACACGGGCGGCATGGGCGCCTACTCGCCCGCCCCCGTGGTGACACCGGAGATGATGCCGGAGATTCAGTCGCGGATCCTCGATCCCATCGTACAGGGCATGAAGCAGGACGGCACTCCCTACCGGGGCATCATCTACGCCGGTCTCATGATTACCACCGACGGTCCCAAGGTGGTCGAATACAACGTGCGCTTTGGCGATCCCGAAACCCAGGTGGTTTTGCCCCGGATGAAGAGCGATATCGTCCCCGTCTTTCTTGCCTGCTGCAAGGGCACGCTGGACCAGTGCGAGATCGCCTACCACGACGGGGCCTGTGTATCCGTGGTGATGGCGAGTGGGGGGTATCCTGCGTCCTACCCCAAGGGTTTGCCCATCACGGGACTCGACGAAGCCGAGACGGACGCGGACGTCATGGTTTTTCATGCGGGCACCCGCCTCGAAGGAGACCGGGTGGTGACCGGCGGCGGGCGCGTCCTCAACGTGACCGCCCGCGCGGAAGATATCCCCGCCGCCATCGCCCGGGCCTACGACGCGGTGGAGAAAATTCACTTTGACAACGCCCACTACCGTACCGATATTGGCAGGAAAGCACTGGCGCGTTTGGAAGGTTGACTGTACGCCAGGGAGCCTTTTCCCGCCGGCACCCCCCCGAGGCTCTCTGGTGATAGCAGTCCCATCAAACCACGGTTCTGGAGTTCATCGCGAATGGCACACTTTTCACGACGAGATATGCTGAAATCAATTGCCGCCACGGGGCTTGGCGTGGCGGGTTTAGCCGGCGGCGAGACGTCATCGCCATCGCTCCAGGAGACGGTTCCGGACGTTACGCAGCGTGGTGACAGGCTCAATGTGATCTTGATTATTCTCGATACGGCGCGCCGCGATCGTTTCACCTTCCATGGGTACCCCCGGGACACAACGCCCTTTCTCGAGCGCTTCGCGCGGCGGGCGGTTCTCTACGACCGGGCCTACTCCCCCTCCAATTGGACCGTGCCCGCCCACGGCAGCCTGTTTACCGGTCTCTATCCGGCCTGGCATGGGGCGCTTTCCCACAAGAAGCTCCGTATTTCACCGGATCTTCCCACGGTCCCCGAGTTGTTGAAGCGCGTGGGTTACCAGACGATCAACATTACCGGGAATAAGATGGTTTCCAACGGCCGGGCGGGCCGTGGTTTCGCCGAAGAACACCTGCTCCTGGAGGAGTATCCCTTTTCTCCGCTGGACAGTCGCTCCAGTATCGCCTACCCCATGGCCGCGGCCTGGTTGACCAAGAAGCGTGACCCCGAGCGTCCTTTCTTCATGTACATTAACAGCCTCGAACCCCATGACCGCTATGATACCCTGGCCTACCCCATGTTGCGGCGTTTCCTGACGGAAGACGTGGAGGTGGACGAACTCTGCAAGGACTGGAAGCGGCGTAAGGTCTTTAACGACCGCTACCGCAACACACGCTATGCCACGCCCTACACCGCGCGGGATCTCGATCTCACGCGTCGTTTCTACGATGCAAACATTGCCTACCTGGACTCGCTGCTGGAACGGTTCATCGATCACCTTTACCGGGAGATGGGCGCTGTCATGGATCGGACCGTGTTGATCATTACCTCCGATCACGGGGAAATGCTCGGTGAGCACGGACTGGTGACCCATCACGGCGGGATGTACCAGGAATTGTGCCGGATTCCCTTGCTGGTAAAGTATCCCGGTGCGTCCATGGCCCCGGGACGGTGCAAGGCGCCCGTTTCCCTGATCGATTTTCCTGCCACGCTCGCCGAAATGCTGGGGTTGGATTGGGATAAACGCGATCTCCAGCAGGGTGTGTCCTGGGTGGGCACGTTGCCGTCTGAACGAATTCTTTACATGGAAGACGGACGGCCTCCCTACGGGAGCGAGTTCAAACCTAAACATATGAATTACCATTATATGCGGGCCATCCTGGAGGGTAACCACAAATACGTTTGGTACAACAGGGGGAAGCCTCAGCTTTTTGATGTTGAAAAAGATCGGCGAGAGGCCAATAACCTGGCTGCCTCCATGCCCGCAATGGCATCCCGGTTACAGGATACGATGAAGGCTTTTTTCGAGAATGCCCCTTTCGGCCCCAACCGGAAACCAGCTTCCAACCGGACACGGGAGGATGAGGAGGCCTTGGAGGCATTGGGCTACATCTAACGGCACGGCCCAGGGCGAGATTCCTGTCGGCCGGGAGTCAGACATAGTTTTTTTGATCAATGGATTGGTTTGAAAGCGTGACGAAATGCAACTGACCTTAGCAAGCGATCCCATCCAGATTGCGTTGGCCAGTCCTACGCTGGCGAAGATCTACACCATGGCCGAAAAGAGCACGGGCATCAGCCTGGTGGTGTTGCGGCGACGGGGAGATGCGTTGCTTCGCCTGAATCCCAGTGGTGTGGAGGCCCCCCTTCCGGTATTCTGCCAGATTATCAGGGCCTCCGAAGGAGGGCGGGAGCGCTGTGCGGCCTGTCGGTCGCTGGTGGTGTTGGGCGCCTGCTACCGCGGGTTGACGGATTATTGCTGCCATGGTGGCATGAGCGTGGTGGCGGCGCCGGTTCCCGGTGATGACAATGATGCCGAAGGGCGGTTGGTTGTCAGTTCATGCGCCTTCGCCGATGCCGACACGGAACGCGGGTGGCGTTCCCTGCGCCGTCATGCCCACGGACTTCCGGTGGATATGGAGCAACTCAGGAAGGCCTACGAACGTTTGCCCGTGCTCACCGAGGAGAAGCTTGCTTTGGCGCGCTGGCTGGTGGATGCCGCCGCAAGTGCCATTGCCGAGGCCAGGGATTACGCGGTTATGCGCATGAACGCCTCGGGCTCGTTGCCCGTGGAGAAAAGTCCCTCAAAAGACACGGCGCCCGTGCTGAAGCGTGACATAGCGGAAGCGCTGCGCCTGTCCCGCGACCTCTCCTTCAAGGGGGAACGGCCCACGGGCGCCATGCTCATTGACATGGTGGTCGCCATGGTGAGTCGGGATCCCTCCATAGCCTTTACGGTCGGCGACGTGGCCAAGGCGGCCCGTATGACCCCCAACCATTTTTCCACGCTCTTCCGGCGCCACACCGGGATCACTTTCGTGGAGTTTCTCGCCGCCCGCCGGGTTGCCCTCGGGCAGGAATTGCTGCGTGATCCCACCCTGTCCGTCGGCGAAGTCGCACGGCGCGTCGGCTTTGGAGACGCCAGCTATTTCTCGCGCCGTTTCCGCAAGCTTGTAGGCGCGACGCCTCGCGAGTGGCGGGAAACCTCCGGCATTCTGTGACACCTGTCTTTCCGGTCCAACCGTTACCGGCCATAGACCTCCGTGCTGTGGTCCACGTGACGGCTCATCACGTGGTTCCGCGCGAACTGGTCCGGCGTGGGGGTGGGGTAGTCGCCGTTGAAACAGGCGAGACAGAAATTCTCGGGATCGCCGCCCGCGGCTTCAATGAGGGCGGGAATGGTGAGGTAGGCCAGGGAATCCACCTGGAGGTATTCGGCGATCTCGTCCACGCTCATGTTGTGAGCAATGAGTTTGTGGCGGTTGGGCGTGTCAATGCCGTAGAAACAGGAGTGCGTGATGGGGGGGGAAGCCACGCGGAAATGGACTTCTTTCGCGCCGCAGCGGTAAAGCATCTTGATAATCTTCAGGGCCGTGGTCCCCCGCACCACGCTGTCGTCGACCAGCACGATGCGTTTTCCCGATACCGCGCTACGTGCGGGGTTCAACTTGATCTTGACGCCAAAATCACGGATGCCCTGGTCCGGCTCAATGAATGTGCGGCCCACGTAATGGTTGCGGATGAACCCCATGTCGAAGGGCAACCCCGATTCATGGGCGTAGCCCAACGCCGCCGGATTGGAGGAGTCCGGCACGGCCATCACCACGTCGGCATCGACCGGATGGAGACGTGCCAGTTGGCGGCCTTGCTCCTTCCGCACCTCGTCCACGCTGCGGCCAAAAATGACACTGTCGGGCCGCGCCACGTAGACGTACTCGAAGATACATTGTTTTGGCGTTGCCGGCAGGAAAGGTTTTGCCGAGACCAGGCCGTCGCGGCGAATGGAAACCACCTCGCCCGGTTCCACTTCCCGTTCCCATTCGGCGCCGATAATGTCGAGCGCACAGGTTTCGCTGGCCACCACGGGCACCCCGTCATACCGCCCGAGCCACAGGGGACGAATGCCCAGGGGGTCTCGCGCGGCCACGATTTCCTCCCCATTCATGACCAACAGGGAATAGGCGCCGATGACCCGCTGAAGGGCTTCGATCACCGCCTCCGTGAAACTTCCGCATCCCGAACGGGAAATGAGATGCAACAGCACCTCGCTGTCCGTCGAGGACTGGAAAATGGACCCCTGCTGCTCCAGTTCCTCCCGGAGGGTGTGGGCGTTCACCAGGTTCCCGTTGTGGGCCACGGCCATGGAACCGTTTTTGTAATCCACCACCAGGGGCTGCACATTCTTCAGATCGCTCGATCCGAAGGTCGAATAGCGCACATGCCCGATGCCCATGGCGCCTTGAATCCGCTCCAGCTTGTGGGGCTTGAAAATGTCCGCGACCAGGCCCAGGCCGCGCTGCACTTTGAGAATCCCTTCATCGGCGCAGACGATGCCACCCCCCTCCTGACCACGATGCTGAAGGGCATAGAGGCCGAGATAGGCCAGTGTGGCGGCTTCGGGATGGCCCAGCACGCCAAAAACACCGCACTCGTCATGTACCACATCGTCCGCGTCACGCGGCACGCGCCGGGGCTGGTAGACCGGGGGGAGCGCGTTCATCCGCTGCTGGAGATTGGGCGAAAGCTGGGTCAAAAGTCGGTCCTCCCCGTGAGCTTGGTGAAGGCTTCCTCGTATTTCGCGCGGGTCTTGTCCACGATCTCCTGTGGCAACGCGGGCTGAGGCGAGTTCTTGTCCCAATCCGTGGTTTCCAGGTAGTCCCGCACGAACTGTTTGTCGAAACTCGGCTGGCTTTGCCCCGGCACGTAAGCATCCGCCGGCCAGAAGCGGGATGAATCGGGGGTCAGGACTTCGTCGGCGAGAATAAGCTCGTTGTTGAGCACGCCGAACTCAAACTTCGTATCACAGAGGATGATGCCCCGCTCCGCCGCGATGTCCCGGCCACGTTCGTAGATGGCCAGGGCGGCCTTCGAAGCCTGCTCATTCCAATCGTCACCGATAATTTTCGCCGCCTCCGCCGGGCTTATATTGATGTCGTGTCCGTCGGTGGCCTTGGTGGCGGGCGTGTAGAGCGGCTTGTCGAGCTTGCTCGATTCCACCAGTCCTTCCGGCAGCTTCAGGCCGCAGACGGTGCCCTGCTCCCTGTATTCCTTCCAGCCGCTGCCCGCCAGGTAGCCGCGAATGACGAATTCCACCGGGAACATGTCGCACTTGCGCACCAACATGGACCGATCCTCAAACATTTCGGGACTATTCTGGAATGCCTCGGGGAAGTCAGCCAGGTCCGCGGAAATCAGGTGGTTGGGCACGATGTCCGCCATCTGTTCAAACCAGAACAGGGAGATTTGGGTGAGTACCTTGCCCTTGCCGGGAATCCCCACGGGATTAACCCAGTCAAAGGCCGAGATGCGATCCGTCGCCACGATGACCATCCGGTCGCCCAGGTCATACATGTCACGCACTTTGCCGCGTGCCGTGGGTTCCTTGCCTTGCAGATTGGTCTCACAAATGGCTTCCATACTCATGATGTGTTCCCGCGTTTTGTCGTTCCATGAACAGGCTTTACTCGGAAAAAACGCCCCCAAGCCAGGGACGGTTCAACTCGATCAACTCGTCCAGCAGGACGGCGCACCCCCGGGCATCGGGGGTCAATGGATGGGAAAGAAGCGCCTCAAAGGCCGCATCCCGGTTCCCGGTGACGGCCGCCTCCACCGTCAGCGATTCATAGGCCTTGAGCAATTGCATAAGACCACGAATGGCGGGTTCCGGAGCCGCTTGAGAAATGGCCCTGGCGCCGGATCGGTCGATGATGGCCGGTACTTCCACGGATACATCGTCGTCGAAGGTGGGGATAGCGCCATCGTTTCGACAACAGACGATCTGGCGGCTCCCCGTATCGTTCTCCATGGCATCGATGAGCATAAACGCCGCCGTCGAGTAATGGGCGCCGCCCCGTTGTGCCAATTCCTCCGGTTTTTCCGTTGTGGCCGGATCGCCATATTGCTCGAAGAGGGACCGCTCAATCTCCAGCACTTCTTCGCCGCGCGTCTTGGGTTTTTCCCGGAGAAAGGCCAGCACGGGCCCTGTCGCGTAGAAATACTGTAGATAGTAATTGCAGAACATGCCCAGCCGGTCCATGGCCTCCACCATGCACTTGCAGGTGGCGGGATCTTCCCACTCCTCTTCGGCGTGGGTCCGGAAAGTCGCCAATGCCTCGCGGGTAACGTCCCTGCCCCGGTGACGGAACGCCCGCACCCATGAGAGGTGGTTCAGGCCTACATAGTCGAGTTCCACGTCTTCGGGGGTGCCGCCGAAGTGCTTCACCGTGTCCATGATCATGCCGATGGGCACGTTGCACAGTCCCACGCACCGAATGGCGCTGTGTTTGATCAGGGCCTCCGTCACGATGCCCGCGGGATTGGTGAAGTTGACGAGGCAGCCGCCGGGCGCATGTTCTTCCATGGCACGGGCCACCTTCAGGATGGCGGGAATGGTACGCAGCGCGTTGGCGAAACCACCCACGCCCGTGGTCTCCTGCCCCACGATCCCATGTTTCAGCCCCAGTTTTTCGTCGGCAATACGGGCCGCCATTTGGCCGACCCGGACCTGGGTGACCACATAGGCCGCGTCCCGCACCGCCTCATCAAGATTCACCGTGGCATGCAGGCTGAAGGGGGACCCGTGGCGGGCCAGCATACGGCGGGCAAACGCGGCATTTCGCGCCAGCCGTTCACCATCAGGATCCATCAACCACACTTCGTCCACGGGGATGCGGTCGAGACGGGCGAAGAGGCCATCAAGTAATTCCGGCGTGTAAGAGCTACCGCCACCAATGACCGCCAACTTCATAGGGGATAAGACCCTTTCGAGGATCGAAACCGGGATGCTGTCACATCCTGTTATGCTGGGGGGCCGACGCGTGATCCAATCGAGACGGGTACACCCGCGCAAGCAGACACAGGATAGTCTTCCCGGCCTCGGAAAGTCAAAGCGGCACCGTGGTTTTCGCCCTGCCGTTCAACAACCTTTGGCAAAACGCCCGAGGATTTACGGACACCATCTTCCGCGTCGTGAACCGGGTGGAAATCCGGGCCGGTACCACGTTAAGGTACTGTCCGGCTTCGGCGCGTCGCCCGACCCTGGTTTCGGACCGGAAAACGAGCAGATGAACTGGTTCACCACGTTCTTGGCCGAGATAATCATGGTTCCATACATCGGTTGGGGGATCCATGTCCTCCGGCGCCGATACCATCACCACGAGGATCTTTCCCTGGCCTTCGAGGCAGGGACCATGCTGGGCGTGGGGGTTCTGTTCATCCTTGAGGCGTCCTTGCTTCGTGTCTGGGGGACACACCAGCCCTTGGTTTACCTCTTCGCCTTGCTGGGGCTTTGCATGGCGACCATTGCCCTTTATGGTCATGTCGCGGTCTCTTTGGCGTCCCGCCTGCTGGTGGACATGGTGCTTGAATCCGATGACGGTGACTCCGGGCAGCCGCGTTTCGGGCCCGCCGAGTCCCTCGAACGTCAGAAGGACTACCAGGGCGCCCTGCAGGAATACATGGTGCTGGCCCGGGTTTATCCCGGCAACCCCACGGTGTTGTGTCGTGTCGGGGAGAACATGGTCCGTCTGGAGCGCTACGCCGAGGCCGTGCCATGGTTCGAGCGGGCGCTGCCACTTCTTGACAGACCGAACCGGGCCGGGGCGGTGGCGACTCGCCTGGCGGGTATTCTGCACCGCCACCTGGATTGCGAAGACGAGGCCCGGGAGGTGTTGAACGCTTTCATTGCACGTTTCCCCGACACGCCCGACGCCCAGGCGGCCCGGGCTTTTCTCGCCGGGATGGTCCCGCGCGAGGAACACGGTGTGTCTGAACAATTGACGGCCCTGGCGGATCATCAACCCCTTCCGGCGGAGCCCGAAGGGGAATCCCGTCGCCAGGACCAGGACGATGAACAGCGACCGGAAAGCGTTCTCACGGCGCTGGATACCGCACCCATTCACGATCCGAAAGAGGAGGAAGAGGCGCCTCCCCCCATTCCCGCCGCCAAGCCGGTGGTAACCGGCGTGGTCCCCCTGGAAACGCCCATTACCGACGAATCCGAGGTGGATTCGTGGGACGACCTGGTGCGGGATCACCGTGATAAACCACGGCTGAAGTTGGACCCCCTGGAGGATGCCCCGCAGGAAAGGCCGTCCGGGCAACGTCGGCGGGAACCCTCGCGGACCGATCCCGCGGACCCGAACAAAGCAGGCACCCGCTAGGCCCTTACCCGTGAGGCGCTGTACAAGCGGTCACGAAAATGTTTTTTCCCTCCCCACCGTCATTCCCGCGAAGGCGGGAATCCACGGGAAAGGGAAAGGGATTGCCTCCTGTCATGGCTCTCCGTGTTCGCGGGGATGCGGCGAGTCGTGGCGCGGACGGCTTTGCGATTCCCGGGTCCGGCCAGGCCGGGTCAGGGCAAGGCTTCGGCCCCCGTTTCATTTTTGACCTCGCGCGGTTTCGTGGGAATGACCAGTTGCTTGCTTCCCACCTTGCGTGCCGTGTCGATGACATCGAGCACGAGGTTGAAGTCCGCCGTAGGATCCGCCTGCAAAACCACCGCGGCCTCTGGCTCCCGCGACATGACCTGGGTCAGGAATTCCCGGACCTGTCGAAGTGATACGGGGTTGCGGTCGCCGCCGATAAGGTATTCCCCCGTGTCGCGCACAATGATCTCATACGGGGGCATTTCCTGCTCCGTGGCCGTGTCCGCCTCGGGAAGACTCACGTCGATACCCAGGTTATGTCGGAACGTGGAGGAGACCATGAAGAAAATGAGCAGCAGAAACATGACATCAATGAGTGGCGTGATATTGATGATGGGACCGCGCCGGCGCGTTTTGCGCCCAAAGGTACCGTCCATGATGGCGGACTCCTGTTCCAGTGCCCTTCACGTAACGGGCGATTTCAGCACGAAGACGAGATGTTGAATGCCGGGGGCGCCCAGGAACCGTAAAAAACGCAGATATCGCAGAAGGCTTGATTCAAGGCCCCGATTGACACACGCCCACGAACGGGGAGATGGTTGCATGCAAACCGCTCCCCGAGAGAACAGCTCGCAGCCATTCTAGGGGCAAGGCATCGCTGAAAACAACCGCCCGGGTCTTCCCTTGAAACATTGAGGGGGTTCAAGGCACAATACCGGAGTGGACAGGTGCTGAAGCGTTGTGGATGCGGTGGAAACCGGCAAAGGGTTGCCGCGCAGCAGGATAGCCGCGATGTCGAGCGTGTTTTGAATCCATCGGCAGAATGTTGGCCTCGGGGCCATCAAACCCGTTTTGGCGCGGTGGTGCCAATGTTTGTGATGCCCGGAAGGCGGGCGCGCCCCAGCGAAACAAGGTGAATTCGGCGCGGACGCCCCGCTTCGGGGAAGGGCTGCCGGATGCGACGGGAGGCTTCCCCATTGCGGTATGCCATTATCTCAGATGTTCACGGGAATCTGGAATCCCTGACGACCGTGCTCGAGAAGATTGATGAATTGCGCATCGATCAGATCGTTTGCTTGGGTGACGTGGTGGGCTACAACGCCAACCCGAACGAGTGCTGCACCATTCTGCGAAACCGAGGTATTCCCACTATTCTGGGTAACCACGACGCTGTTGCCTGTGGGATTGATGATCCCTGGGGTTTTAACCCCGTGGCCATGACCGCCGTCATGTGGACCCGTGAAGCGCTCAATGAAGACAACCTGGCGTGGCTGCGAAGTTTGCCCGACGCCCTGAACCTGGGTTTTTTTGTTGGCGTTCACGGCGCGCCGAAAAACCGGAACACCTATCTCTTTTCGTGGGAAGACATCCTGCCGCATTTGAGTTTCCTTGAAGAGCAGAACTGCTCCATTTGCATGATGGGGCATACCCATAGTCCCGGAATTTTTTCGACGGATGGCGTCTATTCGGTGGATGATGATCTTCGCTTTGAACTGGGCGAGGGAAAGTGCTTTTTTATCAACCCCGGTTCCATCGGTCAACCGCGCGACGGCAGCCCGGAGGCCGCTTTCGGGCTGATCGATACCGAGGAAAATGTTTTTGAACAGGTCCGGGTCGCCTACCCCGTGGAAGCGGCGGCAAAACGGGTCGTGGATGCCGGCCTCCCGCCTTTCCTGGCGGAACGGCTTTTCCTTGGACGCTAACGGAAAGGGAACACGGTGCGCTCCGCCGAACTGAAACGAGAAACCAAGGAAACCCGGATCTGCGTTTCCATCAACTTGGATGGCACCGGTGACGCCCGGGTTGACACGGGTATCGGCTTTTTTGATCACATGCTCGACCATCTGGCACGCCATGGCGGTTTTGATTTGGCGGTCAAAGCCGAGGGCGATCTCCACATCGACGCCCACCACACCGTGGAAGACGTGGGGATTTGTCTCGGGAAGGCCTTCACCGACGCCCTGGGCCGGCCCGAGGGAATCACCCGTTACGGCCATGCCGTCGTTCCCATGGATGAAACCCTGGCGGAGGCCGTGGTCGATATCAGCGGCAGGCCCTTCCTCCGCTATGCCGCGGACGTGCCGGGTGAACGGATAGGCGCCTTCGACGTGGCGCTGGCGGAAGAGTTTCTGCGGGCCTTTGCCGTCAATGCGCGAATAACATTGCACGTCGTGCTCCGCCATGGTACCAATGCGCATCACTGCGTCGAGGGGGTCTTCAAGGCCGTGGCACGGTCGTTGCGTCAGGCGGTGCGTTTGGACCCCCGTGTGAGCGGAATGCCTTCGACCAAGGGGACACTCGAAACGTGATTGCCATCGTGGACTACGGCATGGGTAACCTTCGAAGCGCTCAAAAGGGCTTCGAGAAGGCGGGCCATCAGGCTGTCGTGACGGATTCCGCCGCCGAAATTGCCGCCGCTGATGCCGTGGTCCTTCCCGGTGTGGGCGCCATGGGTGACTGTTTCGAGGGGCTGGCCGTGCGCGGCCTGGTGGAACCGGTGAAAAAAGCCGCGGCCAGTGGGCGACCCTTCCTCGGCATCTGCGTCGGACTTCAGTTGCTCTTCGAGGAAAGCGAGGAAGGCAACGCCCGGGGCCTGGGCATCTTTCCCGGCCGCGTGGTCCGTTTTTCACCCGCTTCCGATTCCGGGCTGAAGGTGCCGCACATGGGATGGAATCAGGTGATTCCCGTGCCGGGACGGGATTGTCCGCTCCTGGAAGGCGTCCGGCCCAACCCATACGTCTACTTTGTTCACGGTTACCACGCGCGGCCGGCCGATCCCGCGTTGACATTGGCCACGTGTACCTATGGTGTCACCTTTCCCGCCATTGTCGGTCGGGAGAATGTCTTTGCCGTGCAGTTTCACCCGGAGAAGAGCCAGACGGATGGCATTGACATACTCCGGGCATTCGGTGCTTTGACCCACGGAGCGATGCACTCCAGGAAACGGGCGGGGTAGCGTTTATGATCCGACGCATATTGGTTCCCACGGACGGCAGCGAAGCGGCACGTTGGGGTGCCGATTATGCCATCGCCCTGGCGTCTCGTCATGGCGCCGCACTGGTGGGCCTTCATGTGGTGGACGTGAAGTTGCTGGAGGGCCCCTTTCTCCGGGATTTGTCGGCTTCGTTGGGTGCCGCGCCCTACGTGAACTACCAGGGAAACATTCTGTCCCTGCTTGAAGATCGCGGCCGCGAGGCGCTTGACGCGCTGCTTGAGGCCTGCCGGGAGGCCGGCGTGGCCTGTGACACCACCCAGGTTACGGGGGTGGTTCACCGTGTCATCGTGGAGGCCGGTGAGTTGACCGACCTTATCGTGATGGGACGGGGCGGCGAACACAGCGAGTGGCTCGAGGGATTCATCGGCACGACCACGGAGGCGGTGGTGCGCCGGGCCGCGCAGCCCGTGCTGGTTACGGGTACGGCGATCCTGGGACGGGATCTCACGGTGCTGGCCTATGACGGAACGCCCCACGCGCGTCGTGCCATGAAGGTGGCGACGGCCGTGGCGGAGCATTGGAATATGCCGCTGCACCTGTTGGTGGTGGGTGGTGAAGACGCCCATCAATTCCTTGAAGAGGCCAGGGAATACCTTCAGACTCATGAGATAACCGTGGAATACATTTTGCGGGAGGGGGACCCGGGAGAGAGCATTGTCAGTTACGCAGCGGAAACAGATGCGGATCTGGTCATCATGGGGGCGTTTGGTCATTCAAAAGTGCGGGAACTGGTTTTGGGAAGCACCACCTCCTATGTGCTCAACCATTCGCCCTGTCCCGTGCTCCTGACCAGGTAGCATCGATTACAACGGGGAAGGAGTGATATTACGATGGTGGCAAAGGAAATCGTTGCCAAAGTGACCGAACAGATGGGCGATCTGCCGGCGCTGTCCACGGTCGTTTCGGAAGTGCTCCGCATGACCGAGGATCCCGAAACCAGCACGGGCGACGTCTGCGATGTGGTTCAATCGGACCCGGCGTTGACCGCGAAAGTACTGCGCGTCAGCAATTCTTCCTACTACGGCATGCGCCAGTACGTGGGCACGCTCAAGCTGGCACTCGTTATCCTGGGGGTCCGCGAAGTGCGCAATATCGTCTTGGGGATCTCCGTGTTCGATACCCTCTCCGGTGATCAGGAAGACGCCCGGTTGGTGCAGGACCTGTGGAACGCCTCGCTGCGAAAGGCGGGCTTTGCCCGGCACCTTTCCGCACATATAGGATTGGGGCTTCAGGGCGAGGAGTTTATCGCCGGGCTTCTCTCCGACATTGGAAAGATGGGGTTACTGCGCCAATCGCCCGAAGAATACCGTGCCATGCTGGAGGGTGGTTCCGATACCGCCGCGCTCCTTGAGGCCGAACGCGGCGCTTTCGGTTTCGACCATGCCGATGTGGCCATGGCCCTGGCGGAACACTGGAGTTTGCCCCGGACCCTTTCTCAGGCCCTGTGGTATCAATACCCGCACCCGGACCGTGAACTGCCCGATGCCCGCGACCCCAATCTTGCCGCCGTGACGCGGATTGCGCGACTGGCCTCGCTCGATGATTTCTCCAAGCCGGGTGGTCAGTCTTCCCTTGCGGACGAGGAGGCCTGGAACATTCTCGGCACCGCGCGAAATCCCATACCACCCGAGGAGCGGCACGACACACTGGCCGCGTTTATCAAGGAACTGGATAACGCCCCGGCGTTGCCTTTGTAGCGCCATGCCCGTGGGAACCCCCTTTTCCTGAATGTTTTAACAGAGCAATCGGTCCAATGAGCAAGAAAGAAAACGTAAACATTATCCGCCCCAATGATTTCGAGTCCATTGACGAGGAATTGACACAGGCCATGGCCCTTTTGGATGAATCCAACACCCGTGTCCTGGACGTGTTGTCTCCCGAGCCCGAGGAGACGGGCCCCCCCGTCGAGGCACCGGTGTTGGAAGGGACCGATACGCCGGCAAGGGGAGGCGAGGAGACCAAGGAGGAGGGCCGGAAGGAAGGGGACTGAGCGGATCCCGGCCACCATGATCATGCGTGGCGTCGGGGCACGCACGGTGACCGGTTCGTGTATGAAACCATCATCGCCATCCACCGTACCTCTCCACATCATGCTGACCGACCCCCATTCCCATGGCGGCGGACAGGTCAGTTATGTCTCGCGGCTGGCGAAGGCTTTCGTGGAACGTGGGCACCGCGTCACCATCGGTTGCCGCCACGAAAGCGTTCTCGTCGATGCGGCCCAAAAGGCAGGGGCCGAAGTATTCAATCGCTTTTACTACGCCCGTGGGTTTCGACTCCGTAAGGTCACGGCAGACCTGAGAACCATGTTTCGTTTCCTGCGCACCGATTGCCCCGATATACTCCATGTAAACGGTTCGCAAGACCACTGGAATGCCGCTATTGCCAATATGGGCATGAGAGGCCCCTCGACCGTGATCCGCACGCGGCACAATACTTACCCCGTGCGCGACAATTTCGTAAACCGTAAGTTGAACATCTACTGGACCGACTACCAGGTCGTGGTCTGTGATGACGTGCGCCGGACCCTCGCCGCGCAGCCCACCTTTTACAGCGGACGCATGTGTACCATCCACAATGGTGTCGATGCCGAGCGCTTCGCACCCGACCCCGAGGCGCGCGCCGCCATGCGCGGGACCTTCGGCTATGATGATGACCATGTTGTTTGTGGCATCGCCGCGCGCCTGGTCAAGGCGAAGGGACACGAGTTCCTTTTTCGCGCCCTGGCACAAGCGCGGGACCGCTGTCCTCACCTGCGGCTTCTCGTGTTGGGCCAGGGCGTGCTGGAGGAGGCATTGCGCGCCCTGACAAAAGAACTGGGTATCGCCGATTGCGTGACCTTTGCCGGCTTTCGGGAAGACATGGCCGCCTGTGTGCAGGCCATGGACCTGGGCGTGCAGCCCAGCATCGACTGCGATACCTCCTCCTTCACCCTGAAAGAGGAAATGGCCGCCGCCAAGCCCGTCATTGCCTCCGATTACGGCGGGTTGAAAGAGATTGTCACCCACGGCGTGGAGGGCCTGGTGGTGCCCGCCGGAACCGTGGAACCCCTGGCGGAGGCCCTGGTCACCCTCGCTCAAACTCCCCAATTGCGGGATAACATGGGCGCGGCGGGTCGTGCGCGGGTGCTGCGCGACTTCACCCTCGACATTTGCGCCGACCGGACCCTCGCCGTTTACCGGGAAGCTATCGGGATACACCGTGAACATATTACACGTTGACGAACAGGACACCTGGCGTGGCGGCGAGCAGCAGGCAAGTTGGCTCATGGAGGGGCTTGCCGCGCGGGGCCACCAGGTCTTTCTCGCCGCGCGGCCCGGGAGTGCCTTTCACGATGCCGAACATGGCGGCGTCGTGGCGGGCCGCCTGGCCGTGCCCCTGCGCAACGAAGTGGATTTCTTTTCCGCGTGGTGCATCGCACGCTATGCGCGTGCCCGCTCCATCGACATCTTCCACGCCCACACCAGCCACGCCCACATGATCGCCTGTTTCGCCCGCCGTCTCGCCGGGCGCGGCAGGGTCGTGGTTTCCCGGCGCGTGAGTTTTCCGCCGAAAGACAATCCTTTCAACCGGTGGAAGTATAGCCGGCCCGACATGATCGTGGCCGTGTCCGGCAAAGTGGGGCAGGTGCTGCGCGATTTCGGCATTCCCGAGGCCCGCCGCACCGTCGTTCACAGTGCCATTGACCCCGCCCGGCTCGATGTGCCCCCCCTGCCCCGCGCCGAGTTGGGCGTGGCCGGCGGCGCGCCCCTGCTGGTGTCCGCCGGGGCGCTCGTGGGACACAAAGATCATGAGACCCTCATCAAGGCCATGCCGACGGTGTTGACGGCCTTTCCCGATGCGCGCCTGCTTATCGCCGGCGAGGGCGTCCTGCGTCCTGCCATCGAATCCCATATCAGTGATCTGGGCCTGTCCGGCGCCGTCCGTCTCCTGGGCCACCGCACCGACGTGCCCCGCCTCATCCGCGCCGCCGATCTCTACGTCTCCTCCAGTTGGTCCGAGGGACTCGGCACCTCCGTCCTTGAAGCCCTGGCCTGTCAAACCCCCGTCGTGGCCACCGTGGCGGGCGGCGTGCCCGAGATGGTCATCCATGGCGAGACGGGGCGCCTTGTGCCCGCACGGAAACCCCATGCGCTGGCCCAAGCCATCATCGCCAGCCTGCACGACCGGGAAGCAGCTCGCGCCATGGCCGTGCGGGGGCGGGCTCTCGTGGAAGATCAATTCGTGGTGGCGCGCATGGTGGAGGGCAATATCCGCGTTTACGAGCGTTTGCTCGGGATGAACCGGCCATGAACGATCTCACCGTACTTACCCTCGTGCCCAACGCGGGTGACCGTATACAGCGCTGCCTCGAAAGCGTCGCCTGGGCCGACCATATCTTCTGCGTCGTCGATCCCGGCACCAGCGACGGTTCCGGCGACGTGGCGCGCAAGTACACAAACCATGTGGTAACCCATGAATACATTAACGCCGCCGCCCAGCGGAATTGGGCACTCCCGCAAATCACTACTGAGTGGACGCTTGTCCTCGACGCCGACGAATGGGTCTCAGAAGCCCTGCGCGAGCGCATCCAGGCGATCATCGCCGATTCTGGCAGTGCCGACGGCTACCACATCAAGCGCATCTCCTACTTTCTCGGCAAACGCATCCGCCATTGCGGTTGGAACCGCGACTACAACCTGCGCCTCTTCCGAACCCAAAAGGGGCGTTACCTTGACCAGCGCGTTCACTCCAGGGTGCTGGTCGAAGGCGCCACCGCCCGCATTGACGAGGTCATGTACCACGATACCTACCGCACCTTCGAGGAGTACTTCACCACTTTCCAGCGCTTCACCACCTGGGGCGCCCAGGATGCCTTCGAGCACGGAAAGCGCACACACTTCGTTGACCTTACCCTGCGCCCCCTCGTGAAGTTCCTCAAGATGTACCTTCTCCGGCAGGGCTTTCGCGACGGCTACCACGGCCTCATCCTCAGCGGTCTCGGCGCCATGTCCGTCTTCACCAAATACGCCAAACTCTGGAACCTTCAGCGCATGCAACGCGAAGACTGATTTCTTTCCGTCCCTGTTTTGAAAGATAGGGGCCAAACGCCTGGCGGGCCCATTGCCCGCGACCGTCGCCATGTGCTTCAACGCCGCCCTTCTACTCAAGGAGACGTTTCGTGAGCCAGGACTTCTCCATGACCGACTTGGAGCGGGTTATCCACATTGTGGATGATCCCGATGCCTGTCCTTACCTGGACGGGCAGGTAATGACGCTTCGTTTCTGCCATGGCGTCCCGGCCCGTTACTATCGGTGTCTTCTTGACCGGGGTTATCGGCGGAATGGGACTTTTCTCTATCGTCCCGTGTTCCGAAGGTGTCGCGCGTGTGAAGTGCTGCGTGTTACGGTGGAAGCGTTTCAGCCTTCGAAGGAGCAACGGCACATCACGAACCGGGGACGGCGTATCTTCACGCATCACATCCGAACACCCGGCTACACCGTCGAGAAAGCCGAGATCTACGCGGCCTACCTGGCGTATCAGCACGGACGCGACGGGGAAGTGATCACGGAGAAGCACTACAGGCAGTTTCTCGTGGAATCCTGCCTGGGCACGGCCACCCTCGAGTTACAGCTATGGGCCGGGGCTCAACTGGCGGGGGTTGGGCTGCTGGATCGCCTTTCGGATGCCCTGTCCTCCGTCTATTTCTTTTTTGACCCGGCCTTCGCCCGATACAGCCCCGGAACGTATGCCGCCCTGGAGGAGATTGCCCTGGCACGCCAATGGGGCATGACTTACTATTACCTGGGCTATTACATTGCCGAGTGTCCCTCCATGAATTACAAGAAACGTTTCCGGCCCTGCGAGATTAAGAAACCTGACGAGACACAGTGGTGCCGCCATGTACGCTGACGGTTCAACACGATGGAGAACCTTGGGCAAGGTGCTTCGCATTTTTGCCATCGCCCTGTTGGTGCCGCTTGCCGGCATTGACGCCGAGGAGCATATTGCCATGTCCAAGCCGCGAATGCTGCCTTACGATGGGATGGGCCCCATGGAAAAGGTTCCCATTAACGAGCCCTCCGGCATGGTTTACCATCCCGGACGCGGTACGCTGTTTGTGGTGGGCGATGAAGGGCGCGTGACCGAGATAGGACTTGACGGGCGTTTTGTTCAGTCGCGGGAACTGGGCAAGGCCGACCTGGAGGGCATTACCTGTGTGCCTGCCACGGGCATGCTTTACGTGGCCGTCGAGGGCGATGATGTCGTGTGGGAGGTCGCCCCGGAAACCCTCCACCCGTTGCGTTCTTTCACCATCCCCCGAACATGGCGCGGAAAGACGGTAATGGAAAAGGGCGGGGCCGGTATCGAGGCCATCACCTTCGTCCCCGCAGAGAGGGGAAAGGGCGGTACTTTTTTCATCGCCAATCAGGGTCCCAAGCGAAAGAGCAGGGAGGACGGCCCGGCCCTGGCGGAGCTGCTCCTCCCGCTGGAGGGAAAGAGTGGGGGGGAGGCGACCATGCTGCGGTGGATTCCGATGAAGGTGCCCGACCTTTCAGCGTTGGCCTACGACCCGCGCAAGGACCGCCTCATGCTGGTGAGTGACACGAAAAACCTATTGATGCGGGTTACCCGCGACGGACGTATCGAGGAACGCTATTGGCTTCCGGGAAAAGATCAGGAGGGCATCACCTTCGATGGGGATGGCAACCTTTACATCGCCCGGGATTCGGGGGGCATCCTCAAGTTTGTTCCGCGCTGAATCGGACCTTTCTGCATGGCGCCGCCTGCCCTGCCTGGAACCCCTCCGGGGGCGAGCCGGCTGGTTGAAGTGCTGTCCCGGGTTCTGGTTAAATGCCGGACAGCGCTTGTTTTGAGGTAATCGGGCTCTGCGCCCGCGCTAACGTTCTTGCCAACCGGCCCCAATGGAAGGAGGATTTCCCGCAATGAGAATGACCACTTTGATGCTGTCCATGGGGCTCCTGTTGCTGTGGAGTCCTTACGTCCAGGCACAGCCGGGCGCCATGAACCAGCTCTACCAACTCAAGAACGCCAGGACCCGGTCCATCAGCCCGGAGAACTTCACCGGCGAAAAGGGTAAGGGGGGCATGGCGACGCTGGAAGAAGGGTCCGCCGCACGGGCCGCGCGTGAGTTGGGCCAGGGGTGGAAAGTTAATCCCTATGTTCGCATCGAGCCGGGAACCGTGTTCACCATGGGGGAGATCGACGGGGCGGGGGTCATCAATCACATCTGGATGACGCCGGTGGGAAACTACCGCCTTATGATTTTGCGTTTTTACTGGGATGGCGAAAAAACACCCTCTGTGGAGGTGCCGGTCGGTGATTTTTTCGCTGCCGGATGGGGGCTTGGGAAAGAGCCGCGCATTGCGTCGCTGGCGGTTTGTGTGAATCCCCGGAGCGGCTTCAATTCCTATTGGCAAATGCCCTTCCGGAAAGGCTGTCGCGTGACCATGGAGAATATGGGCGAAAAAACCGCCAGCCTCTATTATCAGATCGACTATTCCCTGGAAGCCGTGTCAAGGAAAACCCCCTATTTTCACGCCCAATTCCGCCGGGTGAATCCCCTGCCCGAGAAGGAGGTCTATACCATCGTGGACGGTATCCGGGGCCGGGGGCAGTACGTGGGCACTTACCTGGCCCACGGCGCCAACAGCGAAGGATGGTGGGGGGAGGGGGAGATCAAGTTCTACCTTGATGGCGACGACAAGTTTCCCACCATTTGCGGCACGGGCGAAGAAGATTACTTCTGCGGCTCATACGGCTACAACGACCGCCGGGAAAACGGACGCCTGGTGCATGACAGTTTCACCAGCCCCTATACGGGTTTTTACCAGGTAGCCCACGAAGGCGCTCAAGGCCGATTCGGACAATACCGATGGCATATCACGGACCCTATCCGGTTTGAAAAGGATCTGCGTGTCACCATTCAGAGCCTGGGGTGGCAGAGTGAAGGCCGTTACCTGCCCCTCCAGGACGACCTGGCCTCCGTGGCCTATTGGTATCAAAGGGAACCCCACGCGCCCTTCCCCGTCCTGCCCGCGAAGGAGGCTCTTGTTATCAAAGATTGAGGTGGATTCAGACACGGTCGGGAGAAATGGGCCCCAGGCCCCGTTCCTTTAAGTGCCATTAGCGAAAAGACGGTTTTCAACGCGACCGCAATACGCAAGGTACGGGGACCGAACGCGGTTTGACGGGTGGCACGTAAAAAGTTTTCTCGATTTCGAAAATGCCTCTTTAGGCCTTCGCCGATTGCGCCACGGCGATTGCCTCGCGGCACCGTGCCGTAATGCCGTCCCAATCACCTGCCGCCAGGTGCTCTTTCTTGGCGATCCAGGTGCCCCCTGCGGCCGCCACCTCGGGCAACGCCCGGTAGGCGGCGAGGTTTGCCGGATTGATGCCCCCAGTGGGCATGAAACGGACGCCCGTATGCCTATAGGGTGCGCTCAGGGCCTTCACCATGGCCACGCCCCCCGCCGCTTCCGCCGGAAAAAACTTGAGCATTCGGCAGCCCAGTTCCAGGGCGGCCTCGATGTCGCTTGGCGTGCAAATACCGGGCACGAAAGGCAGCCCCAGCTCTTGCGCGCGCGACACCACCCCCGGGTTCAGGCCCGGCGCAACGGCGAAACATGCGCCGCTATCCAGGGCCGCCTCGGTGTTTTCCCGTGTCAAAACCGTTCCCGCGCCCACGATCATTTCCCGGCGTTCACCGGTGATGCGCCGGATGGCTTCCGCGGCGGCCCTGGTTCGGAAGGTGACTTCAATCAGCGGCAGTCCCCCGGCCAGTAAAGCGTCCGCCAACGGCAGCGCATCCTCCGCCTTTTCAATCGCCACGACGGGTACCACGCCATACCGGGCAATGGCTTCAAAGGGATTTCGAGATTTCACGTTACGTTACTCCACCATGGGTCGGACCTGCCGGCTGAAATGAACAAAACGCTTCCTGGGGACAGGATAGCAGGAAGGGACTGACATATTCTCTCTTGGAGGCATTTGCGCAAGTGTCAGATCGCGCATGTCTGCGTTCGAGATGACAAAGAGGCCGGGAACTGACGAGAGGCACACGGGTTTATTGACGCGGACCCTGTCACGGGATTTATCACCACGGCCCGGCGTGGTGGCTGAGAACTTTTCCTCCCTTGGTTTGAGTCGAACGTTCAGACTGCCTTACCCTGTTGGAAACCGGATTGACGCCATCCGTTCCCTTACCGCTATTCCCTGCGAAAGGGGCCTCCACGGTCATGGAAGGAAAGTGTCGTGGATAGGGCATGGATTCCCGTGTTCACGGGGATGACGATCCGGGTGATAGGGGAATGAACCCGGATAGTGACAAACCCGTTTCCGGAAAACCATACCCTTTCCCCGTCGGGAACTGAAAGTGGAACATTACGCTTCGGCGGCCTGGGTCGGTTATTGGCAGGAAAAGTTATCGTCGCCAAAGCACGGGATTGAGTGGACTGGCCGCTAAGTCGCCCGGTTTGCAGCCGGGCAACCAATTGGCGAGGTCTTTTTCCCGCCCCGTATTATCCGGTTCAATCACCCGGGCGCCATCCGCGAAGTAGATGATGGTTATTACTTCACGCATGTGGTCGCTGTCGTTGCCCGGTGCGCCGTGCAGCGTCCACCCCGTGTGAAAGGTGGCGTCGCCGGCCTTCATGGCGCCATGGTTCACCACCTCGTAGCCCCGCTCCCGGATGAGGGACGACCACGCCTTCTCCGAACTGTCGGAGATGGGCATGTCGCCCAGATAGCCGAGCGGATGCGATCCCGAGGCGAAGTTCATAGTCCCCATGGACTCCGTTACGTCCACCAGCGGCATCCATAGGGTGATGGTGCGGTCCGTTTCCAGGGGCCAATAGTGTTCATCCTGGTGCCACGGGGTGAAACCGCCGTGGGCTTCTTTGTAGAGGGCCTGATCATGATAAAGACGCACGGCCTCAACCCCCAGCAATTCTGCCGCGATGCGGGCAAAACGACTGGCAAACACAAAACGGCGCAGGGCGTCACTCTCCTGCCAGAGATTGCCGATCTGAATGAAAGCCTTGCCATAGGTGTCCCGCATGGCGAGGTCCACCATGTCCCTCGAACGTTGCTGAACGGCCCGCAGGAAAAGGGGGCGATAGGCCGCCACCGCCCCGGGCGAGCAAACGCCTCGTACGCACGTGTGACCGTCTCGCTCGAATTGGGTGATCACATCGTCGCTCAGGGCATATGGCTCGTTCAGTTCTGGAACTGGCTCGACCATGGCCGTCATGAAACGCCCTCCCGCGTGTCTCGGTCCTTTCGTGCTACGGGATGTTTTCCCGCTTACACGCTAACGCCCGGTTCGAGAAAGGATATTCCCCAAAGAAGACGGCGGAGTCCCGCCCATCCCTTTATCCGTTTTCACCACGAAGGGCGTCCCGCAATTCCCGCGCGGCGGCCGCAACATCTTCCGCGGCCGTAACTGCCGTAACCACGGCGGCATGACGCGCGCCACGCGCCACGACTTCGTGGATATTTCCCGCCTTGATGCCCCCCATGCAGGTGAACGGCACCGTGAGACGTGGCGATATGCGCTCAATCATGCCCGGTCCGACATCCCCGGTGGGCACCGATTTGGTCTGGGTGGGGAATATGGGACCGATGTTGATGTAACTCGCTCCCGCTTCCTGCGCGGCCAGGGCTTCGTCGAGGTTGTGGCTCGACGCGCCGATGATGAGGTCGGGCGCCACACGCCGGGCCACCGCGACCGGCAGATCTTCCCGTCCGAGGTGTACGCCGTCGGCCTCCACGGCCAGGGCCATGTCAAGACGGTCGTCGATGATCAACAAGGCGCCGGCCGCACTGGTGCGCTCACGGAAGGTGAGGGCCTGTTCATAGAGGTCGAGCCCCCCCGTGTCTTTTTCGCGAAACTGGATCAGCTTTACCCCCGCGTCGAGACAAGCATCCAACACCTCGACGGTGGGACGTCCGCCGCAGAAGGCCCCGGTAATCACTACATAGAGATCGGCCTCGGCGAAGCGGGCCATGCGTTCCTGGTGGTCCATCAGCCACCTCCCACGAACCGGACCAGTTCCAGCACATCGCCCTCGGCCAGGCAGGTGGTTTCGAAATCGGCGCGGCCAACAATATCCGCATTGCGCTGCACCACCACCGTCTTCGTGTCCACCCGTAGCTCGGTGAGCAGGTCCATAACAGTCGTACCCTCCCCGACCGTGTGTTCTTCCGCGTTTACCGTAATCTGCATGGAACGGATTCTCCCGTGTGCCTTTGTCAGGAACCGTGGGTGATTATACAGGGGCCATTTGTGAAAAGACGATTTTCAGCGATGGAACGAACACGACCCCGCCACCGGCACGTAAAAAGGCGCTGCATTGTATCCGGCCCGCCGAACGGAACGCACCCCTGACACGGGTTTGGCATGTTGGTGAATAACTACGCAGGCGGAGATGTTAAGAAGGTATCCAAACACGCAACGAAAGGAAAATGAACCGTGATGAGACCAAATCTGTTTCAATGGGCGATGCTGACCGCACTGGTGTTGAGTATGTCCCCCGGGGCCATGGCCGTGCCCGCGTCACCCGTGGGGGATGTGTACGCCCTCCCCACCTGTCCCGTGTCCGGGGAGAAGCTGAGCGAGATGGACAAGCCCATCGTGAAGCATTACGATGGCCGCGAGGTGCGTTTCTGCTGCAAGAAATGCGTGAAAAAGTTTGAGAAAGACCCCGCCGGTTATTGGGCGAAAATCGACGCGCAGATCATTGCACGGCAAAAGGATAAGTATCCCCTCGACACCTGTGTTATCACGGGCGAGAGCCTGGACGGCATGGGTGGCGGCGTGGATTACATCTATGGTAACCGGCTGGTGCGCTTCTGCTGTAAGGGCTGTGTCAATAAGTTTGAGAAAGACCCCGCGCCCAGCCTGGCCAAACTCGATAAGGCCGTCATCGAACAGCAGGTGGCCGCTTATCCCCTGAAAACCTGCGTGGTCAGCGGCGACGCCCTCGATATCGCCGGCGAGCCCCTCAACTTCGTGGCCGGCAACCAATTGGTGCGCTTTTGTTGCAAAGGCTGTGTCAGGAAGTTCAAGGCCAACCCGGCCATGTATCTTGAGAAACTGTCAGCCCCGTCGGGTGAAGGGAGCGCCCCCAAGCCCAAGTCCCACGCCGAGGGTTCCGGCTCCCACTAACCCCGTCTCGGGCCGGAAAGCGGTCCGGACATGACCTGGAATCACGCTTGCCTTGCACCCTCGTCCCGGCGGCTCCGAAGCAGCACCTGGTCCGCCGGGGCGAGGCTGCGGAGATAGAACTCCGCAGTGAGGCGTTCCCGTTCAGCCGCGTTCAGGTCCCCGTGGAAACCCTGTCGGCGGATTCGGTCCTGTTGAATGTGATAGAGGCACAACGCCGCGGCGACGGAGATATTGAAACTCCCCGTGAACCCCGCCATGGGCAGTACCACCCGTTCGTCGGCGCTTTGAAGCACCTCCCGGGATACTCCGTCATGCTCGTTGCCGAATACCAGGGCCGCGGGCCGCGTGAAGTCGATCTCCGCCAGGGGCCGGGCATGGTCGAAATGCGTCGCCAGAATCCGGTAGCCCTGGCCGCGCAGGTGTTCCAGGCATTCTCCCGTGCTGTTCCACACCCGCATGTCCACCCACTTTTCCGCGCCCTGCGTGACACGGCCCGCATGCCGGTATTTCTCCGATGTGTCGATGTTGTGAAGGCACTGGTAGCCCAGCGCCTAGGCGCTTCGCAGCACGGCGCTTACGTTTCCCCGATCATAGAGGCATTCCACGACCGGCGTTATCGAACACGTCCTCCCGGCCACCACCTCGGCAATCCGTGCGCGCCGGGCGTCGGCGATCATGGGACCGATGATCTCGATGACCTCGCGGGCCGAGAAAGACTCTGTTCCGATCAGAATCGGTTCCGTGTGGGGCAGAAAAGGGGACATGGGTGGCTCCGTGCCGGTTGCAGGGGAGGCCCATTGTAAAAAAAACAGGGCGCCGTCACAAGAAAACCTTTTCGCCGGCTCCCTGGCCTGGGGCGCATGCGCCCCAGGGCTAAAATGACAGGCAGGTTTGTAACCATGGGTTGAAAAAATACTCGGGGGTAGGGCCCCTGGTTATCGGAATGCACTTTCGGTGGGGGTTCTCATTTTCGGGGCATTAGCCCCTTCATGGGCCGAAAGGCCGACACCATGTGCCGTGGGTGATCGCAGCGAGTCCACGGAAGATGCCTCCCCTAACCGGGCGTAGCCGGAACCAGGCATCGCCTCCACGGAAAACCGTGGTTCCGAAAAAGTAGAAAAGGTTTCCATGTTTTCCCGCGAACGCGGGGAAGAGGGGTTATAAGCCATGGTGGGCCTTGGCCCACCATGGCCCTTCCAAGGGAGGTTCTTTCGTCGTCAAGGTTTCCGTCTTTATCTTATGTGGCACAGCCGCCCTCTGTGGGCCGATAGGCCCCATGAGGCGGGGAGGGGTAAGACGTACTTGCCACCACTCGTACAAAACGTCATGGCTAAGGACTATCGCGTATCGCTCGTTTTTTATGATGACGGACGGCGTCAGGTCTTTTCGTCATCCTCCTTCGGGATGAGGCCCGCGAGGGCCTCGAAGGGGGAGTGACCCAAGGTGGGTTCTTGCCTCCGGGACGTGGCGGGCGCGCCGTCGTAATGATCGCGTTGGGCGGCGTTCTCGTGTTCGTTGTCGTGGCAATAGAGACAGAGCAATTCCCAGTTGCTGCCGTCCGGGGGATTGTTGTCATGGTCGTGGTCGCGATGGTGGACCGTCAGTTCACGCAGACGTTTACCGGAGAACTCACGTCCGCACCGGCCGCATACATGGGGATAGATGGCCAATGCGCGTTCGCGGTAGGATTTCTCACGTTCCGATTGGGCGCGGCGTGCCTCGGTAACGATTCGCGCGCGATTGGCCGGGTCGGGCTGCCGGTTCTTGGGGGACATGCTTTCCTTCCTCGCGGGGTTGAGCGCAATCCATAATTCGTGTGGCGGAATAGTGCGAAATGAACGGAGGCCGTGTCAAGGAATCAAAGGCGAAGGAGGGGCGGTGCGCTTCAGCGCACCCTGCGATTCGGGGTCTTCGATTACGGGGAGGCGCAGGGTGAAGGTGCTGCCTTCTCCGGGACGGCTCTCGACGTCGATGTTTCCGCCGTGGGCCTGGGCAATGTGCTTGACAATGGCCAGCCCAAGGCCGGTACCGCCGAGTTCACGGCTGCGCGATTTGTCCACGCGGTAGAAGCGCTCGAAAATTCTTGGCTGGTGCTCGGCGGAAATGCCACGGCCGTGGTCGCTTACCACGATGGCGATACCCCCGTCATCGACCGTGGTGGACACGTCAATAAGGCTTCCCTCGTCGCTGTACTTAATGGCGTTGTCGATGAGATTCACCACGGCCTGTTCAAGCAGGGCGGGATTGATGCGGCCTTCGGCCGGGCTTTCGACGTGAAGACGCACCGTGATGTCGCGCGCCTTTGCCCGCGGTGCGCAGAAATCAATGGCGGAGCGAACAACGGCATCGACATGGCCGGGTTCCAGCGTGGGGTCGGCTTTTTCCCCCTCCAGCCGGGAAAGGATCAGCAGGTCCTCGATAATGGCATTGAGGCGGTCGGCCTGGGCAAGCACAATACCGAGAAAACGCGAAGTGTCCGAGGGTTCCACGGAACCGTGGAGCAGCGTTTCCACGAAACCCTTGATGGTTGTGATGGGGGTTTTCAATTCGTGGGAGACATTCGCCACGAAATCGCGGCGCACCTTTTCGAGACGGCGCAGCCGGGTAATATCGTTCAACACGATAACCACACCGTCCCGGCGCCCCGAAACACCCTGCAATGCCGTCCCGTGAACTTGGAGAATCTGTTCTCCCCGGGACTTCGTGTTGAAAACCAGTTCATCCTCCACGGGCGCCTGGGAGGCCAGGGCCTTGACCACGAAGTCATGGAGCGACGAGTTGCGCGCCACGCTCCGCAGGGACCGCCCGACCGCCGTTTCGACGTCGGCCTCCAGCAGTTTCGCGGCGGCGTCGTTGATACTCAGGATACGCTCATCCTTGTCCACGGCCAGGACGCTTTCCACCATGCTGGAGAGCACGGCCTGCTGCTCATTGCGCTGATTGACAATGGTTTGAATGCGGTCGTGAAGTTGCTCGGCCATTTTGTTGAGCGCTTCCGCCAGGCCGGCGATTTCATCGGCCCGGGGCACGGGCAGGCGCTCCGACAGCTCGCCCCGGGCGAAGCGGTCCGCGCCACGGCGCAATGCCTCCAGGGGCCGGGCGATGCGACGGGCCACGATCCAGCTCAGCACGGCGCCGAAAAACGCCACGATAAGACTGCCGGACGCGACTTGATAGAAAATGGCGTGGAGCTTGTCCTTGATGGCGGTCATGAGCATGGCGACGCGAATGTAGCCCAGGAGCTTGTCCTGGGATTGAACGGAAATCGCCACATACGTCAGCATTTCGCCCAGTGTATCGCTGTGACGCTTCGCACTGCCCACGCCTTTCGCCTTGGCTTCGAGCACTTCCGGGCGCTTGTCGTGGCGGTCCATGGTGGACGGGTCTTCGTAGGTGTCGCCGATAACCTTGCCGTCTGGAAGAATGATGGTGATGCGCGTTTCGCTGACCCGTCCCATGGCCTTGCACAGGGCGTCCAGTTCATCCCTTCCCGCGGTGTTTGCAAGCAGGGTCCGCACCCGTGGCATCAGGATACGCGCGTGGGCTTCCAGGCGTTCCCGGGTCTGGTCTTCGTAGAAAGACCGAACCGACCGCGAGGTATACGCCGTGACGGCCACCAGCGCGGCGGCGATCACAACCAGGTAGGTGGGGAAGAGATACCAGATCAGGCGGCGCCGTGTCATTTACTCTTGCTCCTGAAAGCGATAGCCCACGCCCCGGACCGTGTTGATGTATTTCCCGGCGGCACCGAGTTTTTTCCGGAGTCCCACGATCTGGACATCCACGGACCGTTCGGTGACCGCGTAGTCGGTGCCATGCACGGCATCCACAATCTGGTACCGCGTGAATACCCAACCCGGACGGCGTGCCAGGAAACGCAACACTTCGAACTCCGTGTGCGTAAGATCCACCGCCTTGCCATCCACCAGCACTTCCCGCCGTCCGGGATGGATGAGCAGGTTATGCAACTGGATAGGCGCCGCGGATTGCCCCTCCTCCTCGGGCGTGGCACGACGCCGCAGCAAAGCCCGCACCCGGGCTACCAGCACGCGCGTGCTGAAGGGCTTGGTCACGTAGTCGTCCGCCCCCAGCTCCAGACCGGCCACGATGTCGGCTTCCTCACCCTTTGCCGTGAGCATGATCACCGGAATGTGTCGGCAATCGACATCGTTCTTCAGCCGCCTGCACACCTCAAGTCCGTCGATCTCGGGTAACATGAGGTCCAGCAGAATGACATCGGGCTTCCGCAACCGCACGGCTTGGAGGCCTTCTTCGCCCGATCTCGCCTGATGCACCGCATAACCCTCGCGTTCCAGGTTTAATCGGACCAGCTCCCGGATATCGGCTTCATCCTCGACCACCAGAATATGCTCTCTTGCCACGGTTACCTTCCTTGTGCCGCGTTCGTACGTGAATGCCATTTGCCTGCGGTTTCGACGCACGCGGGATGACGGGCCATTTATCATACATTGAGCCTGCGGGCTTCTCCAATGGCGAAAGTTATAAGGGTGGGCCTTGGCCCACCATGGTCCCTTTCAAGGGAGGCTGTTTCGTCGTCAAGGTTTTCAGTCTTGATGGGCCAAGGCCCACCCTCGGAGCTTCAACCGTCAACGGACAAGCGGGAGCCTGTTCCTGCCCGCCACGCCCTGCCCCCACCTTCATCCCCGCGAAAGCAGGGCTCCATGATGGGGGCAACCCCTTGACCTTTTCCGTGGATTCCCGCGTTCGCGGGGACATCGGCAGACAGGTGGGCGCGGACGCACCATGACTGTCTTGTCGGGACTTGAACATGTAGCCGCCCGCCTTACGCTCCGGGAAAGGCGTCGGGGTAATGGGTGATAACGGGTTTGCCCCTTTCGGGCATGATAATGGCCACCACGTCGAAACGGTAATAGTGTTCGCGGCCGTGGCGCATGAGGTAGTGCCGGGCAGCCTGGCGAAGATGGGCCTGTTTCACGGGGCCGATGGTGTCTTCCGGCGGCACATCGTCGAGGGTGGCACGGGTGCGCACCTCGACAAAAACGATGGTGTCGCCGTCTTGGGCGATAAGATCTATTTCGTTGCGGACGAGGCGAACGTTACGGTCGAGAATGCGGTAACCGGCCCGCTTGAGGAACCGTGCGGCGGCGTCTTCCCCCCGAATCCAGAGGGGCTTGGGCTTACGTTGCCACCACACTGGGATCGATCTCTTCGCCGGGCGTCGTGGCGAAAATACGGATGTCGCCGAAGGAGTGGTGCTGGTGCGCGCGTATGCGGCGCATGCGGCAAAGCTCAAGGATGGCGAGGAGAGAGCAAACAATCTCCATGCGGTTTTTGCAGCCCTCGTAGAGTTCGATCCACGTGATGCTGCCGCCGCCTTCGAGGCGTTCTTCGATAAAAGCGATCTTTTCATCCACCGAGGCGCCTTCGAGTTGCACTTCATGTATGGCGGCGCCGGTGACAAAACGCAGGACGGATCGGATGGCCTTGATGAGATCATAAAGGCTGACCTCCAGGATTTCATCCTCGTCTTCCACGGCCTCCACCCCGGGTTTCACGCGACGCGGAAACCAGTCGGCGGCGGTTTCGAAACGTTCCCCGAGGGCCTGGGTAAGGTCGCGGAACTTTCGGTATTCAAGCAGTTTCTCGACCAGGTCGAGGCGGGGGTCCTCCTCTTCGATGTCTTCTTCATCCTCTTCGTCGATTTCCACGGGGAGGATCATTTTGGACTTGATTTGGATGAGGGTGGCGGCCATGACGAGGAATTCGCCGGCCACGTCAAGGTTTTCCTCCCGTAGCAGGTCCAGGAAACGGAGGTATTGCTCGGTTACCTTGACGATAGGAATGTCAAAGATGTCGATCTCTTGCGCCCGGATCAGGTAGAGCAGCACTTCGAAAGGGCCGGCAAACTTGTCCAGCTCGATACGCAGCACCTCATCGGAGGCCTCGCCGGTGAGATAGGTATCGGGCGGAAGCGGTTCGGACGTGGCGGCCGCCGATTCCGGCGAAACCTCTTTCTGCACCACGGCTTCCGTTTTTTCGGCGCCACCGGGCACCGGAGATTGCTCGGTCAAGGAATGGCCACTCCACGGGGTCGGGATTCCGGGGAGGCCGCGCGAAAAAGGCGGCCCTTTCAACGGGGGGGATCCTAGCGCGTGGGCAGGAGGCGGTGCAACTGGCCGGGTTGGGGAAAGGACCAACACGGACAAAGCACGGACTCCGAAAAACGCAGCCCCTCCGTCTTGCCATGGCGGGGGATGGCCTGATACCATCGCAGGTGGTTGGAGGCCCCATGGTCGGGCCTTCCCGAGGGCGAAAGAGGGAGAACCCCGCCATGGTGAAATCGCTTCGGCGCACGGCGCTGTTGCTTGGCCTGTTGCTGGTCATCGCCGTACCAGCCCGGGCACAGTGGACCTGGACCCCGCAGACGGGACGGTGGGTCAATATGAAAAGACTGCCGAAAGAGACCCCCGAGCTGCAGATCGAACACGCCCGAAGCCTCCTGGTGGCGGGTTATTACAAGAAGGCCCTGGCGGAGACCCGCAAGTTCACGAACTTCTACGGCGACAGCGACCTGGCCGACGAGAACCAGTTTCTTCGCGGTGAAATCCGCATGGCCCAGGGACAGCAAATGGACGCCGCCAAGGAGTTCCAGCAGGTACTCTCGGCCTATCCCGACACCCATCTCTACGATGCCGCCATTGCCAGGCAGTACGAGATCGGCGACAGCCTTTACGAAGCGGGTCAGAAGAAACAGCGGAAGCGGTGGGCGTTTTACAAGAAACGCCCCCTCAAGCGCGCGGCAGAGGTTTATGGCATGGTCGTGGAGAACCAGCCTTTCACCGCGGCGGCCGCGGAAGCGCAGTACAAAATCGGCCTGTCCCATTACGCACGCAAGGAGTACGTGAACGCGGCGTTCGAGTATCAGCGCGTGGTAGAGGACTATCCCGGATCGGACTGGGTGGACGAGGCCAGTTATGGCTTGGCCATGTGCTATTACAAGCGCACCCGGCCCGCGGCCTATGACCAGGGCCCCAGCCAACGGGTGATCGACGCGGTGGACACCTTCGCCATTCGTTTCCCGAATGACGAGCGCGTGGCCGAGTTAAAGAAAAAGCGCGGTGAAATGGTGGAGCGCATCGCCAGGCAGCGTCTCCAGACGGCCCGGTTTTATGAAAAACGCCGCCTCTTCAGGTCGGCGCGCATTTACTACGAACTCATTGTGGAGCAGTTTGACGGCACCCAAGCCGCGCAAACCGCGCAATCCTGGCTGGATGGACGGCCCGCGGACGAACCGAGCGCGCGCCAACAGGTCATCCCAATAAAAGCGGCTTCATGACGATGCACCTTCCGCGATTATCGGGCTCCCTCCTGTTCGCGGCCCTGCTGCTGGCAGGCTGCGGCTACACTACCCAAAGCTCGCTCGACGCGAAGTACCAGACGGTCTTCGTGTCCGCCGCCTATGACCAGTCGAAGGAATATGACTTGCAGGCGCCCCTCACCAATGCGTTGCGCCGAAAGTTTACCACCGACAGCCGCCTGCGCCTCGCTTCACGGGACACGGCGGACCTGCTGATCGAGGTAGTGATTCGCGATTACCAGCTCAAGGGCCTCACCCGCGATCAACACGACGAGGTGACCCAGTTCCTCATGGTCGTTACGGCTGCCGCCCGGCTGACGGATCAGCAAACGGGCGAGGTCTTGTGGGAAGAGCCGGTGATGGCGGGCGAGACCTCCTTCTATCCCAAGGCCGCCGGTCAGTCATCGGACCGGCTGCGGGGCAACGCCGAGGTCTTCCTGCCCACGGTGCGTTCTTTCGCCACGGAGGAAGAAAACCGCGCGGCGTCGGAGGCCCTGGAGCAACTTGCGTCCGACATCTTCTATCGCACCATAGAACCCTGGTAATGCCGTGCTTGTCACTGACCTTCTGAAACAGATTAACGGGGATTGGACTCCCCCGCCGGTATTGCTCTTCTGCCCGGGCAGGGCGGGCTTTGACAAGGAACCCTTCGAGCCGCTTCTCGCCGAACAGGCCGTCCAGGCCATCGTTGAAAAACTGGTGGACCCTTCGCTGGCGGATCTCACCTACAGCGTGTTTTACGCGGACGAGACCCAGCCCGGCGCCATCACGGACGAGGCCCAAACCCTCCCTTTCCTCGCGGAACGGCGGCTCATTCTCGTCCGAAACGGCGAACGGTACGACCAGATGTCGGGTGGAAAGGGCAGCATGCTCGCCCCCCTGGTGCAATACCTGAAGTCACCCTCGGAATCCACCGTCCTCATGATCATCGCCGGAAAGGCGGACAAGCGGAAGGCCCTCTATAAAGCCTGTAAAGACCTGGAGGGAATCGTCGAATGTCCCCAGCTTTCCGATGGTGAATTGGCCCAATGGGTCCAGGTGGAAGGCCGGAAAATGGGCCGCCGCTTCAACCAGGATGCCATCAGGGAACTCCTGGGACGGGCGGGCGCACGGCTGGGCGATGTGCGCAATGCCCTCACGCTGGTGACGAACTACGTGGGCGAGGCCCGGGAAATCCGCGCCGAGGACGTGGTCGCGGCCTGTGCCGACGTGGCCGAAGAGTCCGTGTGGAACCTGACCGACGCCATCTCGGCATCGGATACGGATAAAGCGCTGCGGGTGCTTTACGAGCTGCTTGATTACGGAAAAAGTCCCGACGAAATTATGGGGCTGATCAACTGGCTCCTGGAAACCGTCTACCGCGCCTGCCCCGAAACCAGGGCGGAGAACAAAAGTCGTTTCATGACGGAAAAAGTTATGCCCCTGGTGCGCAAGTGGGGGCTGAAAAAGGTGATGGCCGCATGCACGCTCTGCACGGACACCCATTTCATGATTCGAAGCACGGGGGTTGACAAAAGGCTCGCCCTCGAACTGCTGGTGGTCAAGCTATCCGTTGGACGAAAACGCGCCGCCCGCGCATAGTGCAGTGAAACGGGAAAATTCATGGGGCTTTTGGCTTTAATCGTGTCAACTGTGCTCGCCGCGCCGGTGGGTATCGATCTCATTGACGATCCCCACTTTCAACGGGGCTTCAGGGTTTATGATCCCCAACCGGGCGCACAGGTGGTGCGCCGGGTCTTCCAATGGCGGGAAGGGACAGGCGACCCCGCGTGGGGCTTGGCCCAGTGGAGCAGCCGATACACCTTGGCCGGCGCGACACTGGAGCGGCTGCCTTCGGGCGCGGTGCGCCTGGTCGATGAGGCCAAGCAGGTCACGGCCGGTCCGGGCGGCAAGAATAAACCCGACCTCACGCTGGCCGTGGATGGGCGGCGGGAATGGGGCGGGAGCGCGCGAAGGAAAGGAGCGCCCTGGCCCCACCTGCTGGTCAGCCAGGGCCTGCCGGACAATACGCCCATGCTGGATGAACTGGCGGGGCTGGATTTCACCGTGACCGCCCGGTTGACCCGGGCGGATCGGGTCGAGCCAAAGGGCTATGATCCCCACATCCACGCGGCCCAGTTCCTTCTCTTTTTCACCGTGCAAAACCGCAACCGGGCCTCGGCAGGCCATGGTGATTTCCTCTGGCTCGGTGTGCCCGTCTACGACGACCGGGACCGTCCCGGCCTTTCCATTATCGGCGGCGACCAGGGACTCGGCAAGCTCATCTACACCCCGGCGCGCTCGGATTACACGGAAGGCGACATCACCTCCGGGGAATGGGTAACCTACGCCGCCGACCTTCTCCCCCTTGCGAAACGGGCGCTGAGGGAGGCTTGGCGGCGCGGGTTTCTGAAGGATTCACGGAATGTGGGTGATTATCGGCTTGGCGGCATGAACATGGGCTGGGAAGTAACCGGGAACAACCACGTGGAGATGCAGATTCGTGGGCTTGGCCTTCGGGCGCGACGCAAGACAGACTGACCGGCGTCATTCGCAAAAAGGTGGCTTGCAGCGAAATGACCACATGCCGGAAAGCACGAAAGAGGCCCCCGGACCGGCCTGGCCGGAACCAGGATCGCTGCCGCCCGTGCGTTGATCCGCTTTGCCATGGACCGGCACAATACCCCCGGCGGACGAGGCGGGTGAAATCGAGGCACTGTTTTATGGGGCTGATTGCCACGGTCGTCCGCGCTTTTCCCGCCATGAGGGCCTTTTGGTTTCCGGGCGGGCCGGGCAGGGGTGTGTCCCCTTGGCATCACGGGTCCACGGAAGGACGGTAATTCATATGGCACGGTACGATTATTCCCAACTTGTTCTTCGACCGGGACGGCCCTATCCCACCGGCCCGGTGGTGTACGACAACGGCGTTCGTTTTGCCGTGTTCAGCCGCCATGCCACGCGCGTCTGGCTGGCGTTTTTCGACGACATTGGAGACAAGAAACCCGCCCGGGAGTTTTTCTTCGATCCCGAATTCCACCGCACCGGCGACATGTGGTCCGTTTTCGTCCAGGGGCTGGGCCCGGGTGCCTACTACATGTTCCGCATGGACGGCCCTTTTGAGCCCGCGGCCGGCCATCGCTTCAACCCCGACGTGTATCTCCTGGATCCCTATGCCAAGGCCTTCGTCGGCGATATACACGACGGCACCATGAAATGCGTCACCGTCCATGATGAAAAGGACTGGTTTGAAGACCGTCCGCCGCGGATTCCCATGCACGAAACGGTTATCTACGAGGCCCACCTGAAAGGGCTCACGGCGCACCCCTCTTCGGGGGTGGACGCGCCCGGCACCTACACGGGACTCATCGACAAGATTCCCTACCTGAAAGACTTGGGGGTCACCGCCGTCGAACTGCTTCCCATTCACGAGTTTGGCGAAACCTACCTTGGACGAACCAGCCTCATCACGGGCGAACCCCTCATCAACTATTGGGGCTACAGCAACATCGGCTTCTTCGCCCCGGCCGGACGATACGCGCAAAGCGCCGTGGAGTACGAGCATCTCGACGAGTTCCGGCGCATGGTGCGCGCCCTCCACGATGCCGGCATGGAGATTATCCTGGACGTGGTCTTCAACCACACCTCCGAAGGCAACGAACGGGGACCCACGCTTTGCTTTCGGGGGATGGACAACGCCATCTATTACATCCTCGACGAGGAGGGCGAATACTGCAACTATTCGGGTTGCGGCAACACGGTCAACTGCAACCACCCGCTCGTGCGCGATTTTATCCTGGACTGTCTGCGTTACTGGGTGGCGGTCATGCACGTCGATGGCTTCCGCTTCGATTTGGCCAGTATCCTCGGACGGGACGTGAACGGCGAGGTGCTGGAAGAGGCGCCCCTCATTCGGCGCATTGCCGAGGATCCCGTGCTGCGCAACACCAAGCTCATCGCAGAAGCCTGGGACGCCGGGGGAGCCTACCAGGTGGGTTCTTTCTGCGATGTCCGGTGGGCCGAATGGAATGGGCGCTACCGCGACGACATGCGCCGTTATTGGCGCGGCGACCCGGGAATGCGCGGTCCTTTCGCCACCCGCCTGACCGGCAGTTCGGATCTCTATGCGCTGGAAGGACGCTCCCCCGAGCACAGCATCAATTTCATCACCTGCCACGATGGTTTCACCCTGCGCGACCTTGTTTCTTACAAGGAGAAACGCAATTGGGCCAACGGCGAGGGAAACCGCGACGGTTCAAATGACAACCTGAGCATGAACTGTGGCGCCGAGGGCGATATCGACGAAGCCCCGGAGGTCTACGAGCTGCGGCTGCGCATGCAGAAGAACTTCATCGCTTCCCTGTTCCTCTCCCTCGGGGTTCCCATGCTCCTGGGGGGCGACGAGTTCGGCCGGACTCAACTGGGAAACAACAACGCCTACTGCCAGGACAACGAAATCTCCTGGCACGACTGGGACCTGCTGGACGAGTATGGCGAACTGCACGAATTCACCCGCGGCATGATGGCCTTTCGAAAGCAGAACCCCGTTCTTCAGCGGAGAAAGCATTTCACCGGCGAGGCGGACCCCGTTACCGGGCGGCGTGACATCACCTGGTTCGGACCCGATGGCGGGGCTCTTGACTGGGACGCGCCCGAGGGGACCCTGGGGTGTCACATTGCCGCGGGCAACGGGCAACCCGTGGATCTTTGCATGATCTTCAATAACACGGAACGGGAAGTGGTTTTCCAATTGCCCGAAGGCGCCTGGACCGTCCGCGTGGACACCGCACGGCCCGGTGCCCGTGACGTGGTGGAGGACGCGCAACACGCCAAACCCCTCGCTGAATCGCGTTTTTCCCTCGTCTCCCACGCCCTCGCTGTTTTCACGGCGCTCCCCAAACCCGCATGAGCGCCGTCCTGTTCTCACCTTGGAAATGGCGATTAATCCGGCGTTTCCCCTGACTTTCCACCTGTTGCTTCTCCAGCCCGGCCAAGCCAAAACCAAAGGAATATCGTCATTGCGAGGGATGGCGGGTTCCCAAACATGTGCCCCTGGTGTTGCGCAGCAATGCGACGGGACGCCCGCCACCGGTATTCCCACGGAGGACCGTGGGAAGGAGAATAGACGAGACTGTGGACGACGCATTCTCTCCCCTTCACCTGCAAATAGTGGGTCTGCGAGCCGTCCGCTTTGGAATCGCGGAAGGGGCGTATGCTATTCTTCGGCCCTGAAAACGCCGGCGCAAAGGTTTCTCCTTTGCCCGCAAGGGGGCGGGTTCGCGTATTCGGAAGGAAATCCTATGAGCAGAATCACGGAAAAAGACGTTGACTACGTCGCGGGGTTGGCCCGTCTGCGTCTCGATGAGGAGGCTCGGGCGCGGCTGGTGCGCGAGATGGACGCCATTCTTGGCTATATGGATAAACTCAACGAGTTGAACACCGAGGGGGTTGAGCCCATGATGCACGCCCTGGAGATGACCAATGTTTTCCGTGATGACGTGGTGGGCGAGTCCATGCCGCGCGATTTGGCCCTGGAGACCGCGCCGCAGCATGATGGCGCGTATTTTATCGTGCCGCCGATCATGGATCCGGAGGAATCATGAGCGCGTGGCATGAAAGAAGGGCACACGAAATCGCCGGTGCCGTGCGCACCGGCGCCGTGAGCGCGGTCGAGGTCACGCGGGCTTTCCTGGAACGTATTGACGCCGTGGATGGCGAGGTGAATGCCTACACGGAGGTGTGGCGGGCGGAGGCAGAGGCGCGGGCCGCGGCCATAGACGCGAAACGCGACAGGGGCGAGGCACTGGGCGCGCTGGCGGGCGTGCCCGTGGCGTTGAAGGCGCTGCTCTGCACGACGGAGGGCACGACCGATTGCAGTTCGCGCATGCTGAAAGGCTTCCGGAGTCCCTACGACGCCACGGTGGTTCGCCGCCTGCGCGATGCGGACGCGGTGCTTCCGGGCAAGGTGAACATGGACGAGTTCGCCATGGGCTCCTCCACGGAAAACAGTGCGATCAAGAAGACCCGCAACCCGTGGAACCTGGATTGCGTGCCGGGCGGATCGAGTGGCGGGTCGGCGGCCTCGGTGGCGGCGGATGAATGCGCTTTCGCCCTGGGCAGCGACACGGGCGGCTCGATCCGGCAACCGGCCGCGCTCTGCGGTTGCGTCGGGGTGAAGCCCACCTATGGCCGGGTGTCGCGCTATGGGCTGGTGGCCTTCGCCTCTTCACTCGACCAGATTGGCCCGCTCACGAAGGACGTGGAGGACGCGGCGCTGGCACTGAACATTATCTGCGGACGGGACCCCATGGACGCCACCTCCGCGGCGGTCCCGGTGCCTGACTTTACGGCGTCGCTGACCGGCGAGGTAAAGGGACTCAGGATCGGACTGCCTAAAGAGTACTTCACCAGCCAACTGGGCAGCGAGATGCGGGAAAAGGTGGAGCGGGCCATTGCGGTGCTGGAAGAGCAAGGCGCGGAAACCGTGGAGGTTTCCCTTCCCCACACCGACCATGGTGTAGCAGTGTACTATATCATCAGCCCGGCGGAGGCCAGCGCGAACCTGGCCCGTTTCGACGGCGTGCGCTATGGCTTCCGGCATCCCGACGCGGAAACGGTGGACGACCTCTACGTGCTGACGAAGAGCGATGGCTTCGGCACGGAAGTGCAGCGCCGCATCATGCTGGGCACCTATGTGCTCTCCAGCGGCTACTATGACGCCTACTACCTGAAAGCCCAGAAGGTGCGCGCCCTCATTCGACAGGATTTCGACCGGGCTTTCGCGCAATGCGACGTGTTGGTGACACCCACTTCTCCCACGCCGGCCTTCCGCTTCGGCGAGAAGACGGACGACCCGCTGGAGATGTACCTGAGCGACATCTACACCATCTCGGCCAACCTGGCCGCCATCCCGGGAATCTCCGTGCCCTGCGGACTGACCTCGGCGGGTCTTCCCGCGGGGTTACAGATTATGGCGCGCCACTTCGATGAAGCGACCATGCTGCGTGTGGCCCATTGCTATGAGCAGCATCGCGGGTTCGATCCCGGCAAGCCCCCTATCGCCCGAGGAGCCGCGTAAATGGAGTACGAAGCCGTCATCGGCATGGAAGTCCACGTGGAATTGGACACACGATCCAAGGTGTTTTGCGCGTGCAGCACCGATTTCCACGCCGAACCCAACACCAACGTGTGCCCCATCTGCCTGGGCATGCCCGGCACGCTGCCCATGCTGAACCGTGAAGTGGTGAACAAGTCGGTCGCGGTGGGCCTGGCCCTGAACTGCACCATTGCCCGCTGGTCGAAGATGGACAGGAAAAACTATTTCTACCCCGACCTGCCCAAGAACTACCAGATCAGCCAGTACGACCTGCCCCTCTGCCACGGGGGCTACCTGGATATCGAGACGGAGGGCGGCACGCGGCGCATCGGCATCACCCGTGCCCACATGGAGGAGGACCCGGCCCGAAACGTGCATGGCATGATGGGCGGCGGCAGCGGCGTGGACTTCAACCGCTCCGGGGTGCCCCTGCTTGAGATCGTGACGGAGCCGGACTTCCGATCCGCCCAACAGGTCTACGACTACCTGGCGGAGTTGAAGCAGATTCTCCTCTACCTAGGCGCCAGCGACTGCAATATGGAAGAGGGTTCGTTGCGGGCGGAGGCGAATATCAGTGTTCGCCCCAAGGGCAGCGAAAGGCTGGGCACAAAAACGGAAGTAAAGAACGTGGCGTCTTTTACCCAGACCATGCGTGCCGTGGAGTATGAGATCAAGCGCCAGATCCGGGTTCTTTCCGAGGGGGGGACGATTGTCCAGGAGACACGCGGCTGGGACGCGGAAAAAGGGATTTCCTTTTCCCAGCGCAAGAAGGAATCGGCCCATGACTACCGCTATTTCCCCGAGCCGGACCTGGCGCCCGTGGTTGTTGATGAAGCCTGGGAGCGGCGGGTGCGTGACGCCTTGCCGGAGCTTCCCGCGGCGCGGCGCAAGCGTTTCCGCGAGGCCCACGGGCTGAGCGCTTACGATGCGCGGGTGATCACGGCTACGCGGGGCATGGCGGACTACTTCGAGGCGGTGGTCCGGGTGGGCGCGGACCCGAAGAAGGCGGCCAATTGGATGATGGGAGATTTGCAGGCCCTCTGCACGGAGACCAGGGTCGAGGTGGATGCCTGCGCGGTGTGCCCCGAAGACCTCGCCGCCATGATCGGCCTCATCGAGAATGGTACAATCAGCGGCAAGATCGCCAAGGAGGTTCTTGCCGCCATGTTCGAGACCGGCAAGCACCCGAAGGAAATCGTGGAAGAGAAGGGTCTCGTCCAGATCAGCGACAGCAGCGAGTTGGAGGGAATTGTGCAACAGGTGCTTGACGCCAACCCCAACCAGGTGGAACAGTTCCGGTCCGGCAAGGACCAGGTGAAGGGCTATCTCATGGGACAGGTGATGAAGGCGTCCAGGGGCAAGGCCAATCCGAAACTGGCGAGCCAAATACTGGAGAAGGCCCTGCGGGCGTAGCCGGCGTCCAGCCGGAAAACAGGAGGTATGGACCCCTGCTGAAACAAAAAAAGCAAACGGCCGGCAACGAGGCGTTTATGGCGAACGTGCTCCGCATGGCGGACTTGGCCGCCGACAAGAAAGCCCTCGAGATCAAGGCGTATGATGTTCGGGGCATGACGCTGATCGCCGATGCGCTCGTGATTTGCACGGCCCGCAGTGAACCCCAGTTAAAGGCGATTTTCAACGGGGTGCGCGAAGGGATGAAGGAAGTGGGGGTCGCGCCCTATCGAAGCGAAGGTGAGTTCGGCAGTGGCTGGGTTCTACTGGACTACAGCACGGTGATTTTTCACATTTTCCGTGAAGAGGCCCGGGCATTCTACGACCTGGACGGCATGTGGGGCGACGCGCCCCGGATTTCCCTGGAACTCGACGAAACGGCGAGCATGTAAGCGAGGCATTCTGTACACATGGCGGATCGAACCTACACCCCCGATGTTCCTTATCTCTACCACTTCAAGCTGGACCGTATTCTGGGCGAGGGCGGCACGGGCCGGGTCTATCGGGGGGTCGATACCCGGGAAGGCCGGGTGGTCGCGGTAAAACGTTTCCATGAAACCTTTTTTCGTAACGCCCTCCATCAGCGCGATTTGAAAAAGAGCATCAAACGCTTCAAAAAGTTTGATCATCCCAACGTGGTGAAGATATTTGATTTCCTTAACAAGGATGACAACTTCGGCGACTGCATGGTCATGGAGTACATTGACGGCCCGGACCTGAAATGGTACATCGTGAATCGACCCTGGAATTTACGGGAACGGCTGACCATCGTGGCCCAAATCTGCAACGGGCTCCAGTACCTGCATGACAAAAAGGTGATACACCACGACTTCAAGCCGGCCAATGTTCTTTTCACCCGGAAGGGCCAGGTCAAGCTGGCGGACTTCTCGCTTTACGGCAGCAGCCTCTTGCTGGAGTTGTTCGACCGGGGCGCGGGGGAGCAGGTTACGCCCATGTACGTGGCACCGGAGTTTTTGCGGAAGGAAATCCCCACCACGGCGGTGGATCAATATACCTTGGGTGTCACCATGTATCTCATGTTCGCCAGTCCGCCCGAAGGTCCCGTGCGTCAACCCTTCCCCGTGGACAGTCTCCCCGCGCTGTACCGATGCCACTTACAGATCATGCCGGACCACCCGTCCATCTCCAACCCCGCCTGTCCCCAGGAACTGGGAGACATTATCCTCAAGCTCATGAACAAGAAACCGAAGGATCGCTTCAAGGACTGCGACGAACTGCGCATCGCCCTGTCATCCATCGGCAGAAGCCGAATCTGATACATGCCCGCAAAGAGAGAAGGCCTCCGGCGCAAACCACCACGCCGGAGACCTCGACGTTCTACCATTGGGTTGGAACGAGACGCTCGGTCACGCACTCAGATATCGGTATCGTTGAACACCCCCGTGTCCCCCGTGGTGCCGCTTGTACCCGTTCCCGTGTCCGTCGTGGAATCGCCGGGTCCGGTGGCTTTCCAGGGGCCCTGACGTTGCGCCAGCAAAAGCCGGTCTATGACTTGGGTAACCATGTCCAGGAAGAGGCCCGCGGGCGACTGGGCACGTTGGGGTGTCTGTGTGATTATCTGTAAATGAGCCTGACGTTTCATCGGTTTCTCCTTCGTGTCAGCGCGTAATGTTAAAGATAAACTCGATGAGCTGGTCCACCAAATTTATGATGAAGGTGTACTTGTCTTCCGTCGGGCTCTGGGCAAGCTGTGGCTTGCGTGTGACAACCCTGTGATGCTTCATACCTTTTGCGCTCCTTCGTTACTCCGAGAGGCCCTACGGGCGACCGATAGGACAGCCCCGCCCAAAAACCGGTGGCGTACACCCGTGTGCGCCCACCTGTAACATCCACCCCCATTTAATAACACGTGCGGGCGGTTTTGTCAACTGTTTTTATTCGCTTTTTCCCCGGTGGGTCTCCGTAAGTGATTAGCCGACGCCATGTTGCACCTGGCGAGAAAGCTCTTCCCAAGCAGTGTACAGGGTGCGAAGGTCCGCCTGCAACCCGTCGTATTCCGTTTTGAGAGCGGCGGCCGCCTGAAAATCCGCCGGATCAATTGCGGCAAAGCGGGCGTCAAAGTCGGCCAACAGGTCTTCAAGCGCCTCAATATCCGCTTCCAGCTTCTCCAGTTTGCGCTGTTGACGGCGGTCTTCCCGTTCGCGTCCTTTTTTCGCTTCACGGCTTTCCTGTCCCCGGCGAATCCGTAATACCTCCTCTTGGGACTTCTCCTGGGGCTTTTCATCCGCGATGGCATGTTTGCGGCGATAGTCACCGTAGTTTCCGAGATAAACCGTGGCGGTTCCATTTTCGATAAGAATCAGCCGATCGGCAAGGCGGTCGATAAGCGCACGGTCGTGGCTTACGAGCACCATGGCGCCGGGAAACTCGGCAAGGGCGGCTTCAAGCGCCTCACGCGAGGCAATGTCAAGATGGTTGGTCGGCTCGTCCAGTAGAAGGAGGTTGGCGTCGCTGAGAATAAGCTTGGCCATGGCGACACGGCTCAACTCGCCCCCACTCAGGGATCCCACCTTTTTGAAAACATCATCTCCGGTGAAAAGCAGGCGTCCGAGGAATGACCGTATCTGCTCGGGGCGCCAGGCTGGGCGGCAGGCCTGAACTTCGGAGAGCACGTCGTTGGCGGGATTCATCTGTTCATGGTTCTGTTCGTAGAACTCCATGACGACTTTGTGTCCGGGCGTTACTTCGCCCGTGGCGCCGGGGAGCTTTCCGGCCAGTTGTCGCAGCAGGGTGGTTTTGCCCGAACCATTGGGGCCGACAATGCCGATGCGCTCGCCCCGCTGCACGCGGAATGACACGTTCCGATAGAGTGTGAGATTTCCGTAGGCCATGCCCAGATCTTGGGCGTCCAGAACGCATTCCCCGCTCCGAACCACTTCGCCGAGGCTGAACTTCGCGGCATCCAACTCGGCGGGTGGGGCTTCGATCCGTTCCAGTTTCTCCAGCCGCTTGATGCGGCTCTGTGCCTGGCGCGCCTTGGTGGCTTTATAGCGAAAGCGGTCGATCCAGACCTGTTCTTTGCGTATGAACTCCTGTTGACGTTCATAGGCGGCCTGCTGCTGCTCCCGATGGAGGGCCTTCGCGGCGAGATAGTGGTCGTAGTCGCCTTTGTAGGCGTGCAATTCACAACGCTCAACCTCGACGATCCGGTCCACCGCGGCATTGAGCATCTGGCGGTCATGGGAGATAATGACGAGGGCCTGACGCGAATTGCGGAGGTAGGCTTCCAGCCATTCCCGCGCTTCGAGATCCAGGTGATTTTCCGGTTCATCAAGCAGCAGCAGATCCGCCTCCTGCAACAGCACCAGGGCCAACATGATGCGGGTGCGCTGGCCGCCACTCAGGGCCTTGAAGGTCAGGCCGAATTCCGCCGGCGGGAAGCCAAGCCCCTGAAGCACCTGCTTTACCCGTGTGCGGAAGTCATAACCGCCACGATGAGCAAAGATCTCCTGCTTGTGGCTGTACGCTTCGATGGCGCTCTCGTCTCCCTCCGCCATACGATCTTCAAGGCGCTTCAAATCCGCTTCAAGCTCGATAAGTTCCGTGAACGAGCGCAGTACGATCTGCTCGATGGTGGCATGGTCGTCCACCTTGGGCAACTGGGCCAGGCAGGCGAAGCGTGCCCGGCGCATACGCTCGATGGTGCCGCTGTCGGGCTCGATTTTCCCGGTAATAAGACGGAAAATGGTCGATTTCCCCGTGCCGTTCCGCCCAATGAGGCCGATGTGCTCGCCCTCCTCGATGCGAAGGCTGATTCCCGCGAGCACGGGCGCCCCCGCGAAAGATTTGCTAACGTTGTCGAGTCTGATTAAGCTCATGGTGAATCCGGTGAAGTTGCCCGGAACGAACGTCCCGGGTGGAATGGCCTGCGGACAGCAGAGTATAGCGCAGCCATGCCCCCCCTATCCATGGGGTGCCGTTGTGCAAGGATGATTCTCGGTGAGGCGGTCGCACGTGTCGAGTTCGCCGAGCGAGACAAGTCCTTGAGATGGTCCGAGATACGCGTGCGCAACAGGAGACCGGTGAAGTATCCGGGCCAGGCCTTGGCCGCCTGGTCCAACAGGAGGAATGTCCGCCACCGTGGCATCCATGCAAGCCGAAAAGAAGGCTGTCTTGTCCGCTCGTTGCATCGCGGTAAAGGCAGGGGAAAAGACGCTTATTTCAGGATTATCCCTGGCGCTGAGGCCCGGGGAAGTGGTGGCCCTGACCGGACCCAGCGGTTGCGGAAAGACAACGCTGCTCCGGGCCCTGGCGGGCCTGGCGGACCCCGCCTCCGGCACAGTGCATTTCAAGGGCGGCGAAGCGGGGCGGAACGGGTGGCCGGTCTATCGACGCCAAGTGTTGCTCGTGACGCAGAAACCGGTCTTGTGCGAGGGATCGGTCGAAGAGAACCTGCGTCGTCCCTTCACCTATCGCCACGCCCCGGGTCCTTTTCCACGGGACCGGGCCCTGGCCTGGCTGAAACAACTGCGGCTTGACGGAGGCAGCTTCCTTGGCGCCCGTGCCCGCGACCTGTCGGTGGGAGAGCAACAGCGGGTTTGCCTGGTGCGCGCCCTATTACTGGAACCGGCGGTGCTGCTTCTCGACGAACCGACGAGCGCGTTGGACGCGAAAGTGGTGCTGGAGGTGGAAGAGGTGCTTCGGGAAGAGGCCCATGTCCGCGGGTTGGCGGCCCTGATGGTCACCCATCACCGTGAGCAGGCGGTCCGGTGCTGTGACCGCGAGATTGACCTGGCACCGTGGCTCTACCGGGAGGCGGGGAAATGAACAACACCGCCGAATACCTGGGCCTCTGGGATATGGCCGTGGCCACCCTGCTCGTGGTGGTGACGGGCGCGGTGAGCTTCGGCCTGCGCCTGGGGCTCGAACGCCGTTTGGCCTGGGCCGCGTTCCGGACCATTCTGCAACTGCTGCTGCTGGGTTACATCCTGTCGTGGGTCTTCGATATCACCCAACCGTGGCGGCTCGTGCCGATCATTGCGGTGATGCTCACCTTCGCCAGCCGCGCCGCGCTGCAACGGGCCGGACGGCGCTACCGGGGCGCCTATCTCGACGCCCTGGCGACCCTGACCCTGTCGAGCCTGGTGACGACCGTTATCGTAACGCGGGTCATCATCAATGTGCCGCCCTGGTATAACCCCCAATACCTTATTCCCCTGCTGGGTATGATCCTGGGCAACGGCCTGACCGGGATTTCGCTCTGCTTGGACGATCTGCTCGAAGGCTTCAGCGAAGGGCGGGAACTGGTGGAAATGGAACTGGCCCACGGGGCGACACGTTGGGAGGCCTCGCGCGAGGTACTTCAGAATGCCGTGCGGCGCGGCATGATCCCCAATATCAACGCCATGATGGTGGTGGGCATCGTGTCCCTGCCCGGCATGATGACCGGCCAGATCCTCGCGGGAAGCGATCCCCTGCAGGCCGTGCGCTACCAGGTGGTGGTCATGTTCATGATCGCCGCCGCCACCGCCACCAGTTGCATGGGGGTGGCTCTCCTTGCATACCGGCGGGTGACCAACGTCCGCCACCAGCTCCGCGCGGAGCGTATCACACGGGATGGCGGAAGGTAGAGCCCGCGCGGCCGTCGGCGTCAAGTGCTTTGTGTCAACCAAGCGGTCCCTTTTGGCGATTGTCCACGCCCGGTCAACCTGAAAAGGGCCGTCAAATCGCGGGATTGGTCGTAAGTCATTGCCGAAAAGTGCTTTATATGCGTCGGTGCATTCACCACTCGGGGGAGTGGATTTCAACGACCGCGCCGTTGAAATCCGTCGATATACGTCATTGCTCCATGGCGAGATGGAACGAGCAGAAGCTCCGTAGAGTGACACGTCGTCGAAGCAACCGTCCTCGTCCGCCTTCTCCAGGCCCCCGTTCAAGCCACCTCCATAGAAATCAATCAATCAATAAAATCGGCTTTGGAATAAGGGGTTGAAAAGGTCGGTCCATATCAGGGTGGGCCTTGGCCCACCA
>JAJRTN010000060.1 GCA_024278275.1 Candidatus Hydrogenedentota bacterium
CGGGCTGGATTAGACGTTCTGACCGCCGCCGACGGGCGAGAGGCCTTGACGGTTTTCAGAGCCTACGAGGACGAAATCGTCTGCGTCTTGCTGGACCTGACGATGCCCCGTCTGGACGGCGAAGAGACTTTCCACGAACTGCGCCGCATCAAGAGCGGCGTGCCCGTGGTCATATCCAGCGGCTACAGCGAACAGGAGATCTCGGAGCGCTTCGCAGGCGAAACTCTCTCGGGATTTATCCAAAAACCTTACAGTTTCAGGCAAGTCGTGGAGACGATACACAAGGCGTTGCACGGATGACTGCTCTGGGTGAGGGGCTGGAGCCCGCGGCCCCTAAACCAGGCCCAGCCGTGCGGCGGCCTGGAACAAGGCCACGCCGCCCGCCACGGCCACGTTGAGGCTGTCGAGGCCACCTGCAAGAGGAATGCGGACGAGGGCGTCGCAGGCCTTCCGGACGCCGGGGCGGAGGCCGCCCGTCTCGTTGCCGAGGACGAGGACGGACCGGTCGGCCCAAGGGAGGTCAAACACGGTTTCCTCGCCGGAGCCATCGAGTCCGTAGACCCAGAATCCGGCGTCACGGAGGGTGTGCAACGCGCGTGCCATGTTCGGACAGTTCACAATGGGGACGCGGAACACCGTACCCGCGCTGGCTCGCACGACGGATTCATCCAGCAACGCGGCGCCCCTCGCTGGCACGAGCACGCCCGACGCGCCGCTCCCGGCCGCGGTGCGGACCAGCAGCCCCAGGTTTTTCGGGTGCTGTACTTGGTCGAGCGCCAGGAGCATGGCCTTCTCGCCGCATTGTTCGAGGCATGCGTCCAACTCGGCATACGCCACCGGACTCACCGTGGCCGCCACCCCCTGGTGTTCCCGGGCGCCGCACAGCGTATTCAGTTTCGCTTGCGGCACGAAATCGAAAGGAATTCTCTGCTCCCTGGCAAGCTGGATGAGGCCTTCCGCCTCCCGCACCCGCGACTCCTTCGCCAAGTACAAGCGGTTTACCCGGCCTCCGGCCTGGAGGGCCTCCTTCACCGCATTGGCTCCGTATATGGTTTTCCCCGCCATGACTGACTCCCGCTCCCTGCTTTGTGTCAAGCCAGTATGCGGGTTGAACATGGGCCACGCAAGCGGGGAAATCCGCACGGAGGACCATGCTCCGTCATGCCCGTCTTTCTTGCGGAGTTCCGAGATCTCCCGATGCCTTTTTCGGTCGCGCAGGAGCGCCCCCCCTCAACCAATCTGTACAAAAGTCACTATAGCACCGAAAATCTGTCAGAATGATGTAAAAGTCCTGTGGTCGTCGAGACACAGCATCTGTCCCGGAACGGGTTTCTCACAATGTGCTACACTGCTCTCGCCTCACAAGAGTGAGAATCCGTCAAGACTGGTGCAAGGAGAGTTCCCTGTATTCCGCCGTCTCCTGTCTCGCCGCTGTGATGACTGTTAGTTTGGCTGGCGCGCTCGCGCTGCCCAAGGTCCGCCAACCCCAGTTCCCGCTCAAGACCGATCGCATGATCTACTCCGACGAGGAAATTGCACAGGCACGGCGCAATATCGCCACGTATCCGGCGGCGAAGGCCCTCGCTGGCAATAGCGTCAAGGCGGCTGACGCGTGGCTTGAATGGGACGATGCGGAACTGCGCGAACTCATCCCAACCGCCGATGTCCCGCGCGCGTTCAACGTGGGCACAGCCGGTTGCCCGAAGTGCGGGAAACGCATCTACGAGAAAGGCGGCACTTATCCCTGGATCATCGATCTGAAACAACCGTTCAAGGTGACCTGTCCCGTTTGCGCATCAACGTTCCCGAGCAACGACTTCAAGGCCTACTACAAGAGCGGAATGGAGGACAAGTCGCTCTTGAAGGGCGACTATGCCGACGACGGCTGGGGCTGGGCCGGTCCGGACGGGCAACGCTATTGGCTGGTGGCCTATGCCAACCATTGGACGCTGCACAACCATGTCGTGCCGGCGATTGGGCATCTCGGCTGGGCCTACCTCTTCACGGGCGACCAACGCTACGCCCACAAGGCGGCCGTCATGCTCGACCGCGTCGCCGAGGTGTATCCCGGCATGGACTACGATACACAGTCCCGGTACGCCCAACTCCAGCATGCCAACGGCAGCCTCTATCCCGGCAAGATGGTCAACAGCATCTGGGCGACCGGTAACCTGGCCACCATGGCCGGGTGCTATGACGCCGTCTGGGAAACCATCGACGGCGACAAGACTTTGCAGGAACTTACCGGCAGGACGGGCGATCAGATTCGCGCCAATATCGAAGCCAACTTGCTTGAAGAAGGTATTGACGGCATCTTCGCGGGCAAGATTCGCGGGAACTTCGGCATGCACCAGCGCGCGCTGGTCTACGCCACCCTTGCCCGGCAGCACGGCAAGACGGACGAATGGCTGGGAACCATCTTCTCGCGCACCGGATGCAGTTCGCTTTTCACGGGGCTCAACTACGCCCTGTACAACCTTGTCTACCGCGACGGGATCCCCTGCGAAACCTCCCCGGGGTACAACAGCCTTTGGACGAGGACGATCACCAAATTCGCCGAAGCCCTGAAACGCACCGGCTACGACGTCTACGCAATACCCAAAACCCAACGTCTTTACGACGGCATGCTGGACGTGATC
>JAJRTN010000061.1 GCA_024278275.1 Candidatus Hydrogenedentota bacterium
AGAGTGACACGTCGTCGAAGCAACCGTCCTCGTCCGCCTTCTTCAGGCTCCCCTTCAAGCCACCTCCATAGAAATCAATCAATCAATAAAATCGGCTTTGGAATAAGGGGTTGAAAAGGTCGGTCCATATCAGGGTGCGCTTCAGCGCACCCGTACGGTTGTGGCATCCCGAGAAGGAGTGTAACCATGGGTGTTGGATTGGGAGAGTTAGACGTCATCGCCATGATCTTCATGGTTCCCGTGCTGATCGTGGCGGTGATCTGCGGCACTATCCTGGTGCTGACACACCGGGGCAAGCACAGCCGGCAGAGCGAGGCCGCGGAATCGCGGATGATCCAGGAAATCTACCAGGGCCTCCATGAATTTGAAAAACGCATTGAATCCCTGGAGGCCCTGTTGCTGGAACGCGACCGGCCACGCAAGGAAGGAGAGAAGACATAATGCCCACCGCGCCTATCACTATGTTTGCCGAAATCGTTCCCCTGCTGATGGGGGCGTTCTGCGTGACCGTAATGATCGTCCTGCCCATCCTCCTGTTGGTAACGTTCTTGAAACGTTCGAAGCGGCGGGAGACCGGTATGACGGGTGCCGAGGCGGAACTGATGCAGGAACTTTACCAGGGTTTGTCCCGGCTCGAAAGCCGAGTAGAATCGCTGGAGACCATTTTACTGGGCAAAGCACCACGAGGAGAGCGAAAATGAACTACACGAATCAGGACCGCCGCGACTCGGGCGTGGTGCCCTATCGCTCGCGCCACGGTGTTATCTTCGGGGTTTGCCGGGGACTGGCGGAACATTTGGGTTTCTCCGTGTTCTGGGTGCGCGTGCTGGTGGTGGCGGCCTTTCTCTTCACCGGCTTCTGGCCGGTAGGCGTGCTGTACATCGTGCTGGGCCTGCTGATGAAGCCCGAGCCGGTGTTGCCCCTGCGGGACGACGCCGACGCCGAGTTCTACCACTGCTATGCCTCTTCGCGAAGCCTGGCGCTGCAACGGCTGAAACGCACTTACGACAGCCTTGACCGGCGCATTCAGCGCATCGAGAGTATCGTGACCTCGCCCGGCTACGACTGGGATCGGCGCTTCGAGGAAGACTGAAGGAATCCAGGGGGAGAAGCACCATGGCAAAAAACATTGCCGGGCATCGTCATATGGGGCGTTGTATGCTTGGTGCCCCTGGCGCACGCGATAAAACTAGCGAGGCCACAATAGGGCGAACGGGATGGAAAGAAAGGGATTCGGAGACATGGATACGTTTGAAACGATAGTGGCCGTTGTGCTCATCGGTACGGTTAGCGAAATGTACCGGACACGGCTGAAGGCACGAAATTTGCGGACGGAGGACCGAAAGCAAATTGCCCAACTCGTCCAGCAGGTCCGTGACTTTGAAGAGCGGCTTGCCAACATGGAGTCGCTGGTGGTGGAGCAGGAAAAGCACGCGGAATTCGACCGGGCCCTTCACGAGTAGAGAAGGATCGAAAATCCATGAGTGCAACCCACGTGCGGCGCCACCGGCCGCTGCTTCTCTGGCCCGTCGTGCTGATGTGGCGGCTGGTGACGCTTTTCGCCAACCTGACGGGGATTCTCCTGGCCCTTGTCTTGGGACTGGTGTTTATGATGATCGGTCTCGCCTTCTGCTCGACCATCGTGGGCGCCATCGTGGGGATTCCACTGTTTCTCTTTGGTTTTCTGCTGCTTCTTCGGGGGTTGTATTGAAGGGGCAAGTGAACAAAGTGGACCGGAATTCCCGACCACTGTGTCTACTTCGTTTCGCCAACTTGAATCGGTGGCGGCGGTTGCTCTATGTACAGAGGGAAGCAACTTATTTCAACCCGCGAGATACACACGCCGTGGACGCCATTGTCACCCGAGGCCTAAGCAAGGTCTTCAAGGAGATAGGGAAGCCCAAGGTGCGTTCCCTGGATTCGCTCGACCTCACTATTCGTGAGCATAAGTCTTCGGCTTTCTCGGCCGAAACGGCGCGGGCAAGGCGACCACCATCAAGATCCTGTGCAGCCTGTTGAAACCCACAGCAGGAAAAGTCTTTGTCTTCGGCGAGAACGTCCTGGCCCGGCTTGGCCGGAACCAGGAATCGCAGCCGCCGCCCGTGCCATGACCACCGTCATCCCCGCGAACCAGGGCTCCATGATACGGAGCAGACCCTTGACCTTTCCCGTGGATTCCCGCGTTCGCGGGAATGACGGAAGAGAGGGGCAAAGGGGAGGGGTTTGGCGTGTCCGGGTGGGCGGTTCCCGATGGCGGCGTGTCGCGTGTTATGATGCGACCGGCTGGAAACGTGGTGAAAAACGAGGGAGGTGAGTCCCATGTTGGACGCGTCGCAAGCGGGTTGCGTGAACCATCCGACGAAACCGGCGGTGCTCCGCTGCAAGCAGTGTGGAGCCGGGGTCTGTAAACAGTGTATCATTCCCGGCCCCGTGGGCCGCTATTGCTCGGAAACCTGCAAACAACAGCATGAAGCATTTGTGCAGAAGGCCCAGGGGGCGGAACAAAGGGTAAGGAATAAACGATCCATCCGCTGGAGCGCCCTCCTTCGCAAGCTGGTCATCACGGCAGGTCTCATCGTCGGATTGGGCATGCTGGGTACCGTATTCAACATTCCTGTCCTGTCCGGCATTGTATTCAAGATCCGCATGATACTGGGCTTCTGACACCCCCCGAAGGCCAAGGAGATTCGTTGAGTAACAAACCGGAGTGGGTCGCCGGGCGCATCCCGGCGCTGGAATGTCTGCGGGCGCAACGCCGTCGTGCCCACCGTCTGTTCGTGCTGAAGTCCGCCAAAGGCCTTGAACCGGTCGTCCGGGCCGCGGGCCGTATTCCCGTGCAACCGGTGACGCGGGATGAACTGGACCGCATGGTGGCGGGAGGCACGCACCAGGGCGTGGTGTTGCAGGCCGATCCCCTTCCCCTGCTCAACCTCGATACCTGGCTGGAGAAGATCGGGGGCTCCTCGCCCTTTGCCGTGGTGCTGGACGAGATTCAGGATCCGCGCAACTTCGGCGCCATTGTCCGTTCGGCGGCGGCTTGTGGCGCGGCGGGGGTTATTTTCGCCAAGGATCGCGCCGCCCCTCTTTCCCCCGCCGCGGTGAAGTCCGCCGCGGGGGCCATGGAGCATATTCACCTGGTACGAACGACCAACCTCACGCGTGCGTTACAGGCGCTGAAGAAAGAAAACTTCTGGGTGGCCGGCCTGGAGGCGGAAGCCTCGCGGGTGTTGTGGGACGCCGATCTCTCGGGCCGCCTGGCACTGGTGGTGGGCAGCGAAGGAACGGGGATCCGCCGACTGGTGCGCAGGCAATGTGATCTTTTCGTGCGAATTCCGCTGACGGGACCCGTTACCAGCCTCAACGCATCGGTCAGCGCCGGCATTGCCCTCGCGTAATGCGTGCGGCAGCGCCACAGGGCAAAAAACGCCCCGCCGACCTAACCCATTTTTCCGCAGTTACGCCCAAGGAAGCCCGTGTTTTCCAGGAAAGTTGGTAATTTTCGGCTGTTTTCTCCACTACACGGGAAATCCGAAAAAGCGCCAGGCCGCCAAACGACGTGCGACAATAATGGTGGCGGGAAAAAACAGGGGGTATTGCGGAAAATGGACGAGGCCCCGGTGGAGGCGGTACGCCAGGCCATGGAAATGTTTCCCACCACCCCCACGGACAGGGAGATGGCGTGACGTCTTTCCGGTGACGCTTCGCGGCCAAAGTGGAAGCGGCTTCCGGCTTCGTTTTGAATGCGCAGGAGGCGCATCTACGTTACGGTGCCTTTTCGGTGCAACAGTTCCCGCCACACGTTCACCTTGGGGCGGTTGGCGTTGTCCTTGCAGTTCGGCGGGACGTGACCGCAGAAGTTGTACATGCCTTCCAGCATGGGCATGGGAATCCCCTGGGCTTGCGCCTCTTCGAGATAATACTTCCACTCGGCAAAAAGCGTCTCAATCTTCGCATCCTCGCCCGCCTGGATGTATTCGACGAGTTTCACGTAGATTTCCCGGTCATCGCCGGCGTCCACCAGCATGACATCGAGCATGGTTTCCAGATCCAGGCCCTCGCGCAGGCCAAGGGCCAGCACCTCCATGGCCGCGAGGGTGATCATGCGGTACCGCAGTTGCTGCATCATCTTCAGCACCTGGCCGCGCCCGTGGGTGCCGCCATGGAAGATGAGGCCCGGGGTGGCCATGGCCTCGAAGTAGGGACGGAGCGCTTCGCAGTCGGACTCCTCCCCGCCAATATAAACCGCGCCGTCCTGCGAGCCGCTCACGGGCGCGTCCAGGATCCGGGCGCCCCGCGCCAGGAAGGCCTCCGCGATCTTCCGTGCCGTGGGGGCGGAGGTGGTCGAGTGGTCGATGAAGATCTGGCCCGGTCGGGCCGCGGGCAGCAACTTCTCCATGGCCACGGTTTTGTACACATCGCCATGAAGACAGGTGGCGACAATGTCGGCCTGTTCGCAGATCGCCTCGATCGATTCCGCGGCCCGCGCGCCCTTTTTGACAAAAGGTGTCAATACCTCGGCACGGGTGTCGTAGAGCAGGAGACGAACGCCCTTTTCCTGAAGGCTTCGGCAAATGACCTCGCCCATGCGTCCCACACCGATGAATCCGACAAGCCGGGCTCTTACGTCCATGTCGATCTCCTTTAATCCGCCGAAAGCTTGCATCGGTCCGGAGGCGTGGGTCAAGTTTTCCCCGACAGCCCCCTTGCGGGATGGGGAAAGCTGTCTTATAATCGCCGGGTGTCCTGTAAGAAGCGGCAGGCGGCCGGCCCACCGGGCGGATTGGACAGTGCGATGAAGATTAAATCGGTCAAAGCATTCGTAATCAACCCGGCCCGGAAGGGCGAGGGCGAGGGGGCGCGCCGCGCGCCCTGGACCCAGTCCACGGAAATCGCCAACCCCATGTCGCGCTATCCGGCGTACAAGGCGCGGCGCGGCCTGTGGATGCCCGGCTGGAAGACCGCCGCCTGCGTGGTGACGGCGGAGGACGGCACCTGGGGCCTGGGCACCACGTCGCTCGGGGAACCGGTCACAACCATCATCAACGATCACTTCGCCCCGCTCCTCGCCGGGGAGAACTGCCTGGCCACGGAGAAGCTGTGGGACATGATGACGCGCATGGCGTCGCCCTACAGCGCGGCCGGTCTCGCGAGTTATGCCATCAGCGCCGTGGACCTGGCCCTGTGGGACCTGAAGGGCAAGCTCCTCGACCGGCCCGTGTATGAGCTGATCGGCGGCCCGGCCCGCGACCGTATCCAGTGCTACGCCACGGGGAACGACACGGACTGGGTGATGGAACTGGGCTTCAAGGCGACCAAGATCGCCTGCCCTCATGGCCCCGCCGACGGGATGAGCGGGCTGGACAGGAACGAGGCGCTCGTGGCGAAAACCCGCGAGATGATCGGCCCGAGCGTGGATCTCATGCTCGACTGCTGGATGGCTTTCGACCTGGAGTTCGCCGTCCGCATGGCGGAACGGCTCCGGAAGTACGAACTGAAGTGGCTCGAAGACTGCCTCATCCCGGAGGACTTGCAGGGCTTCGTCGCGATGCGCAAGCGCGTGCCCTGGCAGGGCCTGGCCACCGGGGAACACTGGTATGCCCTTCATCCGTTCCTTTTTGCCGTGAGCCATCGCCTGGTCGATATTCTCCAGCCCGACGTGATGTGGTGCGGCTGGCTGACGGCGCTGCTCAAGATCAATGCCATGGCCGAGGCGGCGGGCATCGGGGTCATCCCCCACGGCGGGCTGAACGACGCCTTCGGACAACACGCCTGCTACGCCTTACCCAACGTACCCTGGGGCGAGTACGTCATCGGCACCGCGCCGGGCGTGCCCATCTCCGAGGGCACCGCGCGCAACCCGGGCCACATGGAATACGCCAGGGACGGCTACCTCGTGCCCAGTGACGCGCCGGGTTTCGGCATGGAAATCACCCTGGAGGAACTTGAAGCCTTGACGGGCTGATGAATGGAGGTTCGCGTGCCTTATCGCGTGGTCATCAACTACCAGGAATTCGCCGACGTCGAACTGGAGAAGGCCGTCATCCGGGCGGCCTTCCCCGACGCCGAGATTGTTGAGTCCCATGCCCGCGAGGCGCAGGCGTTCATCGACGAAAGCGGCACGATCGATGCGGCGCTGGTGCAGTACGCCGACGTGAATCGCCGGGTCATCGACGCCCAGGCGGCCTGCCGGGGCTACGTGCGCAACGGCATCGGCTACAACAACATCGACGCCGCCTATGCGGCCGAGCAGGGCAAGTACGTGGCGAACTGCCCCTACTACTGCCTCGACGAGGTGAGCAACCACGCCCTGGCCCTCCTGCTGGCGCTGAACCGGAAGCTCTTCACCATCGTCGATATGCTGCGCCGCGACGCATACCACATTACGAAGGTGGGCCTGGTGCCGCGCCTTGCCGATTGTACCGTGGGCCTGGTGGGCATGGGCAACATCGCCCGGGCCTTCGCGCGAAAGCTGTGCCCCCTGGTTCGCCGAATCGTGTTTTACGACCCCTACGTCGATGCCTGGGAGGGATGCGAAAAGGTCACGCTGGAAATGCTGGTGGAGGCAAGCGATTACATTTCGCTTCACCTGCCCCTCACCGACGGCACGCGGAACATCATCGGCGCGGCCGAAATAGGGCGCATGAAACCGGGCGCCTGCATTCTCAACACCGGTCGGGGCGGCACGCTGGACGAGTCGGCCCTGGGCGAGGCCTTGAAGGCGGGCCGTCTCGGCGGCGCGGCGCTGGACGTCTTCGCCGAGGAACCGCTCACCCTCGAAAGTCCGCTCTGGAAACTGCCAAACGTGATTCTCACGGACCATGCGGCGTGGTATTCCCAGGGCGCCGTGGAAGAAATGAAGCGCACCTCCGCCGAACAGGTGGTGGAATTGCTGCGCGGCGAGAAACCCCGGCACGCGGTAGGATGTCCCACGTGAATATCCCCTTCCCCTACGAGCAGTTCCCCGGCGTCGAGGTGCCGGACGAAAACCTGGTGGGTGTTTTCGCCCTGCACGCGCCCGCGCCGGGCGCCGGTGGCGACACGCTTATCCGGGAAGCCCTGCACGCGCCCATCGGCGCCCCGCCGTTGCGTGAACTCGCGCGGGGGCGCGAACGGGTGCTCATCGTGACCGACGACATCGCCCGGCCCACCCCGGCGTGGCGCGTGGTGCCCCACGTGTTGCGCGAGTTGCATGAAGCGGGCGTTCAGGATGACGCCATCGAGTTCATGATGGCCCTCGGCACGCACCGCTCCATGACCGGGGCGGAGATGGCTGCGAAGCTGGGGGAGGACACGGTGCGCCGGTATCCCGTGCATAACCATGCGTGGGATGATCCCGGGGCGTTGGTGTCCATGGGCACCATGGAGCGGGGCATCGAAGTGCTCATCAACCGCCGGGTGATGGAAGCGGACCTGGTCATCGGCATTGGTCGCATCATGCCCATCGATATCTGCGGGTTCACGGGAGGCGGGAAGATCCTCATCCCCGGCTGCTGCGGCGAGGCGACCCTGGACGCCATGCACTGGATCCGGGTGGACATACCCGACGAGGAGGTCATCGGCCGCCCGGACAACGCCATCCGCCGCGCCATCGACACCATGGCCCGGCAGGCCGGACTCGGCTTTATCGTCAATATCGTCATGGACACGGAGAAGAACGTGCTGGACTGCGTGGCGGGCGACCTCGAAGCGGCCCACCGGGAAGGCTGCCGCCGGGCGAAGGCCTTCCACGAGGTGGCCATTCCCGGGCCCGCGGATATTGTGATCACCGACGCCTACCCCTTCGACATCGAGTTCTGGCAGGTCAACAAGGCCATCGATACGGCGGGGCTGGTGGTGCGGCCCGGCGGCGTGGTGGTGGCGGTATCACCCTGTTACGAGGGTCTTTCCCGCGTCCATGCCGATCTCGTGTTAAAGTACGGGTACCGTCCCCGCGAGGAGATCAAGGCCCTGGTCAATACCGGGAGAATCCGGCCCCACGTGGTGGGCGTGCATATGATCCAGGTGGGGCAGGTGGCGAAGGACAAAGCCAACCTCATTCTCGTAACCGACGGGATCTCGCCCGAGGACGTGGCGCGCATGGGCATCGGCTACGCGCCCACCCCGCAGGAAGGGTTGAAGCAGGCGTTCCGCATGGTCGGGGCCGACGCGAAGGTGGCGGTGTTGCGCGGGGCCGCGGAAATGCTTCCCGTGGTCGGTCGCGCCGCGCAGGAAGGAACAACCGGATGACAACGGGGAAAACGATGGAACTTGATGGCTCCCTGGCCGTGGTGACGGGTGGCGCGCGGGGCATCGGCAAGGCCATCTGCCGCGCCCTCGCGCGGGACGGGGCCGCGGTGGTGGTGGCCGACATGAAGGTGGATGAGGCCGAGGCCACGGCGGGGGAACTTCGTTCTTCGGGGCATGAGGCCCGTGCCGAAGCGGTGGACGTGGCCGACGAGGACTCGGTCAAAGCGCTTTACGAACGCCTTGGCGACGTGCATATTCTCGTGAACAACGCGGGCATCTGTCGCATGATTCCCATCCTCGAGATCGAGGTGGAAGAGTGGGATCGCATCCTGGCGGTCAACCTGCGCGGAACGTTTCTCATGAGCCGCGAGGCTTTCCGCCGCATGATTCCCCGTGGACGGGGCCACATCATCAGCATTGCCTCGGCGGCGGCCAAGATAGGCGGTCTCGCGGCGGGCGCGCACTATTCCGCGTCCAAGGCGGGCGTCATCTGCTTCACCAAATCCCTGGCCCTGCAAGCCGCGCCCTACCACATCAACGTTAACGCCGTGTGTCCCGGCCCCATGCAAACCGAAATGACCGACGCCTGGGGCGAAGAAACCAACGCGGCCTTCGCCGAGAAAATCCCGTGGAAGGCCTACGGCGAACCGGACGACGTGGCGGAGGCCGTGGCCTTCCTGGCGTCGAACCGCGCGCGGTACATTACCGGTGAAGTGCTTGATGTAAACGGCGGTTTGGTCATGGATTAGTGCCTTACGCTCAAGAAGGCCTTATAAAAAGCGAAACTTTTCATGCTGCGCCATCCATACGTTGTTGCGTTGAGGCCGTTAATCTCTTAGAGGGTGTTTGCAAAGTGTAGTTTAGGCTAACCCTCTGCCGCAAGAGACTGCCACCCCTTTCATCTGCCCGGCTTTTCCGGGCTTTCTTCTTGACTTTTAAGTATAGCGTATATAACATATGCTATACTTAATGCG
>JAJRTN010000062.1 GCA_024278275.1 Candidatus Hydrogenedentota bacterium
AAGGCATAGGGCCTTTGCAAACACCCTCTCAGATACGAGAGGTAAACCCGCCGGTCGTCATCCACGAAGAAGACATCCTGGCAGTTGTTCCCCCGCTGGGTGACATGATGCGCAACCCCCGGCAGCACAATTCTCGCTTGTCGAGCCATGCCACCAGCCTATCACATCACCCCGCACAACACAATAAATGGTTACTGTCCCCTTTTTTCCGCACATACGCAAACACACTCGGCCCATCGGCCATCCCCAGCGGATCGCGGCTAATCCACCTTGCCAGCCCTGGCGCGTAGTAGCGATAGGGGAAGTAGTATTGACCAGTCTGCGCATCGTACGGCTTACCCGCTTCGACCAGCAACCTTTGCAGTTCACGATGACGGTCGAAAGCAGCGGCGACCCTACGCATGATGCCGTGGTCGCCAACCCCGTCTTTGAGGTTGATGGGCACGAAATAGAGTTTCCAGTCCGACTGTGGTCAAACCTGTATCTCGTTCTTGATGGGAATGGCGTGGCAATAATATTTGACAAGAACTGGAATGAGGTCAAGCGCGTCAAGCCAAAACAGCCGGTCCCGATGTTGTCGAAAGGCAATCAACAGATCAGCTTCCGCTGCGAATCCGCGGAAGCCTCGGTGCCCGGCATCAAGGTGAGAATCAGAATGGCGGGTACGCCGGAAGCAGTCCGATGATGCCCGCTTACCGCCGCACGACGGACACGTTGAGCAACGTTGCGGTGCCCCCGTTCTTCATGCCCCAGATCAATTGGCTATCCGGGATATCTTCCGTCCGAAAGGTATAGGCGTGCCGCACGGGATTCGCCGTGTGGCGTTGGGTCCAGCGAAACTGGGCCGTCTCGTTTTCCTGCCCGTCGCGCAGACTGAGGTAGAAGTAGTCTCCCTGGAAAAGTTTAGGCGTGGCCGCCCAGTCGAACCAGACCGTATAGACCGTGTCCGGTCTAAGCGGGAAACGGTCGGGGCGGGTACGCACCATATCGCACCAGTCATCGGGCAAGACCACTTCCGAACGGTCTTTCCGGGCCAGAGCGCGTCTGCCTTCGAGGTTGCGAACCCGCCCGTCACGCCATACGTCCTCGCTCCATAGGTTGAGCCGCCGAACTCGGTCCTCGGGCAGGGCTTCCATACGGACGTCGCACACCGTCAGCGCTCCGCCGCCGACCGCCTCCCAGACCAGCGTGCAGGGGGCGTCTTTCCCTGTGCGGACAAGCACCGTTTTGGGCGAGGGAGGCTGACCGGCCTTGTCGTACCACCGCACTTCATCTTGCCTATCGCCCCGAGAGCCCTCCCCGTAAAAGCGGAAGCAGCCCGGATTGTCCGTGTCCAGATCATGGGTGGGGGACCGGGTGACGGTGTAGGTGAAGCTCACGAGATAAGTCCTGTCCGGTTCCGTGGCGTGTTCCGCCACCCAACGCGCGCCCTGCCGGACCGGTTCGACCTGTGGCACGAAAGGGGTTCTAGCTGCTTGCGCGCCTATAACCACCCGGCCCAAGGGGTAACGCTTCCGGCCATCGTCCCCTGCGATGGCCAACCGAAGGGCCGGGGCGCCCGCGCCATCCACCATGGCCACATGGAGACCATATTCGCCGGACGGCAGACTCTCGGGAAGACGAAACCGCGACGCAAGATCGTAGGTTTCGCCAGCGACCATGTTGCGCTGGTCGAAGTGCTTGTCCACGGCGGACCAAGCTACTTTGTCGCCCTGCATCAGATAGATCTTGAGGGGGTATCGCACGTAGCATCGTCCGAGGGCGCGATTCTCCCAGCTATGGCGCAGCACGAACTCAGCCCCCGGCGCGGCCTGGTCGGGGAACTCGGCGCGTATCAAGACGAAGCGGTATCCCATGCGTTTGTGCCCCTCAAGCATCAGGTCTCGATAGCTGTTGTAGAAATCCGCAGCCGCGCCCATACTTCCCCACCCCAGGGGCGAGGCATGGTTGGGATGATGACTGAGAAGCTCGTCAACGGCATTCTCGACATGGTCGTCACCCTCGCGGGTGGTGGGAAAGCCCACGATGGAGTACCCCGTATAGTCGGAGAGATTCCCGAAGAACTCCATGAAAAGCGGCTTGCGCCAGTGTTGGAAGAAGTTGGCGATGAGCCGTCCGTCGTATTTCATCTTCACCGCGCCGCCCACGCCATGGCGGGCCACCGTAATGTCCGGCATCCCGAGGGCATAGTCGAAGGCGCTCCGGTACCGGTAGTCCTGGTAGGAGGGTGGGAAATCCTCATTGATCGAGGTGCCTGGAGGCAACACGGCTGTGCCCGTGTTGGCGATTGTTCGCCATTCAAAGGTTACCGACAGGTTGAGAAACTTCCGGCCAGCGAAGGCTTCTCGCCACATATCAATGATGCCGCGCAGGGCCGTCACGCGCTCCTCGACGGTGGCGTAGTTATAGCCCGAGTGCCACTCACCCCAGTTGCCATAGCCCTGCAAGTTGACCGTCTCGATGCCGGGATCATCAGCGTACTTATCCGCCAGGACATGCAGGAATTTCGCCAGACGTTCCCGGTAGTAGGGGTGGGTGTAGTCGGGATAGCGCCGGTGATCGCGCCGGTATTCGGGGACGCCCGCCTCGAAGATCCAGCGTGGACAACCGGGGATGATGTTGAAATCCTCGGTGGAAAAACGCAGGTGAATCTGTTTTCCCTGGCCGCGCCAATAATCGACCGCCTGATCCATGAGCGCCCAGTCGTAGTGATCCGGCGTCTGCTCGATAAGCGCCCACGTGGAGAGCACGGCCACGTGCTGGTACCACTCGAAGGCCGTGCCGTCGTCGCATTGGGCCACGGATCGGCCCGCGTCGATCTTGCCGGGTATGGCGTGGTCGATGTAGACCCAACCCTTGTGGGGATTATGCAAGGGGGTATCGATTTCCTGGGGATAGACCACCGCTCCCATGAAGGCGGAAGCGATTAGGGTGAGGGTCAACATGGGAGCGGTATCTCCCCGAGAATTATGGCAGACTCGTCGTCCAGTACTTCACGCTGGGACATGAAGTTATCCTTAACGATAAAGCAGATTGCGCTGTCGCAAAGCGGTAGCGATGCTTAGTTCATCGTAGAAACCCACGTGCTCCGCACGTTGTCAGAGACATAGGCTCCGCACGTTGTCAGAGACATAGGCTCCGCCGATGTCGCGGCCCGGATATCCCCTATACTTCAAACGTTGTTCCCGCAGCGTCTGAAAGGAGATATCCATGAGCCGCTTCCGTATCGGGTAGGAGGCGGGGTTGCCCCCGCCGTCCTCCCACACCACCGGGCATACGGTTCCGTACCACGGCGGTTCATGTTGTACGTTGAAGTTTGTGTAGCTGATCGAGCAGCGACACGAGTCCACTGTTGTCAAAGCACTTTTTGGGGAAGGCCCGGTTCATGTGCGAGGCCCCGGCGTTCCACCACGGACCACGCCCGTTGGTAGCGGAGCGCCAAGCTCGCTCTTTGGCCAACCCTCGTTTCATCAGGTTCTTGGCCCGGGTGTAGACGCGCTTCCATTGCCGCCAGAGGATGCAGCGCAGTTTGCGTCGCAACCACTGGTCAAGCTTTTCAAACACGCCCCTTACCTCGGCCAGTCGGAAATAGTTCACCCAGACTCGCAGCACTGGCTTGAGCGCGTCGATGAAACGGCGTAGGTTGCGTCCGCGAGCCCGGCGGCACAAAGCGCGTATCTTGCCTTTGAATCGCCGGAGGCTTTGGGGCGCAACCTTCAAACG
>JAJRTN010000063.1 GCA_024278275.1 Candidatus Hydrogenedentota bacterium
CGCGTCCAGACCAACAAATATGATATTCTCCTTCATGGACATGACCGGTTCCTTTCGTATGTAGCGCTGGGCTACGGTGGACCTTAAGTATAGCTTAACCTACGAATAGGCGATCCGAGCCGGTCGGTCCATTATGTCTACAGGCCCCGTTCCAGGCGATCCTCCCAATCATGGCGCTGCGAGGTGATTACGTCTTCCAGGTGGCGCAGCCGCTGGTCGATGCCTTCGAAAGCACGCCGCGACCGGGCGGGCCTTTCCCCGGCGCGTTCCATCATATACCGCGGTTCGGGACGCAGCAACAGGCCCAGCACGGTGTAGGCTATCACCACCGGCCAGAAGGCCGTAAACACCGCCAGGGCCACCACCAGCACCCGCGTCCAGAATACGCTGATGCCCCAATGTTCGGCCAGTCCCCTGCACACGCCCAGGACCAGGCCCCTTCTCGACCGGAAGGGCCGCGCCCGTGTACCGTCGCATTCGTATCGTTCCATTGTCTTGTCCTCCGGGAGGGGCTACGGCTGGTCCGGGGTGGCGGACGGCTGGGGCTGACGGCGGGCCTTCAGCTCGGCCAGCTCCCGGTCGATGTCATCGCCCGCTTCCAACTCGGCGAACTGCTCGTCCAACGAGGGCTTCCGGCCGTAATTCACCATTTCCGCGTCGGCCTCCATGCGGTCGATACGCTGCTGGAAGTGCTCGAACTTTTGAAAGGCGTCCGACGTGTCGAACTTGCGGATACCCTGCTGGGCGCGCTTCTTGGTCCGGGCGTTCTTGTGCCGCTGCACCAGCACCCGCTGCTTGTCCCGCGCCGCACTCAGCTTGTCTTCGAGCTGCATGATGTCGCTCTGGCACGACGCCACGAGCTGCTTGGCCTGCTCGAACTCGTCCTCCAGGGCCTCGCCCCGCTCGACGAAACGACGCTTCTCCACCAGCGCCTCCCGCGCCAAATCCTCGCGCCCTTTGTCGATGGCGAGCTGGGCCTTGGCGTCCCACGTTTTCGCGTGGTCCAGGATGGCTTCCATCTCCCGCTTCACCTTCTTCTTCGTCGCCATGGCGGCGGCGCAGTTGGCCTTCACCTCGATCAGCGTGTCTTCCATCTCCCGGATGATCTGCTTCACCATTTTTTCCGGGTCTTCCGCCTTGTCCAGCATGGCGTTGATGTTCGAGCTGATAATGTCGCGTACCCGTGTAAACACTCCCATGATTCTGCTCCTTTACCGCTTGTTTCAGGCGGCGGTTTAGTTACCTGGCGTGTTCGGCCTTTATTCATTGCCTGGACGAACACGGGCTCGAAGGGCCGGTGGTCCGTGTGGGTCCGCGTTCGTCCATGCCCGTCCAGGATTCTTCAATTGTCTTCCCTCCAGAAGGGCAAGCACCATGCCAAGGCCATATGTTTCGGTAAGTCCTTGTATTACAATAGTATACGCCGTGGAGCAATCAAGCTGCCCGTTGTATTGTGGATCTTTATAATCTTTTTTGGTAAAATTAACCATATTTTAGCTTATATGCACAGGGAAGCCATGCCGCACGAATATGAAACCGCCACTCCCTACCAGGAAGCCTTGGGGCAGTCGGATGCCTTTCTGGCCTTCCAGGAGCGGCTGTCCAGGGTCGCCCCGGTGGACCGGCCGGTCCTCATCGTGGGTGAGCGGGGGACGGGCAAGGAGTTGGCGGCCCGGCGCATTCATTTCCTGTCGGGACGGTGGGAAGAGCCGCTGGTGGAAGTGAACTGCGCGGCCCTGACGCCTTCGCTGATTGAGTCGGAACTGTTCGGCCACGAGGCGGGGGCTTTCACCGGGGCCACGGGCCGTCGTGAAGGCCGCTTCGAGGCGGCGAACGGGGGGACGCTCTTTCTTGACGAGATTGGCAACATTCCGCTCCAGGTCCAGGAAAAGATCCTGCGTGCCGTCGAATACGGCGCCTTCCAGCGGGTCGGCTCCTCGCGGGTAATACAGGTGGATGTGCGCATCGTGGGCGCGACCAACGCGGACCTGCCGGCCCTGGCGGCGGAAGGGCGTTTCATGCCGGACCTGCTGGACCGGCTTTCCTTTGACGTGCTTACGGTACCCCCGCTCCGCGCACGGCAGGAGGACATCATGCTCCTGGCAAAGCATTTTGCCGCGCGCATGGCCTATGAATTGGGACGCGACGCGATGCCCGAGTTTTCCCCGGAAGTGGTGGCGGCCCTGGAGGGTCACCCCTGGCGGGGCAACATCCGGGAGTTGAAGAACGTGGTGGAGCGGGCGGTCTACCGGACGGAAGGGGCGGTTTTGACCGATCTCGTTTTCGACCCCTTTGACTCGCCTTACGCGGGGATTCGCAGGGTTCGTCTCGGCGCACCGGGTGAAAACAGGGAGGCGGGCGGGCCAGGGCCCTGTCCGGCTCGGAATCCCACCCGGAATTCTTCCGAACACACCCCGGAACTAGGCCGCTTCACGGAACAGGTGGAAGCGCTCGAAGTCAGCCTGCTTGCGCGGGCACTGCGTGAAAGCCGCTATCACCAGCGGCATGCGGCGGAACGGCTGGGGCTTACGTACAACCAGTTTCGTAACCTCTACCGGAAGTACAAGGACCGCCTGGCCGGGGCAGGGCCCGGGGATGAGGGACCGTGATATGATGGCGCGCGGAAGGACGATGGAAAGGAAAAGACGTTGCCGGTGACTGGAAAAGAGCGGCGCGGTATGGCACTGCGCGCGGGATCCGTGGTCTTGTTGTTGGCCATTCTTTTGTCGGGGCTGCTTTTGCTGCTGGCCCCTCGCCAGGCGCGGCGCATGACCGCCACCCTGGGGAGCGGACTTCGGGGCGATACGGACGCCACGCTGACCCTGGCTACCGCCGAACGGGACGGCGCTTATTTCGCGCTGGGTAAGTGCCTCGCCGAACACTTGGAGATGCAGGGCTATGGCGAAGTCTCCGTCCTGGAAACGGCCGGGTCGCTGGAAAATATCGGACGTCTCCGGGCGGGCACGGCGGACTTCGCCCTGATACAGGGCGGCCTGACGGAAGACCTTTCGGACCTGGCCCAGGTCTCCAGGCTGAATCGCCAATATGTTCACGTGCTGGTGCCGGCCGCGTCGGCCATCACCGAATTCCGTCAACTTGCGGGCCGCCGTTTGGGGGTGGGGCCCGAGAGCGGCGGGTCGGCGGCGCTCGCTCGGCAGGTGCTGGGATTCTATGACTTCGACGACCCGCCCACGTTGGTGACCAACCATGGCCCGCTGGACGCCGCCTTCACCGACGGCACCATCGACGCGGCGTTCCTCGTGTACGGACTCTTTGCCCCTGCCATGGAATCCGTGTTGGAAACCGGGTACTATCGTTTGGTGCCGCTGCCCGAAGCCGAGGCCATTGCCGCCTTCCAGCCCGGCGTAACCCGCGCCGTGTTACCCGCCCATTGCTATGGCCCGGACCGTACCCTCCCCGGTTCGGCGGGATTGACCACCCTGGCCGTGGACACCCTCCTGGTGACCCGGGCGGACACGCCGGCGCGTCACGTGAGCGCCATGCTCATGGCGCTGTACGATGTGAATGTCCAGTGGCGCGCGCGTCTGCACCGTCTGACCGAGGCGGAGGGCCGCATTACGCGTCAACTTCCGCTTCACCCGGCCGCGAACGCTTTTTTTTCTCGGAACGACCCGGTCTCCTCGGACCGGTTCGAGATCGCCTCCTTTTTCCTGGCGGGCCTGGTTTGCGTAACCAGCCTGGTCCATTATCTGCTGGGCCGCCGCCGGCACCGCTTGGCGGAGAAGCGGCGCAAGGTCATTACACCTTTTTTCGAGTTCATGCTGGACATGGGCGAAGCGACCGAGGCCGCCGACAACCCGGAGACCCTGGCCCGCCTGGTCAAAGATATGATGGCGGAACAGCGCCGCGCCGAGCGGGCCTGGCTGGCGGGGGCACTGGACACGGAGCACATGGAAAACCTTTACGCCATCTACAATATCCGCACCCGTAATGCCTACAGCAAGATGCACAACCTCCAGCTTCAGCGCCTTGGACTGCCCCGGGAAAACACCGCGCCGCCCCAACCCGATCCGGATTCTCGGACACCATCCCGGCAGGAAGTGCCCCCCGGCTGGCGCGAAGCCGGCGCGTGGGACGGTCTCGACGAGGGCATTGTGGGAGAGGTTCGCGTACGGCGGAAGTCGGCCGAACCCGCCGAAATGGACGTCGCCGTGGATGAGGACGTGCCCAACGGTGATGACGGCGGGCAGATGATGCTTTTTTGAGCCGCGTGAGCGACATAGACGCTACCTTATTCAATAGAGAACACCCTTGTAATGCACCGCCCTCATGTATGGAAAAGGGCTTCTTTTCGCCCCAACGTGTTGGGCCGATTTCTGAACAAACCACCACGGGTAGCGGTTATGGTGACGAAAATGCCCCAAAAAAAGACTTGATATATGGTTCCTTTTCTGGTAGACTCTCGCCTGAAGTAAACAGGGCAACCTTGCGGAAGGATGAAATCAGGCGTTGAGAGGGGGTACTGAGGTACGGACGAACGGCGTATGCCGTGTATCCAGAATCCGACAACAGCATCGAGACCGGTTACTAAACTGGAGGCGAAAGGAGGGATGGACGCGGTTTGAGAAAACCCACCTCCCGTGACCGGACAAGAACTCGGTGATAGAACGATATAGGGCCTGGAAGCGTGTTGCGCTGACAGGTACCGTCGCCAACCCCGACTCCGGCGCCCGTCATCGGGTTCGCCGTAGAGACGAGGGGGAGGTACGAAACGCGGGCCGTCAGTGTGGTGGCACGCGGTAAGTAAGAGAAAATCCAAAGGAGATAACGCAAAATGCGTTCACTTAAATTTATGTTGATCGCCGCCCTGGTGCTGAGCCTTGGTGGTGCGGCGTATGCCGAGCTGCAGAGCGCCGAAGTTAACGGCAGTATCCGCATCCGCGGAAACATGTACAATTGGGACGATTCCGGTTCCCGTACCCCCGCGGGCGTGGCCCGGGACATGTCCTTCGTCGAGCAGCGCACGCGTCTTGGCGTGAAGGCCGATTTCACGGACGAAGTGTCCGCGGTCATCGAGTTTGACAGCTACGACGTCTGGGGCGAGGATTTCCGCTCCAACTACATCACGGGTGTTGACGCTCGCGCCGCCACCGGTAATGACGTCGAAGTCTATCAGGCGTACATCGAAGCCCGCGAGATGTGGGGAACGCCCCTGCAGCTTCGGGTTGGCCGCCAGGAAATCAGCCTGGGCAGCGAGTGGCTCATGGGCGTGAACGACACGTCGGCGTTCTTCCGTGGCCTTTCCTTCGATGCGCTGCGTCTTGACTATGTCGCCGACACCTTTACCGTGACGGCCCTGTGGGCCAAGCTGGCCGAGCGTTTCGGTGATTTCGCCGACAACGACGTCGACCTGTACGGCATCTACGGCAGCTACACGGGCCTCGAAGACGTCGTCCTTGAAGCCTACTGGCTGTACACGCGCGAAGACACCGATGTTCGTGGCGCGGGCGGCGGCCCGAAGATCCCCGCGGGTACCGTGGGCGCCGTTTTCGGCGGCACCAGCCTTGACCTTCACACCTTTGGCCTCCGCGCAGCGGGAGAATATGGCGCCTTTGATTACGAAGCGGAAGCGGCCTTCCAGACGGGTAATGTGGACCGTCCGAAGGTTTTCTTCTGGCGCGATAATGACCTTGACTATGACAACTGGGGCCTGAACCTTGAGGCCGGTTACACCTTCGACATGAACTGGACGCCTCGCGTCTTCCTTGGCTTCGCCTTCCTGGGCGGTGAGAACCTGGCCAATCGCTGGGGTGTCGCCAATCGCGACCTCTCTTTCAACCGCTTGTTCTCCAATTGGGAATACAGCGAGTTCCTGGCCAACACGGACATGTCGAACATGTTCATCTATCGCGCTGGTATCAGCGCTCAGCCGACCGAAGCCATTGAAGTCGGCCTGAACGCTTCTTACTTCGTGGCGGATGAAACCACCGACCTGGGTATCTTCCGTGGCAGCACGGATGACAACCTTGGTATCGAGACCAGCCTGTGGGCGGCCTATCAGTACAGCGATGACCTTGCCTTCAACGCCGGTTGGGCACACTTCTTCGGCGATGACGGTCTGGGTAGCTGGAGCAGCCGTCGCGGCATCACGGAGCCGGGCAACAACGTTGTCAGCAATGGCCTTGCCATTTTCCAGGGCGACGACAACGCCGACTACGACTACCTCTGGGTCGAGACCACCATCAGCTTCTAATGCTTGTTAGACAAAGCGTGTAACGCTTTCTCGCGCCCCCGTGGGACTCTAATCCCGCGGGGGCGTTGTTTATTGCCTGACGAATGCTTCGTGTTACAGGAAGGGCCTGCTTCGCGAAGGGGCTTCAACCGCCAACGGGCAAGCAGGAACCTGTCCCCCCCCCGTGCCGCATGGCGAAATGGAACGGGTAGAAGCCTCCGCGATAAGGGTGCAACGGCCTTTTCCAGGTTCAACCACGAAATACACAAAATACACGAAATCGGTGGACCTTGGCCCACCATAACCTTCCCCCATGGCAAAATGGTATCGCCTCAAACACATAGGCTTGGTGGGCCAAGGCCCACCCACCACGCTCTGCATGGGAACGAGAGAATCTGCGTTCATCTGCGCCATCTGCGGATACATAATCATGGAACCCCGCCTTTGCGAGAAAACGTAGAAGCGGCTTCCAGCCGCTTTTGAAGAGACTGGAAGCTGCTGTTTTACGTTGCTTCGCAACCACGGTTTTCCGTGGAGACGATGCCTGGTTTCGGCTACGCCGGGTTAGGGTTAAGCCGGGTTGGGTGTTGAAAACGGTCTTTCCGCACATGGTACCCGCAAGCGTTGATGGGCGTGGTCAACGTGGGGGGGAAGCGGCTGGCTGGCTCGAACAAAGGCGCCCCGGGGAGCGCCAACCTCCCGACAGGCTGTTTCCCCTATTCCATCAGGTCGCGTTGGATCACAGCGCCGGGCCGGGTGGTGGTATGGGGCCACAACTTTCGCCCGCCGTAGATGCAGGTGTGGATGCCCGTGTGTACCCCGTCCCCCACGATGGCCCCCAACTTCCGGCGGCCCGTGTCCAGCAGCACGCCGCCCACCATGGACCGGTGATTCCTGCCGTCATGCCGGAAGTTCGCCGTCACCGTGCCGCAGCCGAAGTTCACCTGTTCCCCGAGCACGCTGTCGCCCACGTAATTCTGGTGGGGCGCGGCGGCCCGCTCCATGAAAATGGCGTTCTTGATTTCGCTGCCCTGTCCCACCTTCCCATGATTTCCAATGGAGGTTCCGGGGCGAAGATAACAATTCGGGCCGATAGTACAGTGATCACCGATAAGTACCGGTCCTTCGATCACCACCCCGGGCTTAATCACCGACCCCGCGCCCACGGCGACCGGCCCCGACAAGTGGGCCTTTTCGCTCACCTGGCCATGGCGCAAGGGCTCGAGGAAGTTTTCCAGGAAATAGGCATTGGCGTCCAGCAGGTGCCAGGGATAACCAATGGGCAGCCAGTAGCCTTCCATCTCGACCACGCGAAAGACGCCCCGATCCGCAAGCATCTGGATCGCGGAAGTAATCTCGATTTCGCCCCGTTCGGAAGGAGCGGTGCTGCGAAGCATGTCGAAGATGGACGGTGAAAAATGGTAGGCCCCCACGTTCGCCAAATGGGAGAACACCTCGACCGGCTTTTCCACCAGTCTCACGACGCGGTCCCCTTCGGTGACCTCGTAGATACCGTAGAGCTGGGGATCCTCGACCTCCTTGACCAACGCTGAATCCACGGTGGCCGCCAGCCGCGCCAGGTCGGCGGGATCGAAAAGATCATCCCCGTTCATGGCCAGGAACGGTCCGTCGATCACTCTGGCGCACTGCAAGATGGCATGGCCCGTTCCCTTTTGCTCCTCCTGCATGACATATTCGATGGCAAGCCGCCCGAAGCGGTCGCCCAGGCGTTCCCGGATCATCTCGTGCCGATAGCCGACCACCAGCACCACGCTCTCCACCACCTCCGGCAGCGCTTCGAGCTGGTGCTCGATAATGGGGCGGTTTGCCACGGGGAGCAGCGGCTTGGGCCGCGTGAGGGTAAGGGGGTAGGTACGCGTGGATTTCCCCGCGGCCATGATGACGGCTTTCATGAGTAACCTCCCGGGATCGCGCGGCGTTTCCGCGTGCCTGCAATCCCATTCCCCGGCATGGTATCGAACCCGGCTTCCATGCCGCAATACCCCGGCGGTCGGTCCTGAAACGGTCTTGACACAAGCCGCCAAACGTGATTAAATATGCCTGAATAATAGTTCAGCTACCGGGCGTTTCAATCCATTGGAGACCCAAAGAGATGGCCAAGGGCCTTACACAACGCCAGCGGAAGATTCTGGATTTCGTTATCGAGTGTATCAGGGATCGGGGTTGTCCGCCCACCATCGCGGAAATCTGCGATGAATTCGGCATGGCATCGACCAACGGCGCCCACGACGCCCTGGTGGCGCTGGAAAAAAAGGGTTATATCGAACGGACTTCCAAGGCGCGGGGAATCCGCATCACGGAAAAGGCGGCGCCGGGGCTTTATCAAAGCGACGTGGGGGTCTTGCCCCTCGTGGGCCGCGTCGCGGCCGGACAACCCATCCTGGCCGAGGAGAACATCGAGGGCCATGTCCCCGTCACCGCCTCCCTGGCCCGGGAGAGCGCCTATTGCCTGCGGGTCTCGGGCGACAGTATGATCGAGGACGGCATCCTCGACGGCGACGTGATCATCGTGGACCAGGGCCGCGAAGCGCGCCGGGGCGACGTGGTGGTGGCGCTGGTGGACGACGAGGCGACGGTGAAGCATTATCATCCCCACGGCGCGGAGGTGGAGTTGCGGCCCGCGAACGCCGCCATGAAGCCCATGCGCTACCCCAGCCACGCGGTGCGCCTCCAGGGGGTGGTGGTCGCGTTACAGCGCGTGATTCATTGAAAAGGAGCAAGACATTTCCCGCGCGCCTTTTTGAACCCGCCCCGATGGCTGCGCCATAATCCCCCATCCGATTTTCCCCTCACCGGACAGGCCATCACGCACCGCCATGGACATCCTCGCCGCCTATCGCCAATCCCTCACCCTGGAACGCGACGCCCTTTCGGCGTTCATCGCGCGGACGGACGCGGCGATCCTGCCGGCCATTGACCTCCTCCACGGCTGCCGGGGCCGGGTGGCCGTGGTGGGCATGGGAAAATGCGGCTACGTGGGCCGGAAGCTGGCCGCCACCTTTTCCAGCACGGGCACCCCGGCGGTCTACGTCCATCCGGCCGAGGCGCTCCATGGCGATCTCGGTTTTATCGGTCCCGACGACGTGGCGCTGATCCTGTCGAACAGTGGAGAAACCAGTGAGATCTGCGAACTGCTCCCCCACCTCAAGCGGCGGCAACTGCGCGCCATCGCCATGACCGGCCGGCCCGGCTCGACCCTGGGGCAATACAGCGACGTGGTCATCGACACCTCGGTGGCGCGGGAAGCCGACCCCATCGGCATGGCGCCCACGGCGAGCACCACCCTCATGCTGGCCGCGGGCGATGCCCTGGCGGCGGTGCTCATGGCGCGGCGCGGCTTCACGAAGGAGCACTACGCGGCGTGCCATCCGGGCGGCAGCCTGGGGCAGAAGCTGCTCTGCCGCGTGGAGGAACTCATGCACGGCGGTAAGGACTTGCCCGTGGTGGCGGAGGACGTCCCCCTGCGGGACGCCATCTTCGAGATCACGTCGAAGCGCCTCGGCATGACCCTGGTAACCAACGACCGGGGCGGGCTCGCGGGGATTATCACCGATGGCGACCTGCGGCGGATTTTTCAGCGGGAACCCGATGCGCTGGCGCTGCCCGTGCGCGGGCTGATGACGCGCAATCCCCGGCGTATCATGAGGAGCGCCTTGGCCGTGGAAGCCCTGCGGTTCATGGAAGACTGTCTCATCACCAGCCTGGCGGTGATGGAAAACGGCGACAGCGACCGGGCGGTGGGCGTACTCCATATTCATGACCTCGTTCGGGCCGGTATTCAGTAACACGGGAGCCAATTCAAGGCATAATGAATGTCTACTATTGTTTTGTCTTCACTTGCTTTAGAACAATGAAGGCAGGCCTATGAAAATGGAACCACGGAATACACAGAATACACGGAAAGATTTATTGTATGAAGCGGAAACATACCTTATTCGTGGAGCAGTTTTTGAGGTTTACCGAGAAATGGGGTGTGGCTTTTTAGAGGCAGTATATCAGGAATGCCTTGAGAAAGAATTTCGGGCGCAAAAAATCCCCTTCCTTTCACAGCAAGAGTTGAGGTTGGTTTATAAAGGTGAGAAACTTGAACAAACTTACAGGCCTGATCTTATCTGTTTTGAGAAAATAATCGTTGAACTCAAGGCGAGAAAAACTATTGAAGATGAACACCGTGCTCAACTGCATAATTACTTGAAGGCAACGGGATTGAAACTTGGATTGCTGGTGAACTTTGGGCATTATCCCAAAGCGACCATCGAGAGAATAATCAGATGAAGAGTCGAACCACGGAAAACACAGAAAACACGGACAAAAGGAGTATAAATGTCCGTGTATTCCGTGTTTTCCGTGGTTAATAAACCCTCTTCCCTCATGTAGGGGCGCGATCTTTTTGTGTTGTTGCACTTGGAGTAAAGTATTGGTGCTAGAACAGGATTTTATCTACATCGCCGGGCCGTGTGTCCTGGAGAGTGCCGAGATCGCCCTGGATATCGCGGGGCGGCTCCAGGCCATGACCGAGGGCCTGCCCGTGAGCTTCGTCTTCAAGGGGAGCTTCGACAAGGCCAACCGGACGAGCGCGGATGCTTATCGTGGGCCGGGGCTGGAGGCGGGGCTCGAAATCCTTCGGACGGTGAAGGAGACATTCAATGTCCCGGTGCTGAGCGATGTCCATGACGTGGGCCAGGTGAAACCCGCGGCCGAGGTGCTGGACATCATCCAGATCCCCGCCTTCCTCTGCCGCCAGACCGACCTGCTGGTGGCGGCCGCGGAAACGGGAAAGACGGTGAACATCAAGAAGGGCCAGTTCGTCGCCCCCGCCGACATGGGCCACGCGGTGGACAAGGTGATCGGCGCGGGTAACGACGACGTGATGATCACGGAGCGTGGCACTTGCTTCGGCTACAACAACCTCGTGGTTGATTTCCGGTCCTTCAGCATCCTGCGCGGCTTGGGCTATCCCGTCATTTTCGACGCCACCCACGCCGTGCAGATTCCCTCCATGGGCGGGGCGTCCTCGGGGCACCGGGCGTTCGTCGAACCCCTTGCCCGCGCCGCGGCGGCTTACGGGATCGACGGCCTGTTCACGGAGGTTTATCCCGACCCCGAACAGGCCCGTTGCGACGGCCCCAACTCCCTGGCCCTGGACGACGTGCCGCGTCTGCTGGACGCGGTGCTCCGCATAAGGGACCTATAAATGGGGACAGACACCGTTTATATCGCGCTGCTGTCGAAACCCGGCGGACCGGGTTCCGGAATACACGGCGACAGTCCCTACTTGATGAGGCGGTGGCTGGAAGAACATCCCCGTACACCGGTGGAAATCGTGGCCGACAATGACCGGGCCGAGGCCTGGTTCCGGGACTTTCCCGGGGTCCGGCGGGTCATTCGGCTGGACCGGGAGGATTGGACACTGCCCGACGGTGACACGCCGCGGGTGGTGCTCCCCCTTTCGACGGATAATGAACTGCTGCACTTCCATCACCCTGTTCAGGCGCCGTCGCTGCAACCTCACTATCCGCTGATACGGCGGTTGTGGTCGTTGGGCTTCCGGGAGATCGCGTGGTATTCGCTCTGTGGCGCGCGGACCTATGGCATTCCACACCTGCTGGATGAATACCGGGACCGGCATCGCGGGCAGCGTTGCTTCGTGGTGGGAAACGGCCCCAGCCTGGCGCGGACCGACATGCCCCGCCTGAAGGATGAGATTACCCTGGGATCCAACCGCTGTTTCCTGGGGTACGAGCAATGGGGATTCCCTTTCACCTATTGGGGCATTTACGACCGCTTCCAGATCGAACAATACGGTCGTGAATACGAAAAGGCCGTGCCCCGGGAAACCACGAAGTTCTTTCCCGTCGAATTCCTGCCGCTCCTTCGCTTCGAGAACGCGTGCCCCTTGAACGTGGTTTGGAGCCGCGGTGCGGCCCACGCTTTCTCGGTGGATGCCGGCCGGCTTTTCGTGGGCTACACGGTCACCCACATGCTGTTGCAGATCGCCGCGGTGATGGGATGCAATCCCATCGTGCTGGTCGGCGTGGACCATCGTTACGCGCTCAAGCGCCGGTACTATGCCCCGGTGTTGCGCCGGGCGCGCCGTCGCGTCACGCGGGCGTTGCGCGGGGGGCTGGCCTATGACCTGGCCTTTGCCATGCACCAGGCGTGGCGCAAGCGGCGCCAAGGCACGGAGATGCCGGATCCCGAACGCCTGTGGTGTACCGACGACGCCCTGGCGCCGACCCATTTCGACGACCGTTACGCGGGGGGGGGGAACAAGCGTTTCCTGCCGCCCGAACCGGAGGAAGCGGCGCGGGATTTCGCCCGTGCCCGGGCATGGGCCGACCGAGCGGGCGTGGAGATCCTGAACGCCACCCCGGATTCCGCCCTCGATACTTTCAAGCGCGTGGCCCTTGCCGACATTCTTTAAGCGGTATTTGTGAAATCGAGGATCTTTCTTGGTGCCATCCTGTATGTTGCGGCTAAGATAGCCGAAACATACAGGATCATGTGGCACTTATGCTGAAAATCGTTTTTTCACAAATGGCACTTTAACCCGGAGGAAACCGAGATGTCCCGTTTTCTGCTTGTCCTTACGCTCCTGTTGTTGGCCCGCCCCGCGTCCACCGCGTTTCGTGTCGAAAACGATGGCGGCGCCCTGCACGTTTACGAAGACGGCACTCCCGTCATCGCCTACCGTTACGCCCAGGTGAATCCCCCGGCGGGCGTGGATGCCCGTTACCGGCGCGCGGGCTACTTCCACCCACTCTATGACCTCCAGGGCAACATCATTTCCGAGGATTTCCCCGACGACCACCATCATCACCGGGGGATTTTCTGGGCGTGGCCCGAGTCCACCCTGGGGGACCGCAAGCTGAACGTGTGGGCCCTTGACAGCGTTCGGCCCCGCGCGGTGAATACGCAGGTAAAAGAATGCACCCCGGAACGGGTGGTGCTGGAACTCGATAACCGGTGGTCCTATGACGACGCCCCCGCCGTGGCCGTGATGCGCGAGAAGGTGATTGTCACGATCCATCGGCGCCGCGCAATGCAGCGGGCCATGGATTTCGAACTGACCTTCACCAACACCAGCCAGGAGACCATCACGCTCCGGGGATCGACGGCGAAGATCTCGAACGACGACCTCACCCCCAAGGGTTACGGCGGCTTCTGCTTCCGTCCCCGCGCCGAGCACAAACCCTTCACCTTCACCGGGAAAGACGGCGTGGTGCCCGATGATGTGCTCGAACTCGACTCCCCCTGGGTCGATATCGCTTTCTTCCCCAAGCACGACGGCCGACTCGCCGGGGTCACCATCGTGCAGAACCCCGGCAATCCCGGCTACCCGGGCCACGGCTGGATCCTGCGGCACTACGCCTTCCTGGGCGCTTCCTGGCCCCACCGGGAGCCGTGGCCCCTCGCCCCCGGGGAAAGCGTGACCCTGCGCTACCGCCTCATCGTCCACCAAGGCAATGCCGAGACGGCGGGCGTATCCGAAGCCTGCAAGGTCTACGCCGCCGAAGCGGAAAAGTAATGGCTCCGTGCCGGTCCGTGTTCACACCTTGTTCCCACGAGTTGTGTGGGAACAAGGCGAAGAATCGTCATTCGGAAATGTAGTGAGGAAAAGGAGATTTCGCTAATCACGCTTGACGTTAATCACGCGTCGCGTTATACAGTATTTATGATTGTGAGCTTTAAGTGTGCGGACACGAAGGCCCTCGCCCGAGGGAAGGAAAATCATGGAAAAACTTAACCCTGTGACCCCTGGCGAGCTGTTGCGTGAGGAATTCCTGATCCCCATGGGCCTCTCCCAGTACCGTTTGGCGAAGGAGATCGGCGTGCCCGCCCAACGGATCGGTGAAATCGTGGCGGGAAAACGTGCCGTAACGGCAGACACCGATTTGCGTCTATGCCGCTTTTTCGGATTGTCCAATGGCTACTGGTTGAGAGCCCAGGCAGCCTACGACACGGAGGTGGCGGAGAAAGCTCTCGCCAAGACGTTGGCGAAAATCAGGCCGTGGAGCGGGTCGCGGTCCGCTGTGGGATAGTTGTGAGGAGGGCCGCGGTTCCATCATGGGGGCAACACCCTCCCCGGGGCTCCGTGTCAGTCCATGCCGGTCCGTGTTGCTCCGTGCGTTAACGTGGCCCGCTCCAGGTACGCCGCGATACGCCCCGCGATCATCCGGTGCGCCTTTGGGGTGGGGTGGCCGTCGTGGGGGATCGCAAAGCCATCATCACCGAGATCGAAGGCGTCCGTGCAATCGAGATAGGGCAGGCCGGCGGCTTCGAGGTAGGGGATGAAAGCGCGCCCGCTCATGCTGCGTTCCGAATAGCGGACATCCCCCGGATAGAGCACGATGCAGGCGCGGTCCGGACCGTACTGCTTCGCGAAGACCTCCACGGCACGCCGAAGTACATCGGCGGTCAGGCGCATGTGATCGGTAGTCAACCGGGGCGGCCAATCCATCTCGAAATACCGCATGCACTGTTCCCGCTGCAACAGGCCGTACCAGCGCTGCCGCCAGGGACGGCCGGTGGCGAAGGATCCGAAACGCCGGATCACGCCGTGGCCGTCGTAATCGTAATAGGGAAACCGGTCACCATAAGCCCAACCGCACACCACCTTGCGTGAACCGATGACGCGGCGGATATGATCGGGGATGAAAACATACAGGAGGAAGGCCCGGTTCTCGTCAAGCTCGTCCGCAAGGGTATCTTCCTCCAGTTTGGCCAGCATGTGCTGGGGGCCATAACCCTGGAAGGCATAGTTGTACACGTGGAAACGCGGCAGGTCCTGCGCCATGTAGGCGGGAAGGGTTTCGTCATCCTCCACGCCCGTGCCGAAAGTGAAGGAGCACCCGAAGAAGAGCAAGGCTTCGGTGGCCTTTTCCGCGGCCTTCGGCTTCGGCACCACGCGCCGGCTGAAGGCGTCGATGGTGTAGGTGGCATCGAAGACCAACTTGTCCTGGAAATACTTGGCGTGCCGCGCGCGGATACCGGGAATCGGCTTCACCCCCAAGTCGTCGTCAGACACGCGATACTCCGGCTCACGCACATAGCGGATGCCCTTTTCCGCGATCTTGCGTTGGTTGAGCACATGGAAGCCCCCCTCGAAGAGGCCCAGGATCCCCAGCACCGCCACCAGGCCAAACAAAGCCGCCACGAGATTGCCATGACGTTGAAGCAGACGTATTCCACCTCCGCCGCTTCCGTGGTGCTGTGCTTTCGGGGCAGTCATCTGAATCCTCCATGGGCGCGGGGGCGTTTCGCGTGGGTCCGAGCAGTGTAGCGCCCGGGCGCCCCTTCATCCAACCATGGCGCTCGGGATGAATCATTCCGTCCGTCTCTTGACGGCAATCCCCGCAAACGCTGATTGCGGGGTTTTACGCCGTTTTGGACCCCGTGCTATACTCGGCGGCACGGCACCCTGTTGTGCCGGTTTCCCAGCTCAACAGGTCCTTTCCCGCATGTGGCACGTCCCCGGTGCCAGGAGAGTTCCGTGGCCCGATTCATGATTGCGGCAGTTTCCCTGCTCTTGATCGCCAGTGCCGGCGCACAGGCGGCGCCCCCGGTGTCGGCGCAGGCAAACAATACGCCCCCCAACGTGATCTTCGTCATTATTGACACGCTTCGGGCGGACCGGATCGCCGCCGAACGCAATGGCCGACCCGTCATGCCGAACCTGCGTCGCTTCGCCGGGGAATCGTGGTGGTTCACCCATGCCGTGGCCCAGGCCTCCTGGACGAAGCCCTCCGTGTTGTCCATGCTGACCAGTCTCTATCCGCGCACACACCGGGTGCAATTCGGTGTCCGCAGGCGCTTCGTTGACGAACAGCGCCTTGCCGTTCAGACGGTGCCCGAATCAATTAAAACCATGGCGAGCCTGTTCAAGAAGGCCGGGTACACCACGGCGGGTTTTCAGACCAATATCCACCTGCAAGCCAAGTATGGCTTTGCCCGGGATTTCGATACCTACGTGTCGGCGCAGGATTGCCTGCAATCCGGCGAGCACATGGTCGATTACGTGCTGGATCGACTGGACACCCTGAAAACGCCTTATTTCATCTACCTTCACCTCATGGATCCCCATGCGCCCTACGACCCGCCGCCGCCCTTTCGTGATATCTTCGGACCGCTCCCGAAGGTGACGGCGCGGGATGCCCGGTTGCTCAGGAAATAGGACTTCGGCGGCAATTACTACATGGACAAGATGTTGTACGATGTGGGGGCGAGTGTCCATCGCAAGTACGGTGAGTTGACCATGGCGGCGCGGGAAAAGATCCGTTACCTCTATGATGGCGAATGCCGGTACGTGGACGGGAAAGTTCAAACACTTATCGAGGCGGTCCGGGATGGCGACCCGCGGAGCGTGATCGTTATTGGGGCCGACCATGGCGAGGAGTTTTGGGAACATGGCGGTATCGGTCACGCGAAAACGGTGTATAACGAACTGATTCGCGTGCCGCTGATCATGTCGATCCCCGGCACCCGGCCTCAAGTTATTGAAACACCGATGGAGAACATCGACATTCTGCCCACCCTGGCCGGATGCCTGGGACTGCCCCGGGATCCCCTTTGGCAGGGGGTGGACCTTTTTTCCCCGAATCCGGCGCGAACGACTCCCGGGCGCCCGGTCTATTCCTACACGCGCGGTTCGATTCCGGAGTTCGGTTTGTATCTCGAATCCGTCGATTTCGAACAAAAAGGCCGTGCGTTCAAGCTGATCATCGACCACAAAACATGCCGCCGCCGACTGTATGACACCATGCGTGATCCGGGAGAGGCGGTCGATCTGGCACGGGAAGAACCCGGCCCCGTATCCGCGGGCACGCTTCTTCTGGAGGAACACGTTCGTGCCGCCGGCGAACATCCCTTGGCCCGGGTACCCGTCCCCGTGCTCTCCCTGGAAGCCGATTCCCCCGAGATGGAAAAACTTGAGGCCTTGGGCTACGTCCAGGCCTCCGACACGGCGTCCGGTTACCGAGAGGCCATCCAGGCGCACCGTTGCAAGACGTTTGACCTCGATTCGGCCGGCGATTCGGGTGAGAAATCGCCTTGAACGTGTTTTTTCACGCTCCCGTCCAAAGCGCTCGGTCCGCCCCAAACGTGCCCGGCAGTGCGGGAAAGCATCCCGCCTCATGGCCTTGCGGCGACAGGGTGCATGACACCTGACCCGCGGCTTCAAGACCGGGGACGGGCTTTGATCGTTTAGATGTAAGTACTTTGAAATAAATTACTTACGATACACAAGGCGTTTCCTTGGGCGAGCCTGTCCGGTCGTTTTGGGTGTCGACTTTGGCGATGGGATCAATTCCCGGGCCAGGGGGGTTGACATCCAGACCGGTTTGTGCTACAAACTAGTTGTGTTTGGGGAGGAATCCCCGGAGATTTGAAAGGGTATGGGCTGTAGGCCGCTTCCCTGAAGCGGTTGGATCGGTGGATCCGTTAGACAGTAAGTCTCACAACGAAAGCGAGGTGAAAACAACATGAAGAAACTTGGTATCGTAGCAATCGCGCTGGTTATTGGCACGAGCATGGCGGTCGCCAGCTCCATCAGTGTCCCGTGGTTCATCGATAACGCTCCCGAGGCCAACCGGGTTCCCGGCATCAACCCTGGTGTTATGACCCTGGTTACCCTCAAGAGCACCATCGGTGGCGACCCCTTGGTCTGCTCGATTGATTACTATGCGTCCGATGGTACCCCGCTTGGTGCGTTGCATCCGGACCCGGCGCTTGCCGCGCTCGGTCAGAACACGTTCACCATCGCGCCCTTCTCGTCGCTGCAGTTCCGTCCTGTACAGGTCGATCCCAGCGCGACGACGACCGATCCGCGTACCGGCGCTGCCGGTGCCGCCGGTGGTCAGGAAGGCCCGCAGGGCGTTCTGGTTCCGGACCGTCCCCGTGACGTTGACCCGAAAGCCAACGGTAGTGCCACCATCTCCTGGGTTGGTGAGCCTTCCTGGATTACCGGTCAGATTACGTTCATTCAGACCGCCGCCGACGGTGGTTTGATTTCCTACGCGCACCTCCTGGGTTCCGCCAGCTAATCACTGCGTCAAGACTCAGCGCGTTTAATAGCATTTTTTGAGCGAGAATGTCGTAAGACATGCTCGCTCTTTTTATGTGTCCGGAAGGGGGCGAACCCCCTGGCGCCGCGCGGGTTTTCGGCGAGCCGGAACGTCCGTGTTGCGCGGTTCATCACCGGGCCACACATTCGTTTTTTTTCCCTGCAATAAGCAGTATTTTACGCTTGAAATCCTGTTGTGGTTTAATGGAGACACGTTTACTCCCTTCGGGTCAATGATTCCGAACACCAGGAAACGGTCATGGCTTATCCAACCCTGCGCGCTTTTATCCTATGGACCCTGTTGGCGGTAACCGCCGGACCCCTCGCCCGCGGGGACGTGGTGTTTTTCCCAGGGAACTCGTTGGCGGGCTGGACGGTCCGGGGCGAGGACATCTGGCGCCTGTCCGAGATCCCGGGCGGGAAGGAACGCTGTTACGGCGTGACCTCCCGGATGCTGGGGGAGGAAAAGACGGGCCGGCTGGTCTCGCCGCCTTTCACCCTCGCCGCCCCCATCCAGCGATTCCTGGTGGCGGGGGCCGACGGCACGAAGACAGGCCGCAACGATGGCGACATGAATTTCATCGTGCTCCGTTCCTGGCCCGATGGCGAGGAACTCCGCCGGATGCGTCCGCCGGGCACGCATATCTGGCAGCCCGCGCAATGGCTGGTACCGGAACTGATGGGGCGCAAGGTCTGCCTGGAACTGGTGGACGGCAATCCCCGCCTTCGGGACGACGGCTTCGCCTGGATCGGGCTGGGACACTACGAGCAGTACACGCCGGAGCTGGAACGTCCTGTTGAAACGGATGCGCTCTCGGGACTGAATATCGACAACAACGCAAAACTCGGGCTGTGCCGGTCGCTTCCCTTTCTCGTGTCCGATCCGCGCGGCCGGGGCGGCAAGCGCGTGATCGATGGCGAGACGGAGACCCTCCCCGTGGGGGCCACGGCGAAGACCCTGTACCTCCTGGGCATGATCAACCAGGGCTGGGACTGGGGCGTGGCCCACTGGGGCGAGCATCCGGAGTTGAACGAGAAGAACGCCCGGCCCGACCAGACGCAGATCGGGGTGCGTATAGGTGATCTGGAACTGCACTATGCCGATGGTAATGTTGATACCATCCCTCTGGTGCTGGGTTCGACGGCTTGGTACTACAACAATTGGGTATATGGCACTTCCCACGGCGTGAAGGTGGGGTGCCGCGAGCCCATCGCGTCGCGGCCCGACGCGAAAGCGGCCTTCAAGGCGGCGTTCAAGCTCGCCCAGGCGGAGGAGAACCTGGGTCCCCATGCCCAGTTCTATCTCGCGGTGAAACCCCGCGCCCGGCGCATCGAATCCATTGTGCTGCGCGACAACCCGGAGAAGCGGGGCCGTCCGATGGTAACGGCGGTGACCCTGCGAGGCGCGGAGGGCGGGGAGAATCTCAAGCCGCTGGGCGCGTGGACCGTGGATGAGCAAGACCTGGAGCCCCGCGTGGACGTGGCGAAGCCCGTCGATTACCAACGGGCGGCGAAAGCCCTGGCGGACGTGCTCTACATGTCCGAGGCGGACCTTCCGGCGTCGGTGGCGCTGCTCCCCTTCCCCGAAGACTTGGACGCCACGCGCATCCGCTTTCTCGGTGGGGTGAAAGGGGACATGCTTACCAACGTGTGGACGGCCAACCTGCAACTCATCGACGAAAAGTTCCCGGCGGATACGGGCGTGTTCTGGGAGTCCGTGCCCAAGATCGGCCCCTGGTACGGCGGCTACAACGGTTTCGGGACCTGGGCGCCGGTGGGGGTGTATTGGGGAGAAAACACGGCCTTCGCCCGATGCAGCGACCACTACGCCACCCTGGCGCTCCGGCTCATCCATAACGACCGACGGCTCACGCATTTCGTGGATTTCGTGGACCACTGGCTCTACTTCTTCCGTCATGATCACGATCCCGCGAACGGTCCGGACAACCAGGCCCTCGACCTGGGCCAGTACCCCGAGGGGGCCTATCCCAACTGGGCCTTCGTGTTCTCCAATCCCATGGGGATGCCCCTGCCCATCGATCCTGTCCCGGGCGACCAGGAAACCGGCGGCCACGGCGCCACCATGGTGGCGCGATGGGTGGCGTGGCGGAACCTGGGCGCGCCCCGGGGCGACTGGCTGACGGCCCCGCGCAACAATGTATTCGGCAAGAGCCGGTGGGACAGCACGAAGGACGCGGCGGAGTTCATCTGCTGGTACCTGGATTACACCGGCATGGACGTCCTGTTCACCGAGGGCGAGACCACGGGCTGGGCGGCCGGGGGCGCGGACGCGCCCCTGGGGCTCATTCCCGGGCGTCCCGCCGACGCGAAGGATATGGCGGCGGTGCGGCGCTTCTACGCCAACGCGAACATGTACGAGCCGTACCCCACGTGGGTTGGCCAAGTGGCCCTTCGGTGCAGCGCCGACCTGGCGGAAGCCGTGGGCGACACGGCGTCGGCCGAACGCTGGCGGGCCTACGCCCAACGCCTGCGCGACGGCATGCTCCGCCTGCTCCGTGTGGGCGACCACCGCAAACTGATGTGGCGGGTCAGCCCGAACTCGGTCTACCCCAGTTTGCAGGATTCGCTGGTGCAGGCGTGGTTCGCCTTCTACCGGGACGGCTACGACCCCACCACGTGGGACCCCCAGCTTACCCCCATCACCTACAACACCCTGGACCGGCAACTCGATCAGCCCTACGGGCACGCGCCCGTCCTCGCCATGGGCTACGGCCAGGGATGGCTGACCAAAGCCGCCCTGCTCCTCGACGAAATGGACGACGCCGGGCCGCTGCTCTGGAACATCGCCAAGTACAGCTACGACAAGAACATGGATTTCGTGGACGAGGAGCGGGGTATCGACTGGCGGCGCTGGCTTTACATCATCCCCGAGGGCACGAACATCCTGCCCGACGGCCGGTGGTACCGCATTGGCGATCTCAGCAACGGGGCCAACGAAGGGCCGGCCATGCACGCCCTGGAAATCTGCGCGGGCGTGGACGACACCCAACCCCGCGCGCTGAAGATCATGCCCCGCGTGCCCGACCCGCTCACGGGCATCGAGGTGGCGAACCATTTCACCCTCGTGCCCGGCGGCGACGGCCTGAAACGGGCGCGGGTGGCCTACACCTATCATCGAGACGGGCGATTCACCCTGAAGAGCGACGTGGCGTTGCCCTCGTTGGCGGTGCGCCTGGGGCCCTTCACCGAGGACGGCGCGCGGGCCTTCGCCGACGGCGGGAAGTTCCCCAAGGGCGCCGCCGTGCGATCCCAGGCCTCCGGGCATCACGGGAATGGCGTGGCCTGGTGGGTCTGGGTCTCGGGGATGAAGGACGTGAGGTCGGTGGGAATCACCCCGAAGTGATGAATGGCCTGGCGGTGAACTAGTGGACCCAGTGGACATAGTGGACACGGCATTCTCGTCCACTACGTCCACCAACCGGGCATCACCCACCCTGCGGAGAAGCGTCATGTTGAAAAAACCGGGACCCGGCGCGCTTCTGCGGACCGTGGTCCTCGTGGGCTGGATCATGGCCGGGGCTTTCGCGTGGGAGGAGCCGCCCCGTATGCCGGATCACCGCCTGGCCGCCTGGCACCGCACCATCGTGTCGGTCAATGAAACCGTGCCGAACACGGGGGTCTTCACCTACCTCACGGAGCGGCGGACCGCCACCCTGTCGAACGTGCTGGTGAAGTTCGCCCCCGCCATCGGCGGGACGGGCGCGACCGGGGCACAGGACATCACCGTGGAGGATTTCCCCGGCGGGGTGACCGCCCGCTTCACCCTGGACGACACGCGGGTGACCACGGAAATCACGCCGCTCTTCATCGGCCGGGGCACGCCGACCTGCGAGGGGGCGGCGCTTTACACGGTCAGCACCGATCCGCCTACGCCCATCACGGTCGGCATCGGCGGACCGGGCGAACAGACCATGGGTACCACGCCGGATCTCACGCGGGATACGCTGGTGCCCATCGAAGCGTTGACCCTGGATGGCGCGCGCGCCCGCTTTGTCTCGGGCCGGGAAAAACTGCACGCCGGGGTTGCCGCGTCGGCGGTCCTGGAAACGCGGGCCGTGGCGGGGGGGCAAGCCCTTGCGGCGACCTTCACGGAGGGTCATGGAACGCTCCTCCTCGCCTACGGCGACGACCCCGCGCGGGTCGAGGAATTGCTCGGGCTGGATGGCGCCCGGGAACGCGCCAGGGTGGATGCCTATTACGCGAAGCTGCTTCAGCAATAAGTGGATACCCCGGAGGACGCTATTGACGGGGCGTTCCGTTCCGCGCTCTACAACTTCGAATACAACTGGAACGAACCCTACGGCTGGAACGAGTGCATTCACCACTGGCTCGCCATGTGGCACAACCAGCACACGGCGGGCGCGGAGTGGATTGGCCAGGAAGACCGGTCCCGTCTCTGCACGCTGACCCTCGCGGAAAATCTCCTGCCCTCCGGCGCGGTGCCCCAGTTCACCCTGGACGGCAGCAAACGGCGCGACTTCGGCGGATCGAACCAGTTCTGGGCCTGGCAGGCGCGGCACTACTGGAAGTTCACCGGGGACCGTGATTTCGCCAAGGCGGTCGCCCCCGCGCTGGACAAGGTGCTGGCCCAGACCTTCGCGGAACACGACCCGGACGGCAACCTCTTGTTCGCCTGGGGCTTGCAAATCGGGAACCAGGAGGACTTCATTCAGTTTTACCACGACGGCGCGACGCCCACCCTGGAGGTGATCAACATGATGCGCACGCGGGCCGAATTGGCGGAAGGCTTGGACGATAGGGAAACCGCCCTGCTCTGGCGGGGGCGCGTGGCGCGGGCGAAATCGACGCTCATGAAAAAGCTCTGGCTCAAGGATCTGGGCCGCTTCGGGAGCTACGTCGATGAACACGGCAAGATGCGGCTCGACGGGCAATACCACACCTTCCTGTACCCGGTGATCGGGGACCTGGTGGACGACCTGGACGGCTACACCAGTTTGCGGCATGTCCATGGCACCCTCACGGGCGCGGACGGCGAGGTGTATTGCTCGAACAATTTCCCCAACCACGACAACGGCACCTGGGGCATGCAGGCGGGTGCGGCGCAGCAGCCGTGGGCCGCATGGGCCTACGCCAGGGCCGGGCAGCGCAACCACACCTACCGCCCCCTGCTCGCCATCGCCCGGGAAGTGATGAACCGGAACCTGCGTGGCGCGTGGCCCGAGGTGATGCTCGAACACACGCCCGCCTATTTCTCGCCCCCCGCCGGGCTCTTCATCGCAAGCGTCACCGAGGCGCTTTTCGGCCTCCACGTTGACCGGCCCGCCGGGGAACTCCGGGTGGCGCCCTCCTTTCCCGACACCTGGCCCAAGGCACGAATCCACCTTGCCCAATACGGCGCGGAATATAAACGCGACGGGAACCACATTACCTACACGGTGACCAGCGCGGACGCCATGCCACGCCGGTTACGCTGGTCCCTGCCCCCGGCGCGGGATATCCGCGTCACCGCCAACGGAAAACCGCTGGCCGTCCGGGTGCGTGCCGGGGTGGACCAGGTCGTCGCGGAAGCCCTCGCTCCCGCCGGCATGGAAACACGTTTCGAGATAACGTGGGAGCCGGTAGACTACCGCGTCCATCACGCGGGTTCCGTCGCCGAGGGCGACACGCTGACGGTGGAGATCGAGGGGGCGCGTATTGTCGGGGTGGAGGACCGCTGCGGCGTGCTGGATGGCTGGCGCATTCTCGATGGAACAAGCCTGAAAGCGCGGGTAAACCGGGATCTCCTTTCCGCTTACCGGCCCTATGGCCGTCTCGGCCAGGTAACCTTTTCCCGCCGCACCTTCTTCCTCGACTGCGAACAGGAGGGTGTACGCTTTTGGGCGCCCGTGGATCTGACCGTGCTTCCACCCTTCGAAGCCGCGCCCGTGGAGGATCTTCGCGTGACCGGGCATGGCGTGAGCGCCAAGGTGCTCCTGCGCAACAACACGACGGAAGAGGCCGTGGGCCGCGCGTGGCTTCACCTGGCGCGGCACGACATCCCCTTCGCGGTACGCCTCGCGGCCCGCGCGGAGCGTGTCTTCGAGGTCTACCTGCCCGCCAACACGGCGGGCCTCCTCTCGGTGGGTGACAACACGGCCCACGTGACCCTGCCGAACGGAACGTCTCTCGCCCTTAACCTGGCCTTTACCCCCACGGAGGCCGTGGAGCCGCTCCTGTCCTTCGCCAGGGAACGTCTCGTGAGTCTGCCTTTGCCGGCGGAAAGCCTGTCGCCCTGTACGGCGTGGAAGGGCCTGCGTCAGGGCTCCCACGGCGGGGCCATGCCGTGGCCGGGCTGGGTCGAACCGCTGAAGGGTATCGAGGAACAGGCGGTCTTCGAGTCCCCCGAGTTGCCCGGGGTCCGTTTCGAGGTGACACCCGGAAAATGGGTGCTCGTGGGCGAGCGGATCGGCCGGCCCGCTTTCCGCCTCGACGTGAAGCCGGGAAATTACAAGAAGTTCTACCTCCTCGTGGCCACCTTCGCGGACAACCATGACATGTATACCCAACTGGGGCACATCACGGTGCGAGGCGACGAGGGCGTGTTAAAGGCCCGGTCGCTTTACCTGCCCGGCGACGTGGATTGGTGGGAACGCCACGGCATGGCCGACACCATGGGCACGGCGCGTTTCCCGCGCAAGGATCGCTTCGGCCTGCTGCCCCGGCTCGGTTCGGACGACACGGAGTGGGATGAAGCGAAGCCGCCCGACTTGCCCGTGCATGACGGGCTGCTGCTGGGACGCTGGCGCAAGGTGCGGCCTTCGTGGACGCCGCCATCGTTTCCGCAGCCTGAATACTGGGCTGCGAGTCGTGTTATCAGTACGCCCAACTGCACCTTCAACGTCATTGAGCTGGACCTCGGTCGCCCCATGTCGGTCACCTCCATCGCCTTGGACACAACGGGCATCTGTCCCGGCTTTGCGCTCTACGGCGTGGTGGCCGAGACGGTTGGCGGCATGGAAAACCTCGTGGGGACACCGTGGTTGCCGGGCGGTAAGTTCCGCGATTCCCAACTCGTTTTCAACCTTGGCGCGGCCACCGGCCTGTCCGGCTGGACCCTCGATGGCGCGGTCCTTGGCGCGGCCCTTGGGCAATTCTCCCTTAACACCCTCGTTCCCGGGGGCGAGTCCGCCACGGGTCGCGCCCTGTCCCCGGCCTTCAAACTGCCCGACGATGCGCGTGCGCTGGAAGTGGAGATTCACGGCGGCAACAACCGTGTCGTGGACGGAAAGGACAACCTGGTCCTGCGCCTGATTGATGGGAAGACCGGCGAAGTCCTCGCCCGCATGACGCCGCCCGGTACGCATCGCCTCACCATGCAGCGTGTTCCGATCCGCGACTTCGCCGGGAGAACGGTGCGGCTGGAACTGTGCGACACGAACACGGACCCGTCCTTCGCCTGGATTGGAATCCGGCGGGTGAGCGTCATTGCCGGGGAGTGATGTGCGAAACGCATCCGAATCAGCCGTTATGGTATTCCTTACGGGCGGCGGGGGGGGCTTCGATCCGGTAGTCATAGCGCAGGTCGGCATACTCCCAATGGAGGCGTCCATCACCCAGCACGGCGAAACGCCGCACCACGTCCTTGTAAAGGTCCCTGGTTCCGTCCTGGATTTGAACCTGCAGGATGTAGAGGCCCGGGTTGATGGGCCAGTCGGGGATATCCACGCCGAACCGCACCCCGCCTTCGCGGACCCCCCGGAGCACGGCGCCGTTACGGGAGGAAATACCGGTCATGCGCGTCCAGTCCTCACGGAAGATCCAGATCCCCACGTTCAGGTCCGCCACGGGACGCTGGAGGGTAAATTGGACGTTAATGGTAACGGCGGCGTGTACGGGAAAGGCGTCCACCATCTCCCCGTCCACCACCAACGTTGCTGAAACATTCTCCACCTGTTCCCCGCGGGGTGTTTCCCGTGGAGCGGTGGCGGCCTTTTCCTGAGCCTCGCCATGGTCGAGCTGCTCCGCGTTTTCCTCGGCGAGGTGATCCAGGTAGCGTTGAACGGTTTTCTTCGCGGGGCCGGCCATGCGCGTCTTGCCGTGGTCGAGCCACATGGCCCGTTCGCAAAGCTGCACCACCTGGGTGTGGCTGTGCGAGACGAGGATGATGGTTACGCCGCGGTTTTTCAGTTCGTGCATGCGAATGAAGCACTTGTTCTGGAAGGCGAAATCACCCACCGAGAGTATTTCGTCCACGAGCAGGATGTCGGGATCGAGGTGAATACCCACGGCAAAGCCGAGCCGAGCCTGCATGCCCCGGCTGTAACTGGAAAAAGGGCTTTCGATGACATCCGCCAACTCGGCGAAATCAACGATTGCTTCCTCCAGGGCCGCGGTCTTGCGCCTCCCCAACCCCAGTAAGGCGGCCGCGTTGTAGATATTGTCACGCCCGGAAAGGTTGGGATGAAAGCCGGCGCCGAGGTTGATGAGCGCCTGCACCCGGCCCGATACGATGACCGATCCCGCGTCGGGCTTGACGAGACCGTTGATCATCTTCAGGAGGGTGCTTTTGCCCGAGCCGTTCCGGCCGATGATGCCCAGCGATTCCCCGGGTTCGAGAAAAAAAGAAGCCCGGTCCACCGCGTAGAACTCATCTTCGCGCAGGGTGTTGTCGGCGCGATGTCCCATTAACTCGCGGAAAATATCGCCAATCCCATACGACAGGTGCCGGTAGGTGTTGCGCGAGTATTTCTTGGACGCGCGATCCACGACAATCACCGGCTTCACGATACCACCTCCGCGGGCCAGGGTCGCTCCTGTTCGGCAAGCAGCGTGTCGCCCCCGTAGGCACGGACCCGCAAGACCGCGTTCTCCGGCAACGGATCCGGAACCGCCCCGTTGAACTCGAAACCCCCGTGGTGGTTCATGTAGGCGGGGTGGCTCCGGGCCACGTCGTTGCGTATCAGGCCACGCGTGGCATCACCGAGAAACAGATCCCCGAGAAAAACAGCCACGCGGGTGACGGGTTTGGGTGCAAGCCCCCAGCCGCGAATATGAAGCCGGCCATCGCTTACCGTCACCTGTCCGATGGAAAGGATGGACGGCAGACCGGGGTCCGGCTCATACGTGACGGTGCGCTCCACCCCGTCGGCCACCACATGCGCGGTATACCGCAGGTCGAGGGGATTCCAATAGAGCCGGCCGTCTCCGGCCACTTCAAAGCGCTTGGCCACATTGCGGTGCAGGTAGCTTCGGCCCTCGTGAATGGGCAAGAGCAGCACATACTTCCCGGGGGCCAGGCAGAAGTCGGGCAAATGGACGGAACAACGGACCTCGCCTTCATGCACGTCGGTGAGCAAATCCCCGTTGAGGGTGGAAAAGGCGGTGATTTTCACGCCGTCCTCCGTGAAGATGACGCAACTCACGTTGAGGTCGGTGACCCTTTTTTTCAGACGAAAGCCATACTCCAGGAGCACGTCGTCGTGGCAACGCAACCCGTCCACTTCCCGGCCATTCACGAGAAACCGCAGGCGCACCCCCTCGACATGGTCCTCCTCGTCGTGGATGGGGCCGTAGCGGGTATCGGCGCGGCGTGCGATGTGGTGGGTCATGATTTCCGCGGTGGCCGCCTTCAACGCCTGGAGGTGACGCTCCTGCTCCGCCACCTGGGCGGTCATGAGGGAATCAAGATAGGCGCGGACGGTTTTCTCGGCGGGACCATCGGCCATGAGCCGGCCCTGGTCAAGCCAGATGGCGCGGTCGCAGAACTCCGTGATGCTGCCGTGGTTGTGCGACACGAGCACGATGGTGACCCCATCCCGCTTGAGCCTGCGCATGCGGGCAAAGCACTTCCGCTGAAACCCGAAGTCACCCACCGACAGGATCTCGTCCACCAGCAGCAATTCGGGTGCCAGGTGGATGGCCACGGAAAAGCCGAGACGCGCCTTCATCCCCTGGCTGTAGGTACCCACGGGACTGTCAATGAAATCTCCTATCTCGGCGAAGGCGACGATGTCGCCGTAAATCCGCTTCACCCTGTCTTGGGAGAGGCCGGCCATGGAGGCGGCGTTCCGGATGTTCTCCCGGCCGGAGAGGTTCATGTTGAAACCCGCGCCTAGGTTCATGAGCGCCTGCACGCGACCCCGCACCGTGATGCGGCCCGTGTCGGGCTTGGTGAGGCCGGCCATCATGCGCAACAGGGTGGTCTTACCCGACCCGTTCCGGCCGACAAAAGCAAGGGTCTCCCCCCGTTTCACCTCGAAAGAAACATGGTCCACCGCCCAGAACTCGTCCCGGCGCAAGGTCTCCCGGCGCTTCGCCCCGGTGAGTTCCCGAAAAAGATCCGTGATGCCGTAGGTAAGGTGGGCGTTGGCCCGGCGCGGGTATTTACGCGAGGCATTCTCGACTGCAATGAGCGGTGTCACGTCACGCACGCTCCGCGAGCACCGGTATGGCCAGATGGAAAACAAGCCAGCCCGTCAGGAAAACCACGCCGGAGGCCACGGAAACGACAATCCAGCCGGTGAGATGGTGGGTGGCGTTCGCCGTCGCCAGCAGACGGAGGTTGTTGATCATGTAAGCGACCGGATTCACGCGATCCAGGACGGCCATCGTCCCGGTCAGGTTCCACAGCACCGGGGAAAGGTAGCGCAAGGGCATCAGTATAATACGCACCACCCGCCCCACGTCGGCATAGATGGCGTGGAAGGGGGCGAGGAAAATACCGATGGACATGCCGCACAGGATGAGGAGCGGGAAACAGGCGACAAAGTTCACGAAGCCCAGCGGGGAAAAGGAACTCAACCCGTCGGCTTCCGCGGCGTGCCACAGAAACACGGAGAAGCAGAACATCACCGCGATTCTGAACAGGCTGTAAAAACCCACGCGAAAAAACACCGACATGATAAGTGCCTCGGCGGGCAGCTTCACGTGGGTCAGCAGGTTCTTCGAGCGCGAGATGAGTTGGGTGGATTGAATCGTGGCCTCGCTGAAGGTCTGGTAAAGCAGCAGACCATAGATGACAAAGACCGAATAGGGCATGGGCATGGCACCGGGATCCACCACGGCGGCGCGGCGCAGGTAATAGAAAATGGTGCCCAGGATAAAAGGCTCGACAAAATCCCAGAGGAAACCAAAAGCCGACCGGGCATATTCGTTGGCAATATCCTTCCGGCAGAGCCGGTAGGCCATGTAGGGCGAGACGCGGCACCCTTCGGCCATGTTTCGGATGACCCGTGAAAAGTCCCGGACCTGGGATTCGGCCGTATATACACGTTCTATCGTGGGCATGTTGGGTGGGTGGTTCCAAGGGCGCGGGATGGACGTACCGCGTTAATTTCAGGGGCGATGCTGATGGGAAGAAACTACCACATTGCCCCGGCCCCCTACAAACCCGGCCGCTCGGACCGTGTTTGCCAAGGCCCGCCCGAAGCGACAATCCAGGCGAAGCCCCGCGATCCCCCCCTACCTGCTCGTTCCCACGGTCCTCCGTGGGAATGTATAAGGCCGCCGTCCCCGGCGGCATATCGCGATGGGCCGGTGTATGCAGGGCATGGAAAGATTCGACCGGGGACAGTCGAGATAGGCATTCCCACGCAGAGCGTGGGAACGAGCGGGAAGGGCCATTTCCACCCACGGTGGCCCGAGGCTTCCCCGCAATGACGGTCTTTTGGTTCCGGCTGGGACGGGTCAGGGGAATGCTGACAACGAGCGATGAACAAAGAACTTCTCAAACACGCTCTCAGGCACCGGGCGGGGCGGTGGAACTTCGAATGACGAGTTCGGGCGTCAGTTCAACCGATTGCTGGCCGGTGGGCTCGTCCTTGGCCTCGAGCACGTGGCGCAAAATCCGCAGCGGCGCCCCCACGATCTCGTCGGTGAGGTTTTCCACGGCGCTCAAGTCGAAAAGCTCGGCAAAATCCGAGTTGTCATAAACGGCCAGGGACAAATCCTCGGGAATGCGCAGACCGCGTTCCTGGGCGGCGCGAATGATCCCCATGGCCAGCAGATCGTTTCCCGCGAAGATGGCCGTGGGCCGCGGGGCCTGATCCAGCAGACGGCGGCCCGCGGCAAGGCCGCCCTGCAGCGTCGATTCACAAAGCACCAGTCTGTCGGGCGCGACTTCCCCGCCTCGTTCCGCCAGCGCGCGGGACAGGCCGCTGTAGCGTCCATCTCCGGGCGGCATGAGGGCGCGATCCACGGAAGTTTTCGGGCCGCCCAGGGGAACCCCCAGCAGGTCGATGACTGCCGCGACACGCCGGTGTCCCAGGTCGATAAGGTGACGCGTCATGGTGTACCACCCCATCTCAATGTCCATGGCGACCCAATGCACCCGTTCATTCAGGCATTTTCCCATGATGACGATGGGAATGTGCTTTTCGGGTAACTCCAGCAAGGGTTCCAGGAGGTGCGCCGAGTGCATGGGGTAAATGACCAAACCATCCACGCGCCGCTCCCGTGCAAAGAGTTCGATGTAGCGCCGATACTCCTCGAAATCCTCCAGGTAGCAGCCCAGGGCGATGTGGCAGCCATCCGCCCTGGCCAGGGCCTGCATACGGTCAATCACGCGCCCCACATAGGGGGTGGCGGCCCGAGGCACCAGCAATCCATACACACTCGTGCGGCCCGTGGCCATGATCCGCGCGCCGATATCGGGCTGATAGCCCAACCGGTCGGCGACGGCGCGAACCCGTGCGATGGTTTCCGGGCTGACCAGTTTTCCCTGGAGCGCCCGCGATACGGTGGATCGATTGATACCCAGGTGGCGGGCGATGTCTTCCGTGGTAACCTTCACGCTCCCCCCATTCCCCATCCAATCGGTGCATCAGAGTGCATAACATTGGATTTTGCCGCACTTTCCATGTTTTTTAGTTTATCAAAATGATGAAGGCTTGACAAGGTGGAGGGCTTGCTCTATGATGGATTGCACGCTGGTGCACGTACTGGGTGCGTGCGGGTTTGGCATGATGACATTATGGCGCGGCACATCCCGTCGGATGCTGCAACCGCCGTGAAATGCTGCGGCAAATGGAGGAAGGGTCTAATGCGAAAACAGGGGTTTACACTGATCGAGCTGCTGGTGGTGATCGCCATCATCGGCATCCTGGCGGCGATCCTGCTGCCCGCGCTGGCCCGGGCACGCGAAGCCGCGCGCCGCGCAAGCTGCGCGAACAGCCTCAAGCAATGGGGGCTCATCTGCAAGATGTACGCCGGAGAGAACCGGGGGAAGTATCCCGCGGGCAGCCGGGTGATCCCCCATGACGGAGCCCATGTTTATGCGTGGATGTTCGGCGTCAATGGTGGCGCGCTGTATCCCGATTACTGGACGGACCCCAATATCGCGATCTGTCCGTCCGACGCACGGGGCACTTATGATCCCTTCGCCAACCTGGACATGGCCAACGGGTTCCTGAACATGACCGATGGGGATTACACCAAGCGCATCCAGGATACGGGAGCGCTCGTGGCGGCCGCGGGTAATCCGCCCATCGGCCAGGCGTGCCTGGACTACCAGTTGTCCGTACCCATTTCCTACATTTATGTACCCTATGCCGTTCGTACCACCAGCCAATTGCTTATGATGATGTTCACCTATGGCACGCAGGCTCGCAAGGCCTATGACCTCAATGTGGGCATGGGCGGGGTCGCCCAGTACGGTTGCGGCGAGGTCGGACTCTGGAAGGTCACGGGTGCGAACCGCGAAGCGGACCTGACGGATGTCATCACTGGTTGGGCGGTGTGGAACAATCCTTTTTACGACGATGGCGGCGCTCCCCTGCCCAGTACGCTCCATCGGACGCAGGACGGTATCGAGCGTTTCTTCATTACCGATATCAACAATCCCGCATCCGGCGCGCTCGCGCAAAGTGAGCTCATCATCATGTACGATGCCTTCGCCAACCAGGAAGACGTCTGGAGCCTTAGTGGCGATACGACCCGTGGCGGGGGTGGCATCATGAGCTTCAACCATGTTCCCGGCGGATCGAACGTACTGTACATGGACGGACATGTCGAGTTCGTCAAGTACAAGGAAGCCACTCCGCTGAAGATCACGACGGGCCAGAACCCCGTCGCCTTGAGCCAGCACTGGTTCTTCTATGCGCCGCTCATGGGGGGCTATGAGTAGCATTTGAAACAATCCGGCAACGGCCTCCCCTTACCCAGTTTTTTCCCGCAAATGAGTAATAGGGCCTGCGTCAATTTTGGGGGTTTTCATGCGGCGCGCTGCTCCCAGTATTCCTCGAACCGTCCTGATTGAATGACGCAACGCAGTGCGGTGATTGCGTTTGCGCCGCGTACGGTCCACTCCATGCCGGATTGTTTGAGC
>JAJRTN010000064.1 GCA_024278275.1 Candidatus Hydrogenedentota bacterium
GAAGACAGGCTACCCGGTGGACATGCTGGAACTGGAGATGAGTCTCGACGCCGACCTGGGCATCGACTCCATCAAACGGGTTGAAATCCTGTCCGCTTTGAAGGAACAGCTTCCCGAGGCGCCGGAGATCGAAGCCGAGCACCTGGGCGAACTCCAGACCCTTGGCCAGATCGTGGAACATCTGACCGCCACCATGCCCACGGAGGTGCTCGAAGCCATCGCCGGCGTGGATACGGGCCGGGTCGAGCAGGTGCTCTTGGCGACCATCGCGGAGAAGACGGGCTACCCGGTGGACATGTTGGAACTGGACATGAGTCTCGACGCCGATCTGGGCATCGACTCGATCAAGCGCGTCGAAATCTTGTCCACCCTGAAGGAGCAATTGCCCGAAGCGCCCGAGATCGAAGCCGAACACCTGGGTGAACTCCAGACCCTTCGCCAGATCGTCGAATACCTCGCAGCGGCTTCCCCCACTCCGGCCGCTGTGTCCACCCCGCTGGCGACTGACCAGGTGACACAGGTCCTTCTGTCGGTAATCGCGGAGAAGACGGGCTACCCGGTGGACATGCTCGAACTGGAGATGAGTCTCGACGCCGACCTGGGTATCGATTCCATCAAGCGGGTCGAAATCCTGTCCACTTTGAAAGAACAACTTCCCGAAGCGCCCGAGATCGAAGCCGAGCACCTGGGCGAACTCCAAACCCTTGGCCAGATCGTCGAATACCTGGCGGCGGCTTCCCCCACTCCGTCCACTGTGTCCACCTCCTCCACTGCGCCCGCGGCACCCGAACCCACTGTGACGGGCGCACCAGGCGTTTCACGCCAGGTGCTCCGTTGCACGCCCCGTTCCCGCTCGGAGGAAGACAACACCCTTACGGTCACGAAGGATGCTCCCTTCTGGGTGATACGTGACGGCTCACCGTTGACCGACGCGCTGATCACGGAACTCGGGGCCTTGGGTTACGCCGCCGAAGCGGTGGACCTGGCCGAAATCGGGACCCGCGCCGTTCCCCCTTCCCTGGCGGGCCTGGTGGTGCTGTCGCCCAGGCAAGCCCCCCCGGGGGACTTTCTCCGGACCGCCTTCGAGTGGCTCCGCCGCCTGGGCGCGCCCCTGCGCGAGACCGGTCGCCACGGCGGGGCCTTGCTGGCCACCGTGTCCCGTCTCGACGGCCGCTTTGGCCTGTCCGAGGCCACGCCGAATTGGGATCCCCGGTCCGGCGGCCTGGCGGGCCTGGCAAAGACGGCCCGTCATGAGTGGCCCGAGGTCGCCTGCAAAGCCATTGACCTGGCGTGTGATTTTGACGACGACCGCGAGGCCGCGAAAGCGCTGGCAAAAACGCTTTTCGAAACGGAACCCGTGGAATCGGGTATCTCCCGCGAGAGCCGATGGCAGTTGCTCCTGGAAGAGGAAGCCTTGCCCGATGCAACCCCGGCGCTTCCCTTTACGCGCGGCGACGTGGTGGTGATCAGCGGCGGCGCCCGGGGCGTGACCGCGGAAGTCGCGGTGGCCCTGGCCGAAGCGACGCAACCCACGCTCGTGTTGCTGGGCCGCAGTGCGCCCCCGAAAGAAGAACCTGACTGGCTGAAGACACTGGATTCCGAAGTGGCCATCAAGCAGGGCATCATCGAGCATGGCGAAGGCGACAAAACGCCGAAGGCCGTGGGCGAGGCCTGCCGCGCCGCGCTGGCGAACCGCGAGATGTTGCGGACGCTGGCCCGCATCGAGGCCGCGGGCGCGACGGCGCGATACGTCCAGGTGGATATCCGCGACACCCAGGCCGTGGCAACCGCCCTGGCGGACGTACGCGTGACGACCGGTCCCATTCGTGGGCTGATCCATGGCGCGGGCGTCATTGCCGACCGGCTCATCGAAGATAAAACGCCCGAACAATTTGACTTGGTGTACGGCACCAAGGTGGAGGGCCTGAACGCACTCCTCGCCGCCACGGCCAGGGATGATCTGAGAGCCATGGTGTTCTTCTCCTCCTCCACGGGCCGCTTCGGCCGCAAGGGGCAGGCGGACTATGCCGCGGCCAACGAAGTGCTGAACAAAACCGCCCGGGTCGAGTCGGCGCGGCGCCCGGACTGCCGCGTGGTGTCGGTGAACTGGGGACCGTGGGCGGGGGGCATGGTAACCCCGGACCTGGCGAAACTCTTCGCCCAGGAGGGCGTTGAACTCATCGGTCTCGAAGCGGGCGCGGCCTGTCTCCTCCGCGAAATCGCGGCCGGAAACGATGCGCCCGCCGAGGTCGTCGTGCTCGGCACGACCCATGCAACACCACCCAGGAAGAAAAAATCCACCGGACCGCGGAAGAACGTGGTCAGCGAAGGGCTGGAACTGGCCTTCGAGACGGCGGTGAACGTGGAGGACTACCCCTTCCTCGCCTCTCACGTGATCAATGGTTCCGCCGTGCTGCCCGCCGCCATGATGGTCGAGTGGTTCGGCCATGGCGCGCTCCACGCCAACCCGGGGCTGCGCTTCCACGGCATTGACGGAATGCGCGTGACGAAGGGCGTGATCCTGGAGCCCGGCGCGTCACGCCCCGTGGGCCTCTACGCGGGCAAGACCACGGCACGCGAGGGCCTTTACGTCGCGCCCGTGGAGTTGCGCGGCATGGAAGACGGCCTGCTCCACGCCTCGGGCGAAGTGGTGCTGGTGGACACGCTGCCCGACGGCACCCGCACGATTCAGGAATCGGCCCTCAAGCGCGGCCTCTACGACAATGGCGGTCTCTACGGTACGGGGCACCTCTTCCACGGACCCGACTTTCAGGCCCTGCATGACGTGGACGGCAACGGCGAGGACCTGATCGCCGCGCGGGCCAAGGCGACCCCCGCGCCGTCAACCTGGATGAAGCATCCCCTGCGCAACCGCTGGCTGGCCGACCCGTTGGCCCTGGACAGCGCCTTCCAGTTACTCATCCTATGGACCTTCGGGAAGTACGGTATGGGTTCCCTGCCGACCCTCTTGGGCCGGTACCGCCAATTCCGCGCGTCCTTCCCCAAGGACGGCGTTCGCGTCGTGGCGCGGGTGACGAAGCACACGAAACGCCGCGCCGTGGCGGACATTGAATTCATTGAACCCGGCGCCGACGCGCTAATCGCCCGGCTCGAAGGCTACGAATGCACCCTCGCCGCCGCCCTCGCCGAAGCCTTCAAGAAAAACTCTTTGGCCGAAACCGCGACCCCATGAAGCGTGGGCCTTCCACGCCTGCCGCGAACAGGGCGGGAGGCTGTCTCAGACCGTTTCTATTCCCGCAGTGGATTACTCGAATAGAGCCGCACGTTGTGATAAGCGCCGTGGAGATAGAGGGCTTCCCGCTGCATGCCGATGTACTCGAAACCGGTGGACGACAGGAATTCCGCCAGGGCGTCCTCTTTCGGTCCCACGGGAACGAGGAGGCGGCGCAGGGCCTGTTGTTTTTTCGCCTGGTCCAAGAGAAAACGGAAAGAACGGCGCACGGACTCCGCGGCGTAAAGGGCCGGGTCGTGAAAGTAGAGCCACAGGGTGGCGCAACCGGGCAGACGATCCGGCCGGATACGCAATAACCCCACCGGCGCGCCGGCGCGCCCGGTAAGGATGAATTCCTGCTCGAAGGTACGCGGATGAAGGGCATCCATCTCGCGGTCGTAGCGGGTCGCCATGAACATGCTACTCTCGTGGGTGAGGAAATAGGCGCTTTCGTTCCAGTTCTCCCACTTCGTGAGTAACTCGGCGTCGCCCTCTTCGATGGCGCGCATGGAGAGGCGCAGGCTCGTGGCCGCCTTCACCATGGTGAAGAGCGAGGGCCGTCCCGAGGGCGCCAGGTTTTCGTGGACCCGCGTGAAGTTCACGCCCGCCATGCTGAGCAGGTTGAAGGACGCCACGCACCCTTCCAGCCAGGTCCGTTGTCGTTCACACCACGCCGGGAACGGCGCGTGAACATTACCGCTCAACGCCCGGTGGGTCGCGGCCGAACCGCCACCGCAAAGGTTTCGCGCCCAACAACGCAGGCAGGCCGGGGTGGTCAATGCGCCCAGATCCTCGAAAGAACGCATCAATACCTCGTCCAGGCCACCGTCATGAACATTCCCCAGGCGCACGACCTCCATTCCCGACAGGGCACGGGAAGGATAGATGGAACCGTCGGCATCCACGGCGAGCGCGTTCACCCCCGCCGGGTCGTACCGCGTGATGGGCGCGCCCTCGTAGATACGTTTGAACAAACCCGCAATGGGTTCCAGGCGGAAATAGTGCTTGCTCCGCAGCCGTTCCGCGTAGTACCGCACCGTCTCCCGCAGACCGTCGAAATGCTCTTCCAGCAACGCATCGCCATCCGCCCCAAAGGCGGCGTCGAGATCCAACTCGATAGTCCGCGCACCGCCCTTTTCCAGGACCGCCACGGCGTCTTTCAGGTTTCCCCTGCCGGGTGACAGCAGCACACGTCCCGCCCCGAGCGCCTTACCCAGCCGACCCGCGTTCTCCGTGCCCGCCTTCCGAAGCGAGTCCAGGGTTCCATCGAGTTCCTTCTCATTCGATGCCTCGCCGAAGACGGTCAGCGTATGTCCCTCGAA
>JAJRTN010000065.1 GCA_024278275.1 Candidatus Hydrogenedentota bacterium
AAATCATCGCCCACCTGCGGGGCGAAAAAACGCTGGAAGCCGCCGTGGAAGCCACCAAGATGCACCATCGCCGCTATGCCAAGCGGCAGCTTTCCTGGTTCCGGGGCGACGCCCGGATCCACTGGATTCCCGCGCAACCCGACGTGACCGTTGCGGACCTGGCGGATCGCGTCCTGGCCCGCCTCGCGGAATCCTCGGCGGATCGCAAGGCATTTGGGCGATTGGGGCCGGCGTAACCCTCATGTTTGGAGTGCGGCAGCAAGCTGCCGCACTCCAGGAAAAACGTTTCCGACACAACCCCACTACTTTTGTCGGCCCCATCTTCGGTACAATCAGTCCTTGGGCACGCCGCACGGCGAGTCCCGCATGATAACCTACAGCATTCCTGATGGAGACATTCCCCCATGGTAGATGCCGAACTGCTGAAAATTCTCGTGTGCCCGGAAGACAAAACGCCGGTCACCCTCGCCAACGACGCCCTGATGGAACAGGTCAATGCCGCCATCGACGCGGGCACGTTGAAGAACCGCGCCGGGGAGCTGGTGGAAGAACGGGCCGACGCCGGCCTCATCCGCGAAGACAACCGGTACCTCTACCTGGTTCGCGACGACATCCCCATCATGCTCATCGACGAGGCCATCCCCCTTGACCAATTGGATTGAAAGCGCCATGGGGTAGAAGGCTGTCCCCTGCCTTGTAAAACCAGGCATCAATCCCGCCCACGCTTAACGGGACAATGCTTGACGACGCAGCGAATGCGTCCGTAACGAAGGCGGCCTCTCAGGTGGCGCCATAACGTGCCGAAGAGGGTGGCCACGATGGCCCGTTTCAAGGGGAAACGGCGCCCTTCCACGGAATAGCACCACCGCTCCGGAGCGCCGCTCAAGGCCGCCAGCAGGCGCAGTTTCGGGCTGTCGAACATGATCGCGATGCGGTCGTAGCGTGCCTTTCGTATCACGCGCAGTTGCCGCCAGGCAACGGCGGGACCATTCGCTTTCTCAATCGGCAAAAACTGAAGCGGCGGGACGGGGAAAAGGGGAACAGGCCCGTCTTCACTCGTACCTCGCTCCACTTGGGCCAGTCCCCTTTTTTCAAAGCCCGGGGGGACAATGACGGTTATCCTGTCACGGGGGAAGTCATGCCGCACACGTCGGACCGTGCGCGTGAAGTGCGGCCCACGGCTGTAGTACAGGCACGTGTGCTTCGGCGGCTTCATGAGCACAACTCCCGGAGCAGCGGCAGGTAGTGGCGCTCCATGATGCCGGACCACCGGTACTCCCGCTCGACCAGGGCGCGTCCCGCCCGGCCCATCCGGTCACGCAGGGCCGTGTCCGTCAACAGGGCGTCAAGATGGGCGGCCAGTTCCGCGCTGTCACCGCGCGCGAAGAGACAGCCCGTTTCCCCGTGGCGAACGATATCCTGCAGGCCTCCCACGCGGCTCGCGCACACGGGCCGTCCCGTGGCCATGGCTTCCAGCGCCACCAGCCCGAAGGGTTCCTCCCAGACACTGGGCGCCACACAAATATCCGCCTCGGCGTAACAGTCGGCCACTTCATCGTGCCCTTTCCAGCCGATGGGGCGAAACCAGGGACGTGAAGGCGTGTCCTCGGGCATGGTGATCCGGATCTCGAAATCCTGGCGACCTTTCCAGAGCAGCTCGCCGGCGCGGAGGAGCACCTCGTCCCCTTTCGCGGGGTCCTCACCGCGCCCGGTCATGAGGATGATCCTGCGTCCGTCCGCGCGGCCCGAAGGCGGGGGCGCCGACGCGAATTGTTCCATATCCACGCCACCGGGGAGGACGGCCACCTTCGGGCAATGGCGCAAAAGATCCGCGCGGGTCGCCTGGTTGGAAACAATCGCCACGGCCACCCGTCGCAAGGCGTCAACCTGGACCCCGTGATAAGCGGGCCGGTAGGCCTCGGCCAGCAGGTACTCGTCCAGCCAGGCCTCGCGAATCCCGGACCGGATACGCCCCCCCAGGGTGTCGAGGGCACAGGCACGGCAGGTGTCCGGTGTATCCAGGTAATCGTTGGGACAGGGCGCGCCGTCCTTGAAGCGAAGCACGTCCCGGTGACAGGCCATCTCGTGGGCATAGTAGCGTGCCACCATGGGATAACCCGCGAGGGCGAGCATGATATAGGGTTTGAGCAGGAATCCGTGTCCCACGAACACCGCGTCGGGCCGCCACCCATCGACGGCGGCCCGGAATCGCCGGCAGAGGTCGCCCCGCGTGGTCCTGGGTAGCCGGGCCTCGATCCGCGTGACGGGAAAAGGCACTTGCGAAGGGTCCACGGTACCCCGTTCCCAACGCTCCGGGTCGTTGAGTACAAATAGATGAAGGTCAACGCCCTGTTGTCGAAGCCCCGCCATCACGTGAAACAGGTCAACATCGGCCCCCCCGTTGGGAGGCCACGAAAAGATGAGATCGACGAAGGCAATCCGCATGGGCGGGAAAAATCCTTTGCGTAAACCCCCACTATAGCCGCGGTGCCGCCGGGCCGTCAACGCGACCGGGGCACCCGTATGATGCAGGCGTAGAGAAACAGTCCAAGATAACGCAAACGCCCCCCCACCGACCGCCGCATGGCACCCCGTATCAACCCGGACCACGTCACCTCCATGGGACGGATACGGGAATCCATATCCCACAGTTCCGCCCGGGAAGCCCCGGAAACCAGCGCAAGTATCCGTTGCTGGGTGGTCCTGAAAAGCGTGATGAAATGACTGAATCCCCGGGCGCGAAGATCGGCGGCCAGTTGCCGGACCGCGAGTGGATGGAGCGGGGAATAGGCGTCCCGCCCCGTAACCATGAGGTCATCCACCACGGCATAAATGGCTTCGTCCGGCGCGTAGGAAGGGGGCACGATGGCGGTCAGGCGCGCGTCCGGCCAACGCCGTCGCGCCTCGCGCAGGGCGGGCATGAAATCAGGGCACAGGCCGCAATAGAACCCGATATGTTCCCGCTCGCTCATGGCAGCACGCTCTCCAGCAGGGCCGGGTAATGACGTTCCACCACGCGGGGCCAGTCATAGACCGTTTCAGCGCGGCGGCGGCCCGCCATACCCATATCCCGGCGCAGGGCGGCATGGTCCAGCATCAGGCCGAGACAATGGGCGAGTTCGAAGCGATTGTCGCCGGTGAAAAGAAAGCCCGTCTCCCCATCCACCACGATGGACTGCAACCCGCCCACCCGGCTGGCGCAGACGGGACGTCCGCTGGCCATGGCTTCCACCGCCACCAGCCCGAAGGGTTCTTCCCAGACGGAAGGCACCACGCAAATATCGGCTTCACCGTAGAGCCGACGGAGCTCGTCCTGCTCCCGCCAGCCGAGATAGCGGATGAAGGGCCGCGCGTTCGGGGGCTTGGCGAGAGTTACCCAGATTTCAAAGTCGTCCCGCTTTTCCGACAACACCTCGCCGGCGCGTCGGAGCGTATGGAAGCCCTTCATCTGGTCGTCCGCGCGGCCGCTCATGAAAATAATCTTCTTATCCCCCGGTTCCCGTTCCGGCGGGGGACGGTAGGGAAAGCGCTCGATACTCACCCCGCCCGGCACGACATGAATGTTGTCGTTGTACTTTTCCAGCCGCTGCCGGGTCATTTCGTTCGTCACGACCAGCGCATCCAGGTTCCGCAGGTGTTCCACCCAAAGGCGGTGAAAGGCAGGATGGAGCCCGCCGTTCGCCAGGAACTCGTCGGCAAAACCCGAGGTGCCCTCCTGCGGAAAACCCGGTCCCCAGAACCGGACAAAGCACCGGCGGCACCGGTTCGGCGTATCCAGGAAACTGTTGGGGCAGGCATGCTCATCCCGGTACAACAGGAAATCGCGCACGCAGATCATCTCGTAGGTGTAGTACCGCGAAATCAGCGGGTAATCCGACAGGGCCGCGGCCAGGTGGGCCTTCAGGTAAAAACCGAAGGCCAGCATCACCACGTCCGGCGCAAAGGCGTCCACCGCCGCCCTCACTTTCCGCACGAGTTCGTCCCGGGGAAAGGGCCGGGAGGCCAGCAGGATCGGCGTGACCGGGACCGGCAGGGCTTCTTCCTCGATGCGGCCAAAGCGCCAGGAACCTTCGGCCAGGGGCGCGATCAGGCGGACCTCATGCCCCAGCCGTCGCAACTCGGTCATGTCGTGGAGCAGGTGGATCTGCGCCCCCCCCGGCGGTGGCCAGGAAAACTCCAGATCGACAAAAGCCAGACGCATACGTCTCCATGACCTCGCTACAGGTGACGGTGGGTGCCGTACCACTGGCTGCCGCCATGGTCCAGGTGCAACACCGCCGTTTCTTCAAGCCACAGCCCTTCCCCGAAGGTATCGTGAATGGCCACCATGAAATCCCAGTCCGCCCCCTCGAAGTGATCATACTCCGGGTAACGCACTTCGCGCAGGCATCGTGCGTTGACGCACTGGCAGAAGCCCACGGGAACATGGGCCTCCTTCACCCGTTCTTCCCCGGGACTTTGCACCAGTTCATCCCAGTGCTCCCAGGGCGTCCGTTCTCCGAGAAGGACCCGGCCCGTCGTCTCCGGGGTGAGCATTTTTCTCCGGTCGGGGCCGATATAGGGCACGTCGTCCGAAACGGCGGCGATGCGGGCCAGCATATCCACGGGCAACAGGATATCCGAATCAAGGAGCATCACCCACCGGCCCGACGCGAGATCGATGGATTCGTTCAGCACGAAGCCTTTTGACTTGGCGTAACGCTCGGGAAAGGGCGAGCGAACAATCCGCAGCTCGGGGTGGGCCGCCGCCATGGCGGAGATGAGGTCGTCCGTGGCATCCAGCCCCGGCACGTAGGCCACGATCACCTCCACCCGCCGCAAGTCGATACCCTGCTGGTGGGCGATGGAAAGCAACACGGCCTGCAAGCGCCGCGTGAAGCGGACGCTGGTGATAATGATGGAAATCTCGGCGGGTTCCCGCGCGGACGTTTCCCCGGGCGGCTCCTCCCAAACCAGCAGGTTCTGGGTGAAGATACTCCCGTCAATGTCCCAAAGGGACAGTTTCGGTTTAATCACCGTGGGCAGCAGGGCCGGGGCGTAGGTGGGGCCGCCCGGTTGCGAAGGCCGAACCACCGCGCCGTCGCGGAGGAGCACATAATGCCCCTGGGCGTCTACGTGGAGCACCAGCCGGTGGGAGAAGACCTCCATGGGACACACCATCCGCGAATGCCGCCCCAGGGCGAAGCCGGCGTAACGGGCGATACCGCCGCCCACCATCACCGCCATGGTGCAGGGGGCATGGAACGTGCCAATCCCGGTGCTCCGTTTCTCCTCCGCCGTAAGGCTGAACCAGCGCACCGCCCCGGGGTGTTGCAGGCAGTAGGTGTTTTCCGCCTTGTAGTGATAGCGGCCGAACGCGTGGGTGGGCGGTGTGTTGTCCACCACCTGCCGTGCGTGCGCCGCCAGGGTCTCCATCAACCTGGGCAGGTCGCACCGAACCGCATCCACCGCGTCCACGTACCGGGGACGGTGCAGCGCGAATTGCAGGGGATCGGCCACGAGGTCGCCCTCCTGCTTCACAGGCCGGAAACCGGGCATGTAGCGCCGTACCGCCGGGGTCACGCGGCTGCACACGCGCCGCAGGCGGCACGCCGAACAGGCCGGCCCCAGCCGGTGTTCCTCCTCCGCCCGCCGGCTCGACAGGGCTGCTTCCCAGGCCGCCTCGTTTGAGGCGGGCTCGCCGGACGCCTCCCGGGGCCAGGGCAGGTAGCGCGTGATCTTACGCAGCGCCAGGGCGATCCGGTACCAGCGCGGCTTGTCCTCCAGCAGCCGCCGGAGCAGGCCGTGGTCGATGGGGCTTTCATAGGACATGGCTCGACCGAGATGGAGCAGCAAGGCCCGCGCCACGATGTGGGGTCGGTTCTTGTACAGCAACAGGGCAAGATCAAGGGCCTGCCGCGTGTACTGGTGGTGGTCCAGGTCCAACTGGGGACCGTTAATCACGTGGGGCCAGGCCGCCTCGGGAAGCGCGCAAAAAGGCACACCCTCCACGGAAACGTCGATCCCGGCCGCTGTAAATGCGGGCGCCAGCCCCGCGAAGCGATCGCCCAGGTTGGCCGGTACCGGACGGGCGGGACGCCACCGGAAGGGATCCTCCAGCACCCATTGCACCACGCGCACCCCCCGCGCGGCCCAAGCCTCCGGCTGAATACGCCCATCCACCCGGTCAAGCTGGTCCAGGGGCAGGCACAGCCGCAGGGGCAGCCCCGCCGCCGCGCAGGCGTCCAGCCACGCATCGATCCGGTCGTCCGCGATTTCATCGGGACAAAGCATCACGTCATGGAGCCCGTGATCGCGCAGGCCGGCGAGGTCGGGCGGCGGCGTATCACAACCGGTCCGAAGGGAAAGCCGGACCGCCAGGTCAACCTGGGGATCGGCCACGAAATCCAGCACCCCGGTCAAAAAAGCAGGCACCGGCCCATAGGTCAGGAGATCAATCTTCTCCGCGCCGTGCTGGCTTCGGTTCAAACGGATCCAGCGGTGTATATCCCGCTCCGAGAAGGGCTTGCCACGGCGATTGTGCAGCAGCACCAGTCCCCGGGCCGGGGTTGGCGGATGCTCCAAAAGAGCTAATCGTGACGAACTCAATAAACGCTTCCCATTAAACCCGGTCACAAAAGCCACGAAACAAACCTTATCTCATGGCACGGAGTATATGTTATGGCCGTAGGGGGGGGCAATCCGCTTCCTCCCGAATTCCCACGAAAGACCCCGTGGAAACGAGCCTGGTCATCTCCCAGCCCGGTGTAGCCGGAACCAGGTTTTGTCGCCATGGAACCCCGTGCTTCCAGGAAAAAACAGTCACCCTTCCCTACCCCTATCCTCCCGGCCACACCCCACCGTCATCCCCGCGAACGCGGAGCTCCAGGATTCGGGGGGCAAGGCCTTCCCCTTTCCCGTGGATGCCCGCTTTCGCCGGCATGACGGAAGGGAGGAGCAAAGGCCCATTGTAGTGACCCTGGTACGGAACTCTACGGGAAAGGGACTGACACGTGCTCGTGGATCGTCTTCCCATTGCTGGTCTGAATACGCTAGGATAGGGCCTTCCACAAACGATAACACCGGGCGTTCGTGCCCGAAATGGAGCCCCCCATGACCCTGCCTCGCCCCGAATATCCCCGTCCACAATTTGTTCGTGAAGAATGGCTTTGTCTGAACGGCACGTGGCAATTTGAAATCGATCATGGCGATACCGGCCTGGAGCGCGGCCTGCGCGAGCGGGAACTCGCCGACCGCATCACCGTGCCCTTCTGCCCCGAGTCCGAGCTTTCCGGCATTGGCAACACGGATTTCCTCACCGCGGTCTGGTATCGCCGCGAGGTGAAGATTCCCGCGGCGTGGGAAGGCAACCAGGTGCTGCTCCATTTTCAGGCCGTGGACTACGACACGACGGTCTGGGTGAACGGGAAAGAGGTGGCCTGTCACCGGGGCGGCTTCACGCCCATCACCTGTAATCTCGCGGGCATCGCCGAACCCGGCGAGACGGCCACCATCGTCGTGCGTGCGCGGGACGAGGCCCGTCTTCCCCAACCCAAGGGCAAGCAAAGCTGGACCTATGGCAACATGGGCTGCCTCTACACGCGCACCACGGGCATCTGGCAGACCGTGTGGATGGAGCCGGTCCCCCCCACTTCCTTGCGCCGGTCCCGCATCACCCCGGACCTGGCCAACGGCTGCTTCCATGTGGAACAGCGTTTCCTGGGCAATCCCCGCGGTCTCACATTGCGGGCCACGTTGAAAGACGAACAAGGCGGCATCACGTCGGCAAGTTGTCCGGCGGACGGCAACCTGGCCACCCGCCTTGTACTGATGATTCCGACGGAACGCCGCCATGTATGGAACACCACCGATCCCTTCCTCTACGACGTGACCATTGAACTCCTTGACGAAGACGGTGCGGTGGTGGACCGGGTGGAAAGCTACGCGGGCCTGCGAAGCGTCACCCTCGACGGTCACACCGTCCGCATCAACGGCGAAGTCGTCTTTCAGCGTCTCGTGCTCGACCAGGGTTACTACCCCGACGGCATCCTCACCGCACCAAGCGACGAAGCACTGAAACGGGACATCGAACTCAGCCTCGCCGCCGGGTTCAACGGGGCGCGACTGCACGAAAAGGTTTTCGAGGAGCGCTTCCTTCATCACGCCGACAGGATGGGCTATCTCGTGTGGGGGGAATTCGCGGACTGGGGCTGCGCGGGCCAGGGCCACGTGACCGACCACCAGCAACCGGGTGCCACCTACATCACCCAATGGCTGGAGGTGGTGGAGCGCGACTACTCCCACCCCTGCATCATCGGGTGGTGCCCGCTGAACGAGACATGGCAACCCATGACCGACACCATCCGCGTACTCGACGACGTGACCCATGGCATGTTCCTGGCCACCAAGGCCATGGACGGCACACGCCCCGTGATCGACGCCTCCGGCTACGCCCACCGTGTCCGGGACTACGACGTGTACGATTCCCACGACTACGATCAGGACCCGGCGACCTTCAAGGCCCGCCATGACGGCCTGGCCGAGGGGAAGCCGCACATCAACAAGCACAACGACCGCGACATCTCCCTGCCCTACACGGGCGGTCCCTATTTCGTGAGTGAATTCGGCGGCATCTGGTGGAACCCGAACGCGAAGGAAGGCGAGGATTCCTGGGGTTACGGCGACCGGGTGAAGAACGTGGAGGCCTTTCACACACGCTTCAAGGGCCTTTGCGACGCCCTCCTGGACAACCCCCTCATGTTCGGGTACTGTTACACCCAGCTTACCGACGTATACCAGGAGCAGAACGGCCTTTTCACCTTCGACCGGCAAGAAAAATTCGACATGGAACGCATCCGTGCCGTACAACAGCGAAAAGCGGCGATAGAGGAATAGGCCGGGCAAAGCCCTTTGCTAATCGGGAGCTCTACTACGTACCATCCACGAAACGAGCCCGGGAACAGGCGAAAAATCCTCCCCGTGAGGGATGTTTATTACACATAGCCAGGGAAGGCCGCACCTTGCCTTTTTGCCGCGCAGGGAGGGTATTTTCGAGAGTCCAGCTTGTGGTACCGATGCGCTACCGAGCCTTCACCAAGTAAAACGCGCCAAAGGCCATATTTTGTAAGTCCTTGGCGCGTAGTGTTTAATATGGTGAACGGGGCGGGGCTCGAACCCGCGACCACCGGATTAAAAGTCCGATGCTCTACCAACTGAGCTACCCGTCCACCGGAAGGCCTGGGTGATATAGATTGCCTTCATGGAAATGAAGGTTTATTGTATCGAACTGCCAAATCCGAAGTCAAAGAAACCATGACTTTTTGACTTTTGGGCTGCCGATTGGGGCGTGGATACCTTGGCGGATCAATGCAATACGGTGGGATTGACAAATGACCTGGGGCCGAATCATAAACACACCGAACAGGAAGAATGCGTTCTTCCGGGGTTCGCTGTGCTCATCCACGGCGACATGCTGTCGCTCCTTCAGGCCTGCGAAGGGACTTATGCCCCAAAACGAGTCCTGCCATATCGCAGGCGTCCGCCATTAACCCGGATCACCAGTCTTCTGTTGCGCACGCGTACCCCGGTCCATCTCAGGGACTTGTCTCGTTCGGCGAACTCGACATGTATCTACACGCTATCGTCCGCCTCGTTTCCGGCTATGCCAAGTCAGGGGGGTGTCGCACCAGCCCGGGCTTGGAGTACATGGATCTTGCTCGCGCCCCGCAGGCCCAGGCTGGTGCGGCCACTGCCGTCGAGATCGGCCCGAAAAGCCACGTTCAACAGGTTCTCGCCCAAAACACAAGAGAAATCGGGAGGGCCGTTGAAGCCCTTCTCGCCCCAGCACCAAACGGAATAGGTCTGTGGCGTGGTGCTGCAGGCCAAGTCCGTTTGACCATCGCCGTCAAAGTCGGCGAGTACCATGTGACGGATGGGGGGCCGGCCCGGCTGTTCAAGAAACCATGCCACGGGTGAACGCAATTGAAGTATGCCCGCCGGTTTCGCGGAGAAGCGCCGGTGCCGGGCGTCATAGAGATGCACGGTCATCCGCAGGGGCCAGCTCCGCGTGGCCAGGGCGCGCGTAAGCATTCCAATGGACGGGGAGGGATCGGGAGCGTCCCAAAGAAGCAAATCGGTAAGGCCATCGCCGTTGAAATCGGGGAACACGTCGGCCGCGGTAAGCATTTGTCCCGGATAACGTCGTGGCGGCCCCACGTGGGATGAGCCTTGAGGCGTACCGGGGTCGCCCTGGATGCGCACCACCGTGACATGGGCGTTCTCGGTCGCATAGAGCGCGCGAACGCGGGAGGCGCCGTCGGGGGCCAGGGGAAACCAGGGCCAAAGACGCACGGGCTGACCCAGGGCCTCCCGAGCCTGCCGCCGCGTACCGTAGCGGTAGCCCGGGCCCAAGGGGGCCATACCGGGCGCGAGGGTCTCCGGCAGGCTGGGAAGGCGGGCAATCACCGTGTTGACCCGGAATTCGAGCCCGCCGGGAGCGGCGACTTCGGGCGGGTCAACCACGCGGGCGGAAAAGGGTCTTCCGAAGGACATCGACAGGGGGGCATCCCGGCCCACGGGGAAGCGCGCCGCCAGGCTGCCGTCAAGGTGACGCAGTTCAAGCGCGTCACGCCGCGGCAAGGCAAGGACTTTTTTCTCCTCAAAGGGGAGCACCAGCACGCGGGGGAAAGGCGTCGAGGCTGCGGTGAAGAGCGTCTCCAACTCGAAGAGGGTCTCGGCGGAACCGCTGTCGGCGCCATAGGAAAATCGCTTGATGGCCGTACCCTGAATGGCGACCACTTCCGGGATCTCGTCGTCGTCCAGGTCCGCGATGTCGAAGGCCGACGTGCCTTCATCCAATCGAAGCACCTGCCCGCGTTGGAAATTCGCCGAGGGGTAGCGTTTCAACTGGTTTCCGCTGAGCACCATCAAGTCCGTTCTCCCCGTTGGACCCGCCGCCATGAAGCACACGGCCTGGCGGGAATCCACCGGGATCTCGGATACGTCGAAGAGCGCGCCGGAAAGCAAACAAAGAAGGGCCGTGGTCACCATGTTCATGGCCCCTCCTCCCGGCTGAAATAGACGCGGCTCATCTTGCCTTCTTCGTGCAACACGATATCGCTGCGTCCGTCATCATTGACATCGGCCACCGCGAATTGCGCCGCCCGGTCAATGGAGAGCACCGCATCAGGCGTACTCCGGAAAATCCAATCCCGGACAAGATGAACCGAAAGCCGGTCGATGCGGTCTTGAACGACCAAATCGCGAGAGCCGTCCCCGTCGAAATCGCCGCTCACGTCCACCAACTTCCCCGCCCGGTAGCGCGAAAACATGTCCCCCTGGGCGGCGGCGGGCGATTCAAGCCTGATCACGAAGACGGCCCGCAACGCGGGTTGCCTCGCGAATCCCCCGTCCTGCTGCCGGAACACGCGTACCGTGTGGCCTACTTCGGGCAACGTAAGGAGACGGGACATGGCCTCCCGGGCCCCACCCTCGAAAAGGCCGGTCTCCTCGGTAATCATGTCTGCCTGCCCATCACCATCGAAATCCACGAAAGCGCACCGCGGCCGGAAACCCGGTATGGAGGCGGAGCGCCGCACATGGAACGTCTTCCCGCCGTCCAGGCTGGCCCAGGTTTCGTAAACCGGCAACGGAAGCATGGTGGTCTCGGAGGTCTTCTCGCACCCGCCGGCCAAATCCAACATCCCGTCGTCATTCAGGCGGCACGGGTGCAGATAGGAAGCCACCGCCTGGGTCGTTTCGGTTCCCCGGGCCACCGCCTGTTCACCATCCCATCGGTAGCGGGTCCGCCCATAGCGGACGGTTTCGGAATCCACCGCCTCCCGCAGGAGCACGGTGATCCCGTCTCCTTCCATGACCAGCCGGCAGGCCATTTTCAGCACGGGGAAGGAAAGGCGGCGTGCCTCGGGAAGCCACAGCCGCGGCACGGCGTCACTGGTAATCCGCCTGCCGGGGAGGATATTCAGCAACCCGGCCTCGTTGTACCCCGCGCCGTGGCGGGCGAAGACATGCACACCCTCCGGCGTCACGGAAAAGACCTCGGGGGTTCCATCCCCGTCAAAGTCATGAAGGAACGCCTGGCGACGCCCGCCGGTTGCGCCGGAAGCGGCCGGCAAAGGATCCGTCTCCGGCCGGGGCAGCGCATAGGCAACCACGCGCTCCCATCCACGCTCGTGCCAACGATAGCGGGAAAGAAGTGATTCGGACCAAAGGTAAAGATCACCGTTCCACGCCTGGAGACGCGCGGCATCCCCGGCGTCCGGCAAGGCGTATCGCGAAGCGGCGGGATAGCCTCCCTGCCGCTGAAACAGTATGGCATCATCAAGCAGGATATCGGTAAGCCCATCACCGTCCAGATCGGCATGACTGTAGTTGGTAATGGCCTTGCCCGAGAGGGGACGCACGCCGGTAACCTCGATGCCGGGAAGCTCCCGCGCGTCAAAGGCCAGGGCACCGAGGGCTATGGCCAGGACCGCGGCAATCATGCCGGGAAATTCCGGCGATGGAACACGACGATAGCCACCAGGGAGCAGACGAGGAACGTCCCCCCCGAGCAGGCGAGGCAGTAATAGAGCATGGGCTGCCAATAGGCGTCCACCGCCTCGCAACGGTTGCTGAAAACCTGCCAGGGCATTTCGAGGTAGGTCGTAAACACAAAGGGCGCCATACCCAGGGGATACTTCACGAGGTCGACGAGCACCCACAGGCCCACGGTGACACCCGTGGCCGTGGCGCCGTTGCGGGTGAAGGTGGACACCATGATCGCGAAGGCCACGGCCGCGAACTGGGGCGCCAGGCCCGCCAGGGTGGCCAGTGCGCCCGTGGCCAGCATTTCGTTGTCCGCGAAAACCAGATCGCCGCCGAAACTCACGCCGCGCATCTCTCCGAATATGTAAGCGATGCCCCAGGCCGTGATCACGGCGGTCAGGGTGAGCAGCACGGCATAGCTCATGCCCAGCAGTAACTTGGCCAAAATGTATTCGTGCCGCAAGATGGGACGTACCAAGGTCTGGCGGATACTGCCATCAGCCACCTCCCCCGACACCAGCCCCGCGCAATAGACGAGCAACAGCAGCAAACCCAGGGAGTTCAGGGCGACCGGGATCACGTAGGCCACGAAGGCATAGTCGCTCACGCCGTCGCGGGCCACGGGGTGGACGGGAAGGGCGCCCAGAACCGCCAGGATCACCAATGCCGGCCCCAGCGCGGTGAAGCGCTGGCGCAGGGCCTTCGTCACTTCCACGCCGTAAGCGGTGAGGACACGTCCCATCATCGGTTCATCACCTTCAGGAAATAGTCCTTGAGCGTGCGCCGCCGGGGCAAAACGCCGGAAATCTGGTAACCGGCGGTCACGAGATAATGGATAAGCTGATGCGTGTTGGGCTCTTTCAACGTGACGTGGAGACGCCCCCCCTTGATGCTGACCGACGATACCCAGGGCTGGTCCTTCAGGCGCTTGGACGCCCCTTCCACCCCGTCAACCAGCACTTCCACCCGTGTCAGGTCAAATGACAGGAGATCGTCGGTTTTTTCGCAGGCGATAAGATCACCCTCGTTCAGAATCGCCACGCGGTCGCAAAGCACTTCCACTTCGTGCATGAGATGACTGGAGAAAACGATGGTCACCCCCGCGTCGTCGGCCAGCCGGCGTAACATGCGCAACACCTCTTCCGTGGACTCCACATCCAGGCCCGAGGTCGGCTCATCCAGGATGAGCAGCTCCGGCTCGGTGAGCATGGCCTGGGCCAGGCCCAACCGTTGCCGCTGCCCCTGCGACAGGCTCCGCACCTTGGCATGGGACAGCCGGGCCATGCCCACCAGGTTGAGAAGACGCTCCACGTTAACGGAATGCCGTGCCAGGCGGGCCTGGATAAGCAGGTTCCGCCGCACCGACAGGTAGTCGTGAAAGGCGGGCCGCTCGACAAGCACGCCCATACGGGAAGCAATAGCCACGAACCCGGACCGCAGATCTTTCCCGAAGATGGAGATGGCACCCGACGTGGGACGGACCAGTCCGCACAGCATATGGAGCGTCGTGCTTTTCCCCGCGCCGTTCGGTCCGAGCAGCCCCAACACCTCCCCCCGTTTTGCCTCCAGCGTAAGACCCGACACCGCCACGGCGGAACCGTAACACTTGGACACCTTGTTGAGGGAGATACAGACAGCCATGGCGGGAATACTACCACGCCAACGCCCGCTGTTTCAGGTAGCGGGGCGGAAATCAAAGACGAATCATACGACCCGCACGACAGAGGAAAAGCAAAAGAACCCCCATCTTTCCGTGTATTCGGGCCGGCCAGGCGCGCTTCCCGGGTCACCGGCGGTAATGGTGGTAGGCAGCACAGGCCCCTTCGCTGGAAACCATGGGGGCGCCGAGGGGGCGTTCGGGGGTGCAGCGGGTGCCGAAGGCGGGACATTGGTCGGGCCGTTTTCGGCCTTGCAGGATTAGGCCGCTGATGCACTCGCCGTTCTCAGGGGCCGTAATACTTCGGAGATCGAAACGACGGGTGGCGTCGTAGGCGTGGTAAGACGCGCGAAGAGCGAGGCCGCTTCCGGGAATCTCCCCCAGTCCGCGCCATTGTTGCGGCGCGATCTCGAAGATCTCGTCCAGCAGCGCCCGCGCCTGCCGGTTGCCCTCGCGCTGCACGGAGCGGCGGTAGCTGTTCTCCACTTCGGCCCGCCCTTCCTCCAGTTGCTTTACGCAATCGTGGATGCCTCGGAGGATATCAATAGGCTCGAAGCCGGTCACCACGATGGGGGTTTTGTACTTTTCCGCGATGGGTTCGTACTGGGTGTAGCCCATGACGGTGCAGACGTGGCCCGCGGCCAGGAAGCCGTTGACGCGACAATCGGGTGAAGAAAGAATGACCTCCATGGCGGGCGGCACGAGCACGTGGGAGCCAAGAATGGTGAAGTTCTTGAGGCCGAGGGCGTGGGCCTGCTTCACGGCGAGGGCGTTGGCGGGCGCGGTGGTCTCAAAGCCGATGGCGAAAAAGACGACCTCCCGTTCCGGGTGCTTCGCGGCGAGTTTCACGGCGTCGAGGGGGGAATAGACCATGCGCACATCGCCGCCCCGGGCCTTCGCGCCGAGCAGGTCCATGGCGCTGCCGGGCACGCGCATCATGTCGCCGAAAGAGCAGAAGGTCACTTCCGGGCGCAGGGCCAGGGCAATGGCCTTGTCGATAAGGGCCACGGGCGTCACGCAGACGGGACAACCAGGGCCGTGGATGAGGGTGATGGCCTCGGGCAGCAGGGTATCCAGGCCGAACTTCATGATGGCGTGGGTCTGGCCGCCGCAAATCTCCATGATGGCGTGGGGCCGCGTGGTAATTCGGGCAATGGCGCGGGCGATGCGGGCCGTTCCTTCGGCGTCGCGGTATTCATCGACAAACTTCACGCGCCCCCCTCGAGCGTCTCTTCGCCCAATTCGTTGAGAACATCGATCTCGGCGAAATACCGGAGCGTTTCCCGTGCTTCTTTCTCGTCGATCACGTTCAGGGCGATACCCGCGTGGATAAGCACGTATTGCCCCACTTCGGCCTCGGGCACCATGGCCAGGGAGACCTCCTTCACCACGCCGCCAAAGCCGACGCGGCCGTTGCGAAGCACAGGGTCGCTCTCGTCAATGCTCAGAATTTCGCCGGGAATGGCCAGGCACATGATTCACCGATCCTTCCTGGGGGTTTACCCGGTACAGACGCGTGGACTTGAGAAGCCACGCGGAGGAATGGCTGTTCTTAACATGAATACTCCCTTACCCGTGAAGTTTCGTGCCAATGGCCGCAAACACGTTGTGCAAATCATATGCCCCCCCCGGCCCGGCAAAACCAGCGCCAAGAGACCGTCCTTGCGCGGGCGCCTCTCAGGCGGCCCCGTGCCCATTCGCTTCATGAAAGGGCGCTACGATTACACCAGGTTACCGCGACACCTCGATTTCGAACAAGCCTGCTTTCCCTGCCGTACAACGGCTGCCAATGCGGTATTATACCTGACAACCCCTTCGCGTTGGGAATAATAGAGCTGAAGAAATGCCGGGACAACCGTTATCGGACATTCCCCAGCCGCACCGCGAACCGCAGGACCATCCGCCGCCCACGCCGAGAACGCCGTCCCGTCCTTCTTTTTCCCGTTCTTCATTCCTCCTTCTCCCTTCTCCGTTCCATTCCGCCGTTCCATTCCGCCATTGCATCCCCGCGCGGGAAAAAGGTATACTTTCGCTCGTTGCCGGGATGGCGAAATTGGCAGACGCACCGGACTCAAAATCCGGCGGAGCTTACCCTCCGTGGGGGTTCGACTCCCCCTCCCGGCACCATCGGCATCACGACAGGGCTTACGTGCGACGTAAGCCCTGTTTTCATACCCGGGGTCCTTTCCATGCGCTTTTCCTTCTTCGCCAGTGTTCGAGAGCTGGATCCGCCGCCACGACGTTTCCTGATCTTCCTGGTGTTCAATGTGATCTCGTGGCAGTGCGTGATGGGATATGCCATGGTGCTCTTCGCACGGAGCATTGACATGCCCGCGTCGTGGGTGGGGTGGCTTCTCTCCTTCATGCCCCTGTCCATGCTGCTCGTGGTGTTCACGGTTCCGCTGGTAACCCATTTGGGACCGAAGCGGCTCATGTTCGCCAGTTGGCTGGCACGAAACATCGTCATGAGCGCCGTGTTCACCATGCCGTATGTCATCGGGCGTTGGGGCAACGTGGGCGGATGGTACGTGTTGCTGGGGGCGACCCTCGGCTTCTGCCTGCTTCGGGCGCTGGGCGGGGGCGGCTGGTTTCCCTGGCTCCACGAGGTGGTGCCCGAAGGACAACGGGCGTCTTATTTCAGCGCGGAGGCCACCGTAACACAGGCGATGAGCGTGGTCCTGGGTTTGTTTCTTGCCTTCGTGCTGCGGGGTACGCCGGGGCTTGGGGCGTTTCTGCTGATCTACGCCGTGGGCGTGGCGGGCGGCCTGGCCAGTCTCCTGTGGATGCTGCGTGTGCCGGGGGGAAAACCCGATCACCAGGGCGGCGGCCTGCGGGGCAGCCTGGCGCAGTATGGCGTGGCCCTGCGGGATCGGGCTTTCCTCGTCTTCGTGCTCAACGTGTCCATGAGTCTCATGTGCATGACCTGGTTCAACGCGGCCATCGTGCTCTTCATGCGCGACATTCTCCAATTGCCCCAGGGCATGATCATGGTGAGCATGACTCTTGGCGGGATTGGGGTTATGCTCACGGTGCGTCATTGGGGAAAATTCGCCGAACACAGCGGCAACCACCGCGCCCTATTCAAGACCGGCACGGGACAGGCGCTCGCCATGTTGGCGTGTTTGTGGCTGGAACCCGGTTCGCCCTGGCTCGTATATCTCCTTCTGCCCATCCTGACGCTGGTGGCCATTTGGGGCGTGGCCTTCTGGATTATTGCCCACCGCACCATGCTGGGGTATGTTCGGGACGAAGGCCGTGTCGCCTATACCAACATCTGGACCGTCGGCACGGCATTGGCCCTGGGGATTACACCCATCGCCGTCGGCGGGCTGGTGGAACACCTGGACATGCTGGGCTACCGGATCTGCTTCATGATCGCCGGTTTCGGCGGCTGCCTTTCGTCGTTGCTGTGCATGTGGACCGTGCAGAACGACCTGCCCCGGGACCCCGCGAAACGCGGCGTGTACCTCACCCTGCCCATCCGCACCCTGGGGCGTATCGCCTGGATCACCCTGGGCATGCACGAAAGCAGCCGCACTCCCCGGGCATAAAGGGTACGGGAAACTTTTCGGGATCGCCTGCAAATCTCTCTTGTTCTCATCCCGAGCGTTGGCCCCTCCCTTGGTTGTGAACCATAGCCCCTTAGCCGTGAAGTTCCGTACCAATGGTCACGAACATGGGGCTTTGCCCCTCCCTACCGTAACGGTTCACGGAGCGAACGACCCTGCCGGTGCCGCCGGCGTCGGGCGGATGGGGTCCGTTGGCCAAACCTGGTTCCGGCTGGGCCGGGTCAGGGGGAAAGCGCCTAAACGGTTATACTTCGAGAACTGTCCGAACGCGGTAATAATGAAGAGGCGGCGACTTCTTGGGAAAGTCGCCGCCTTTTGTGCGGGAGTACCTGGGGTCCAGCGATCGCGTTCCAGGCGCAACAGATACGCATCTTGAGCAACAAGACGAACCTCGGGCTGCGATTTCAGGTTGCCTTTTCGCTCGTATTCCAGGGCCGAGCCCCAAGCACTGGCAACATGATACCACAATATATAGTGTATGTCAACATTTTTCATTGCATGAAGTTTTTCAGAATGACGCCATATATTCATTCAATAACCAAAAATCCACACAATAGGCACTATATATTGGGTTTTACAGGCCATTTCAGGTCATGAATCGTCCACAATATATAGTAGAGATGCCTGCGCAATCAAGGGTTCGAGAGTGCCCTGTGGAGACATGGGCAAAGTCCACATTTAAGGACGGGGCCATCGGTCCTTTCCAGTCCGGCCGGGCCGGAATCAAAGGGTCACAAAGAACCGCGATACCGTTAATACCGCCACAACCCCTTAACCGTGAAGTGCTGTATAATCTGTAAAAATGGTCACGAAAACATCTTTGCCCTTTCCCGTGATTCCCGTGAAGGGTTGCTGTTATTCTTTGGGGACCATGGTTCTCCATGGAAAGGAAAACCGGGTTCCGGCGACGCCGGGATTCGGTTACCCGGGCCGTGAAAAGGTACCGCGGGTTCCACTTTCCTGAACATGGGCGGTTACGCCAACAGGCGTTTGACAGGAGGCGGTGGTGATGACCACGTATCTGCGGAAACGCTTCTACCTGCCACCCGAGAAAGGCGGCTGGGTGTGGTGGATTGGGCCGTTGTTGGTGGGGGTTGCGGCGAGTCAGCGCATCTCGCCCGTACATTTTCCCCTTATACTGGCCGCGTTCTGCGCATTTTGTATGCGCCAGCCCATCATCGTTCTTATCAGGTCCCTTCGCTGGAAAGAGCGTGAAGACCTTGCCCCCGCGGCCTTCTGGATGGTCATCTACGGCACCGTCATCCTGTTTTGCGCGGGGTGGCTCGCCCTGTTGGGACATTCCCGTATCGTCCTGATCGGCCTGCCTGGATTGCCCGTGCTGCTGGCGCACCTCGTGCTGGTTTATCTCGGGCGGGAACGCCGGCAACCCGTGATCGACGTGGCCGCCACGCTGGCGCTGGCGCTGGCCGCGCCCGCCGCCTACTGGGCCGGCAACGGAACGGACCCCTGGACCACTTTCCTGGCGTGGGCCACGACAGCGCCCCAGTCCGCCGCCTCAGTGGTTCATATTCTCCTGCGCCTCCAGCAAAGCCGCTGGGAGACGGCGCCCTCATTCGGCCGGCGTTTGCTCCATGCAAGGTGGGTACTCGGCCTGCATGGCTTCAACGCCGTTGTTTCGGCCTTTCTTGTATACCACGGCCTGCTGCCCCCCCTGGTCGCGGCGGGATTCCTGATGGTGTTGCTGGAAGGCATGGAGGCCGTCTTTCGCCCTCCCGTGGGCGCGACGGCCAAGTCCCTGGGCATACGCCAGCTTGTCACAAGCACTGCATTCATGGTGTTTGCCGCGCTGGGTTTCCTGTTGCGTTAACCCGTCCCGCTTCTCAACTCCGCCGGTTTCTGGAAACCCGCACTTGCATCAGACCACTGATCCCCCCATACTCAGCGCGGGGAATGTGGATATCTTCCGCTTCCTGCCGGCCTTCTCGACGGACGCAGTGGCAGGTAACCCTTTCGGATTCGTGGGGCATGGAAGTGATTCGTGCCGGCGTTGAAGGTGCGTTGGGATGCCCGGGTATTATGATTGATTCCGTATTCGCGCCAAAATGTGTTGCCATCGACCTGGAGATCGCCTCGAAATCCGGCCGGCTGCATCATTTCGCGGCCATTCGCGGCGACAAGCCCGACAAGCCACTCGTCTATTCCGGCGGCGACCTCGGCACGGCGCTCCGTGATCTCGATGATTTCGCCGATGGGGCGAAGTTCGTCCTGGGGCACAATGTGATAGCCTTTGACCTGCCCCACCTGAAAGCCGTCGCGCCCGACTTGCGCCTGCTGCGTCTCCCGGCCATCGACACGCTGCGCCTCAGTCCCCTCGCCTTTCCAAGAAACCCCTACCATCGGTTGATTAAACACTACAAGGACGGCCGTCTGCTCCGGTTCAGCCGGAACGACCCGGAGTTGGATTCGCGCATCACCCTGGAACTTCTCGCGGATGAAGAAAAGGCCTTCACCACGCTGTGCGATACCAATCCCATGTTGCTGCGCGCGTGGCATTGGCTTACGTCAAAGAACAGGGAGGACGCGGGCCATGTCCAGCTTTTCGACGCGGTGAGCGGCCTGCCCCGCCCCGACGACGCGGAGGGTCTGGCGGCGATTCAGGAATTCGCCCATCCCATTTCATGCGCCACCGCCCTGAAGAATATGACGGGAACCGCCTCCTTTGACAGGTGGTCCGCGGCCTACGCGCTGGCGTGGCTCTCCGTGGCCGGGGGCAACTCGGTGCTGCCGCCCTGGGTGCGCCATGAGTTCCCCGCGACGGCGGAACTCATTCGCCAACTGCGCGATACACGGTGCGAGGACACGGACTGTGCATGGTGCAACACGCATCACAACCCGACCGCCGTGCTCCAGCGCTGCTTCGGGTTTCCGGCCTTTCGCCCGGAGCCCGTCTGCGAGGATGGCCGCCCCATGCAGGAAGCGATTGTCGCGGCGGCCATGGGGGGAGAACATGTTCTCGGTATCCTGCCGACGGGCACCGGGAAATCCGTGTGCTACCAGGTGCCCGCCCTGGCGCGCTACGAAAACACGGGTGCCCTCACCATCGTCATTTCACCGCTGGTGGCGCTCATGGCGGACCAGGTCCACGGATTGGAAGCACGGGGCATCACCTCCTGCGCCGCGCTCAACGGCCTGCTCTCCATGCCGGAACGCTCCGACGTGTTGGACCGAACCCGCCTGGGCGACATTGCCATTCTCCTGGTTTCCCCGGAGCAATTGCGGAATCGCGCTTTTCAGAAGGTCATCGAGCAGCGGGAAATCGGCGCCTGGGTGTTGGACGAGGCCCATTGTCTTTCCAAGTGGGGGCAGGATTTCCGGACGGACTATCGCTATATAGGCCGGTTCATCAAGAAAATGGCGGCCCATGGGCATGTGCCCCCGGTGCTGTGCCTGACGGCGACGGCCAAGCCCGACGTGGTGGCGGACATTTGCGGGTATTTCCTGGGCACCCTGGGCGTGAAGCTTCGGGTCTTCAACGGCGGCACCCGCCGGGAGAACCTGGATTTCGTGGTCGTGGAAACCACGCCCGCCCACAAGCCGGCCGATATTCACGCACTGCTGGAAAGCCATCTTTCACCCGAACAACCGGGCGGGGCGATTGTCTATTGCACGACCCGCAGTCAAACGGAGCAGGTCGCCCAGTTTCTCACGGACATGGGGTGGGCCGCGGCCCATTTCCACGCTGGCCTCAAGCCCGAACAGAAAAAGACGACCCAACAGGAATTCATCTCGGGCAAGCTCCGTGTGATCGCGGCCACGAACGCCTTTGGCATGGGGATTGATAAACCGGACGTGAGACTGGTTATTCATGCAGAGATCCCCGGGTCGCTGGAAAACTACGTGCAGGAGGCGGGCCGCGCGGGACGGGACCGGGAGGCCGCGCAATGCGTGTTGCTCTACTGCGAACAGGACCTGGAACAACAGTTCAGTCTCTCCGCCTACGCTCGCCTGGCGCCACACGAGATCAAGGCCGTGCTGCGGGCGTTGCGCCGACTGGCGGGGAAGCGTCGTCCATCGGACGAGGACGTGGAGGTCTTCGCGACGCCGGGAGAAATCCTCGCCGAGGACGAAGACGCTGAATTCATGCGCGATTCGGCCACCGACGACACGCGGGTGCGCACGGCGGTGTCGTGGCTGGAAGAGGCCCGGTTGGTGAAACGCGAAGAAAACCACTACCAGGTTTTTCCCTCCACCCTGCGCATTCCGAGTCTGGAAGATGCCGACAAGAAGTTATCCAAGTTCCCCATGCCCTATCGGGGCCAATTGAGGGCCATGGTTGATCTCCTGATGAACACCGACCCCGCCGAGGCGGTTACCACCGACGAACTCATGGGGGTATCGGGCCTGTCGTCATTGGAGGTCAAGAAGGCGCTGTACGATCTGGAGCATTGCGGAATCATTTCGAACGATTCCGCCTTCACCGCGCTGGTACATGTCGGCGTGCCCCACTCGTCGAAAGAGCGAATGAAATCCATGGCCGCCATGGAGAAGGAAGTTATCGCCGTTCTTCGTGAATGGGCGCCCGATCTGGAAAAGGACTCGTCTTCGGTCCTTAACCTGAGACGCATCACCCAGCACCTCAAAGACGCCGACTACAAACAGGCCTTGCCCGAACACGTAATGTCGCTCCTGCGGGGCCTGGCCGCGGACGGTCGCGCGGACGGCCAAAACAAAGGCAGTCTGCGCCTGGGCAAGATCGATGTCGAATCGATTCGCATCACACTGCAACGGGACTGGGAAGCACTGCAAAGGACCGCCGAACTGCGCAACTCCGCCGCCAATCTCCTGCTGGCGCATCTGATCTCCCGTGTTCCGCGGGGCGTACGGGGCAACGACCTTCTGGCGAAAACGACGCTCGGAAACCTACACGCCGCGGTGGAAAAGGACCTTGCGCTGAGGACACAAGTCAAGAATGTGCCGAAACTGGTTGAATGTTCGATGCTGTGGTTGCATGACCAGGAGATCATCCGGCTTGCCCGGGGCGGCGCGATTTTCCGCCCCGCCATGCGCATCGATGTCGCGCCGGGCAATGCGCCTTTCACGCGCACCGACTATGCGGGCCTGAAGGATCATTACGACGAGCAGGTTGTTCAGATCCACGTCATGGCCGAATACGCGCGCCGGGGCCTGGAGGCCGCCCGGGAGGCATTGAGGCTGGTCGGGGATTATTTCACACTGAGCCGCGACGACTTTATCGCCCGATGGTTTCCCAAGACCGGGAAGAACATGTCGCGCCAGACCGGCGACGCATCCTGGCGGGCCATCGTCGATAGCCTCAGTCCCGTTCAACGGCGAATTGTGACCGATGAACGGGAAAGGACGAATGTGCTGGTGCTGGCCGGACCGGGGTCGGGCAAGACCCGCGTCCTGGTGCATCGCATCGCCTTCCTGGTGCGCGTGCGCCGTGAGAACCCACGGGGCATTCTCGCCCTGGCCTACAACCGGCACGCGGCGGTCGAGATTCGGCGGAGGCTCCGCGATCTTATCGGCAACGATGCCAAGGGGGTGACCGTATTGACCTGCCACGCCCTGGCCATGCGTATCACGGGGACGAGCTTCGCCGACCGAATGGGTACGGACAAGGCGTTCCAGCAAGTCCTCGCTGAAGCCATCCAGCTTCTCAAAGGGGAAGGACTGCCCGCCGATGATGCCGATGCCCAACGCGATCGCCTTCTGGCGGGATTCCGATGGATCCTCGTCGATGAATACCAGGATATCGGGTTGGAGCAATATGAACTCGTTTCCGCCCTGGCCGGACGCACGTTGCAGGATCCGGATCGGCGGCTTAGCCTTTTCGCGGTGGGCGATGACGACCAGAACGTCTATGGATTCGCCGGGGCCAGTGTCGAGTATATCCGGCGTTTCAACGCGGACTATGACGCCAAGTGTGAATACCTTACCGCCAACTATCGATCCACGGCCCACATCATCGAAGCCTCGAACGCCCTTATCGCGCGGGCTCGAGACCGCATGAAAACCGGCCACCCCATCGAGATCGACGAAGCGCGCCGATCCGATTCCGGCGGCGGCGCCTGGGAAACGCTCGATCCCGTCGCCCGGGGGCGGGTTCAGATCCTGTCGGTCGGCCCGACCCATATCCAGCAGGCAGAGCAGGTCATGGGCGAGTTGCTGCGCCTCGCCGCACTTGACCCGGCGTGGGATTGGAGCAAGACCGCCGTCATCGCCCGGCAATGGCAACTGCTTGATCCCGTGGTCGCGTTCTGCGAACAGAAAGGAATCCCCGCGCAACGCGCCGACCGGGAGCCGCCACGGTTCTGGCGCTTGCGGGAGACCCAGGCGCTTGTCGCCTGGCTGTCCGATCACGGCGCCGAAGCGGTAAGCCGCGAGGAAATGGAGGCCTGGCTGGACGCGCAACCCGCCGGCCCCTGGTTGAAAGTTCTCGCCGAGGCCATGGAACACTACCGGCTGGAGTGCGGGGAGCTCCCCCTTCCAGCGCTTCATTTCAGAGAGTGGCTCGCGGAATGGGGGCGGGAAATCAGAAGAAGGCAACAGGGGTTGCTGCTTCTTACGGCGCACCGCGTGAAAGGGCTGGAGTTCGACCATGTCGCCGTGCTGGACGGCCACTGGCAGGAACGGGACGCGGGAGAAGATCCCGACGCGGCACGTCGTCTCTTCTACGTCGCCATGACCCGCGCACGCAAAACATTGACGCTTGCGCGGATGAGCGGAGGGCATGAACTGCTGGATGACCTGGCGGATCTGCCGTCCGTCCTTCGGCGTGATGCGCCGTCAGCCTCGGATGCCGCGCGGAAGCTCGACCGGCGATACAACGTACTGTCTCTCGGCGATGTCTATCTCGACTTTGCGGGACAATGGATACCCAGGAATCCAATCCACCAGGCTATTGCGAATCTGCAACCCGGGGACGCCTTGCAACTTGCACAACGAGACGGACGGTGGTTCATTGATCGAAACGGCCAATCGCTTGGGCGTCTTGCGAGCAGCTACACCCCCCCCGCCGGCATGCGCTGCATCGAGGCCCGGGTCCATGCCATACTGATCCGGTTTCGGCGGGACGTACAACCAGCCTACGCCAATTCGGTGCGTTGCGACCGATGGGAAGTCGTTATTCCCGAATTGGTCTTTGCGCCAGGGAAGGCGTCCGGGGCCTGACGGGACGATTGGTTGGAACACGGAGGAAATGAAATGACGGCACTCATGATTCATGGCGGGGCGGGCACGTTTCCGGAGGAGAGCCGGGAACCGGCGTTGGCCGGTTGTCATCGGGCATTTGCGCACGCGCAAGCGTTACTGGAGGATGGAAGGAGCGCCGTCGATGTGGTTGAGGCGGCGGTTATGCTGCTGGAGGACGACCCCGTGTTCGACGCCGGTCACGGCTCCTACCCGGACACCGAGGGCCGGGCCCGGATGGACGCCATTATCGTGGATGGCGCCACGCTGGACTTCGGCGCCGTGGCCTGTATCGGCAACGTAGCCCACCCCGTCAGCGTTGCCCGGCGCGTATGGGAAGCCACGGACCACTGTCTGCTTGTGGGCAATGACGCCACCACCTTCGCCCACGCCCAGGGCTTTCCCTGCGTGCCTGACGAGGCCTTGCTTGCCCAAGGTGAAAAGCCCTCCGGACAGGGTACCGTCGGCGCCGTGGCCCTGGATGCCGCCGGCCACGTCGCCGCGGCCACCTCCACCGGCGGCACGCGGGGGCGGCTGGCCGGCCGCGTCGGGGATTCTCCCCTCATTGGTTGCGGTGCCATCGCCGAGGACGGCGTGGGCGCGGTCTCCGCCACCGGTCATGGCGAACCCATGATGAAATTGATGATCTCCCGGCTTGTTCTGGAGCACCTGCGCGCCGGCCTGACGGCGGAAGAAGCGGCCACCCGTGCCATCACCCATCTTGAGTGGCGCTTCGGCGGAGAAGGCGGCCTCATCTGCGTGGACGCTTCCGGCCGTATCGGCCACGCTCACAACACGGAGCACATGCCCCACCATGGCAGAAGCGCGGATGACCTCCACGTCACCGGACTGACGGACCGGGGCTAACCCGGATACTTCACCCTAACCCGGAAAAAGTAGAAGCGGCTTCTACGTTTTCCCACGAACGCGGGGAAGAAGGGTTATAAGCAGGGTGGGCCTTGGCCCACCATGGCCCCTTCCATGGGAGGCTGTTTCGTCGTCAAGGTTTCCGTCTTGGTGGGTCAGGGCCCGCCCTGCGGAGCTTCGCCCTTTTTCATGCCCTGCGTGGGAAGGGGAAAATCTGCGTTCATCTGCGCAATCTGCGGATACATTATCATGGAGTCCCGCTTTCGTGGGAATGACGGTAAGGTAGGGGCATGCTCCTGCATGACCGTGGGTGGGGCATGCTCTCCGTGGACGGTTACCGATCATCTCTCCCGGATTCGTTTTCGGCGATAGCGCGCACCGGCCAACAGCGTGGCCAACAGGAACAGGCTCAACAGTGCATCGGCGACGGGGCTTTCGCCCCGGGAAAAAGGAGCGCCGCCGCACCCGGAACCATTGGGTTTTCCACCTTCGCCCTCGCCCTCTCCTTCACCCTCACCTTCACCACCCCGGGCAGTCATGGGAATGGTAATGGACAGCAAGGCGCCTTCGGGAACGTTCACGGCGTGTTGTGCCTCGGCATAACCGGGTGCGTTGATCACGAGGGTGTATGCCCCGGAGGCCACGGCGGGGAAGGCGTAGACGCCATCATCATTGTCGGTTACGGAAGCAAATCCGCTGACGACCAGGTCCACCGAGGCATTCGTGATACGGGTCTGATCCGCCGCGTCCCACAGGGTGGCGAAGATGGAGGCCACGGCCAGGGCCGCGCTCTTCGTCTGAATGGGTTGGATGATGGCGGGTCCCAACACGGCTTGAGGCACGTCTTCCAGGCTTTCCGCGCCCCAGTAGTTGTTCTGCATGGGCACGTCTTCGTCACGCTCATTGATCACGGCGTGCTCGCCTATACTGGGGGTGTCGAAATCATTCCAGCCGGTTTCAGGATCGGTCTCGTCGCCCAGTGTTTTCGTCGCGGCAGATGATTCGGCGGCCCGAATAATGATTCCCGCCACGCCCAGATCGAAGAAGCGCGAAGATCGAACGGCGGGGATGGCCCCTTCTATTTCGATTCCCACGGCAAGGCCGGTGAAGACACACTGCTCAACAACGGAAGCTTCGGGCACGTCACCTCGGACGCGAATCCCCAAGCCGGTGAGGCTGTCACCCACGAAGCGCACGCCGCTCAGTTTCATGACCACGTTGTCCATCAGGAGCAACGTTTCGCCGGGACCGATGGCACTCACTTCCAGGCGGGCCAGACCGGCATGGTCCGCGCCCGCCACGGCGCCCGCCACGCGAACGATGGCATCCCGTTGCCCCTCGACGGTGGACCAAGGCCGCAGGATCAGATCCTCGGTGTAGGTGCCCGGCCCCACGATGATGCGCACGGGCAACTCGGAGGACGGCGAAACCGAGGACAGGGCATGGCCGATGGTCAGCCAGGGCGCGCCGCGCAATCCCGTTCCCGCGGCATCACTGCCGTCCTTGGATACAAAGTAGATACCATCCACGCTGTCGGGGTCGATGGGCGAGGAGCCGCGCAGGAACTCTTCCAGGTTGCTGAGATCGTCGTCGTCGGGGTCTTCCCCGGCATCATCCGACAAGGGATCCAGACCATAGCGGATTTCAAAGCTGTCGGGCATGCCGTCGCCATCGGTGTCGATGCGGGTGTCGTCGGTACCGTAGCAGGCTTCCCGGCAGGCCGTAAGGCCATCGCTGTCCATATCGACCGGCTCCGGGTCGTCTTCGCAGGCCGCCAGGCATTCGGGGATATTGGAGCAATTATCCAGCACCTCGACGGTTCTGAGGACGTTGTTTTCATTGCCCCATTGGTCGGTCGCGGTGTAGACGATGAGGTATTCACCCGCCTGGTCCACGTTCACGTCGCCGTCGATGGTGAGCGATGGATTGGGATCGCATGTATCTTCCACCGTAGCCCCCGGCTCGGTGAAGGTTCCACCACAATCAAGCACGATGCGCGAATCCCCGGCGAGAACGATGGCCGGACCGGTGGTGTCGGATACGCGCACGAGACGCCGCACTTCGTCTGCGGCATTGCCCGCGCCGTCCGTCACGTTGTAGCGCAGCAGGTAGTCGCCCGGCGTGAAGCGATCCACGCTGCCCGTCACCACGACAGCGTCCGTGAGGTCGCCTTCCTCGGGATCATGGGCGGTGGCACCGGGATCATCGTAGTCACTTCCACACTCGATGGCACGGGCAGCGGAACCAAGGAGCGTTATTACCGGCGCGGTGCGATCCACGACCACCACGGTTCGAGAGACCGTACCCGTATTGCCCGAAGCGTCCGCGGCGCTGTACGTGACCGTGTACTCACCCACCGTTCCCGTGTCCACGGCGCTGTCATCCACCTCAACGGAAAGCGCGGTTTGGTCGCACGTGTCGCTGGCCGTCGCGCCCCGGTCCTCGTAGACGGTGTTTTGCGGGACTTCCACGGTGGCGGGACCGTTGAGATGAAGAACGGGGGACGTGGTGTCTGCCACGGTCACCGTGCGCACGGCTTCCACCGCGGCGTTGCCGGCGGAATCCGTAACGTTGTACCGGAGCAGGTAGATGCCCGGGGTGGCCGTGTCCACGTTTCCCGTCCGGCGCAACGAATCACCAAGGTCACCGTCCACGTTGTCCGTGGCCACGGCGCCCGGATCGGTGAAGTCCGTGCCGCACTCCACCGTCGGCGAGGCATCTCCGAGCAACGTAATCACCGGAACCGTGCCGTCTTCCACGCGAACGGTCCGTGTCGTGCCGCCGGTGTTGCCCGAAGCGTCCGTGGCGGTATAGCGCACGATGTACTCGCCCACCGCCGACGTATTTACCGCGCTGCTGTCCACGACCACGGAGAGCACACTGCGATCACACGTATCCGTGGCCACGGCCCCCTGCTCAACATAGGCATCGCCCACGTTCAGTGTTACCCGCGCGGGACCGTTCAACGTGATCACGGGAACAGTGGTATCTTCCACCGTCACCGTGCGCGTGGCCCGAGGCGCGTCATTGCCTGCGGCGTCCGTTACATCGTATGTCAACACGTAAACACCGGGCGTAGTCGAATCAACCGTGCCGCTGGATATGATGGCATCCGTCAGGTTACCGTCGATATTGTCGCTCGCAACCGCCCCCGGATCGGCGAAGGCATCGCCGCACTCCACCGTGGTCGCGGCCTCGCCCAGGAGCGTGATGACCGGGGGGACGTTGTCTACCACGGTAACACTCCGGGTGGCCGTGCCCTCGTTCTCCGAAGCGTCGAAAACAGAGAAGAACACCGTGTAATCCCCGGGAACCGACGTATCCACGGCGCTGTCATCAACGTTCACGCCGGGCAAGGCGGTGTCGCACCTGTCGGTGGCCGTCGCGCCCGGGTCCACGTAGACATCGCCCACGTTTACCGTGATATGGGCGTCCCCGTTGAGCGTGACCAGGGGCGGGACCGTGTCCTCCACCGTCACCGTACGTGTCTTGGTTAACGCGGCATTGCCCGCGGCATCACTCACATCGTAATCGAGCCGATAGACACCCGGCACGTGGGTGTCCACCACCCCCGTTACAATGACGCTTTCGCTGAGGTCGCCGTCCACGTTATCCGTGGCCGCGCCTCCCGGATCGGAGAACACATCGCCGCATTCCACCGTGGGCGCGATGTC
>JAJRTN010000066.1 GCA_024278275.1 Candidatus Hydrogenedentota bacterium
ATCAGAGTGACACGTCGTCGAAGCAACCGTCCTCGTCCGCCTTCTTCAGGCTCCCGTTCAAGCCACCTCCATAGAAATCAATCAATCAATAAAATCGGCTTTGGAATAAGGTGTTGAAAAGGTCGGTCCATATCAGGGTGGGCCTTGGCCCACCAAGCCTGAAACCTTGACGACGAAACTGTTTTCCTTGGAAGAACAGCCAACCGGGTGCGCCGGCCCCCGGGAACCCTTTCAAGCAATGACTACGGTCCCACTCGTCACTTGCCCCCTGCTTACAGGCCATATTTATGCAACGCGAGGGTTAACCCGCTTGAAAATCACGGGGTTCTATGTTCCAGTCATTACGGCGAAGGGGTGAGCGTGGCCGGTTCCATACCGTTGTGCTGCCCGGCAATAGCGGCGAGTATCTCGGCCTGGTCTGGGGCTTCTCCATCCCAATAGGCCAGCCCCAAGCCATCCTTCACATACCAGATTCGCGGCGGACTCTGACCGATAAGGTTGAAAAAGAGCAGGTCGTCCTCCACGAGGCCCATGGGGAATTGGGGCATCACGGCGGCGCGGAAGTTCACCATGTCCCCCGGCTGTTCCTCCAGGCAGAGGGCTACCAGTTGCGGCAGACCGGGGTTGAAGAAGAGGTTGTTCAGCCCCGGCACGGCGGCCATGCAATGTTCGCAATCCATGCTGAGCATGGCGACGAGGTGTTCGCCTTCACCCAAGGCGACAGGACCGTTTTCCGTCCGGACCACGATGCCACTGAATTTGCCGGTCCTGGGTACGCGCGTGAGGTGGGCATAGGCGTAGGCCTGAACGAAAACGGTGAGAAGAATTACGATGACCAGGCGCGGCAACCAGCGTTGTTTCGTTTTTCGTCCCGCCCGCTTTGCCATGCCCACCCACGTGAGCAGCACCAAGGCGAGAAGGACCATGTTCTTGGCGATGGAGATGGGGGGTGACATTTCCAGCGCGCCGAAGCAGCCACAATCTTCAAGATCGTTGGCCAGCCATCCGTAAAGGATGAGTCCGGTGAAAACGAAGAGCAGGGCCATCAGCGCGGCATAGGTCCAGCCCCCCGCCCGCAAGGCGAGAATAAGGGAGACACCGAGAAAGCATTCGAGGGAAACTGTGATTAGAGCGGCGGGGCCAAGCATCGCCTTGTCAGGCAGTACGCCATAGGCGGCGATTTGAACGGCGAACATATTAATGTCGGCCGCCTTGAGAAACACGCCAATGATGAAGACCAAGCCAATCAGGATTTCAATGGGCCGGGCGCTGCGATTGAGAAAGGCTTTCATGGAAGGCGGATTCCTTTCGGGGTGATCGGCCTGAGCAGGCCGCTTTGCCCATGTGTATCGGGCGAACAGGATGCCTGTCAGGCTCTTACCCGTAAAGTCCTGTACAAATGGTCGCGAAAATGTGTTTGCCGCTCCCTTCCGCCATTCCCGCGCACACGGAATCCCACGGGAAAGGTTAGGGCGTTGCCCATATCATGGGACCGCGCTTTCGCAGGGATGACAGTTGGTCGTGGCACGGACGGTTGTTGCGATTCCTGGTTCCGGTCAAGCTGGGTTAGGACCCTTAGAAACTCATTTGAATGCCGGCGCCAACGGATGCGCCGATTTCGTTTGGACCGGCCACATCGGGTTGGCTGTCGTAATCAAGCAGCAGGTCAAGGCGCAAGTGCAGGCGCGCGGTCATGGCGTAGGTCAGGCGGGTCTCGGAACGTGCGCGGAACGTACCCCAATCGGTCAGGTTCGGAAGCAGATCAAGAACGCTTTCCACCTGCCACTCATCCGTAAGGGGCTTCGTATAGCTGAGTTGTAAACGAAGGTTGAGATCGGTGTCCTGCTCCGTGGCACGGCGACCCCGTCCGATTGTACGGTTATCCCAGGATTCCCGGGCCAGGTTGAGCCCCGCCATGGCCCGAAAGGCGCCCCGCTCATCGTCGATAAAAGGTCGAATGACGCCCAAGGTCAGGCTGGCCCGCAGGTCAAGCCCCCGCTCGGGTTCACTTAATGCTTGCAGAGCAGCGTAGGGAGAGAGTCCTTCCCTGCGGCCTTCCGCCTCCAGGTTAGCGCGCAGCGTTCGGGCGTGTTCACCGCCCGCCGCGGCGCGCAGGTCGGCGTTCAACGCCACATTGGGCTGTTCCACGCTCAGTTCAAGCCGTGCTTCGGGCTGGGTGAGGGAAAGTTCGTTCTCCTTGTGCAGGAGGCCAAGCCCCAGGGTAGAACGCCAGGCTTTCATGTCCTCCCCGCCGTTTTCCTCCGAAGGGGTGGCCGGGATGACCAGGGCTTCCACGATATTGAAGGGCTGAATGGTTCGCGGCGTGCCACCGTCGAGCGGCAGCAGACGTTGCCGTTCGTCCTGGTAGACCAAGCGGCCATAGCGTACCGATTCGTCGAAAAAGGTAACGGCAAGATTGTTCTGGGTGGTGATGCCCGCCACGGTGTCCATGGGGGCCATAACCTGTCCCTTAAGGGCAGTGCGAAAGACGAGGGTGGCATCGGTAACGCGCACCAGGTTACCCGAAAAGGAGGCGCCGTCCCCCAGCACCACCACATCCGCCCGGGATGGCGCGGCGAGGGCGGCGCTCAGCAGGATCGCTATGGAAAAGAAGGCGCGCATGAGTTGTCTTCCTTTGCAATCGAATTATACCACTTGCAGGTTTGCCATTCACGGTACGCTTTGTTTAGCATGGCGAAGTGTTCGAAAGTAAGGGGAGAAGACCATGCTCGATGTCGTGTTTGCGAACCCTTGGGTCCGTGCCTTGGGCCTTTTGCTGGTCCTTTTTTTTGTGGCCCTTTTATGCTGGTTCATGACTTCGGTGCTGGTGCCGCTGCTGCTGGCGTTTTTTGTCGCCTATGTTTTCGACCCTGTGGTGGATCGCCTTGAGCGGCGGCATGTTCCGCGCCTGGCGGCGGCCCTTGGCCTCATGTTCGCCATCCTGCTGCTTGGGCTGTGTGTCCCGCTGATCATGCAACAGATGATCCAGGAGGGGCAAAGCCTGGTCCGGCTCTCCGCGCCTCAAAAGAACATCACCGACGATGTGCTGGATAAGCTTCCCATCGAGCGTTGGCTGGCGCTGTGGGATGCCTCACGTTCCGAGGAATTGGGCGTGGATGAAGCGGCCGCCCTCATCGCCTCGGAACCCGATGAACCCTTCGATGCCCGGACGGAACTGGCTCGGCGCATCGGTGAATGGGTCAACGCCAACGCGGTGAACCTGCTTCGCACCCACTCGGAGGCGCTGGCCGGATTTGGAAAACTGGCGGGGACCTCCGCCGTGGGTCTTTTCGCCACGGTGGGCAACTGGATTCTGGGTCTCATTCTGCTGGTGGGCAACTTCGTTCTTTTCGCTTTTGTCACCATCTACCTGCTGAAGGATTACGACGACATCGTGGCGGCGGCGCTTGACCTGCTTCCGGTGCGCTACCGGGCGAAGACGGCGGAGATCTTCGGGAAGATTGATCAGCAGCTCAAAGCCTTTCTACGCGGTCAATTCATGGTATGCTGCTGTCTCGCGGCCATGTATGCCATTGGCCTGTCCATCGCCGGGGTTCCCCTGGCGCTTCCCCTGGCACTTTTCGGTGGACTGGCCAGCTTCGTTCCCTATCTCGGCCTCGCGTTGACCATCGGGCCGGCGGTCCTGCTCACGCTGATCAAGTATGGCGCCGACTGGCATGTGGTGGTGGCCTTGTCCACCTTCATCATCGCCCAGGCCATCGAAGGTAACCTCCTCACGCCGAAGATCGTGGGTTCCCAAGTGGGACTGGGACCGGTGTGGGTCATCCTCGCGATCATGGTCTTTGGCGGGACCATGGGCTTTCTGGGCCTGTTGCTGGCCGTGCCCATCGCGGCGGCGCTGAAGGTGTTGGTCGTGGAAGGTCTGGAAGTCTACCGGGGTTCGGCCTTCTTCAGGGGGACCGCGTCTCCTCCCTCCGCCCCGGATTGACCGGTCATGGTTAGTGCCCGGGCGCTGCGGCCCGCGCGCCGCCGGCGCCGGTAACGCACATAGGCCGTGGCGCACATGCCGTAGATCACGTAGGCCATGGCCAGGGGAAAGAGTACGATGGACCAGGAATAGGCCTGGGCATAGTGGATGACAAAGCCGATAACGAAGGCCATGGTGGCCAGGCTCATGAAGGCATGGCGGGGAGCCACCACGAAGGACTTGAGTTGGTCCTTGGGGTAGACCACGGTACTGACCATAAGCAACGCCAACACGATGGATACGGGGGCCAGGGCGTAATAAGCCAGCACGCCGTGCTCCTGCGTGGCCAGTTCAGGCTCGAAGTACTGGAGGAAGAGCACGAAGGCCGCCAGGGTGCCACCGGCCGCCGGCGACGGAAGACCCACGAAGCTGTCGCGCCGTTTTGCCTGGTAAGCGTTGAAACGGGCGAGACGCAGCGCGGCGCAGATAACGAACACGATGGCGGTGTAGGAACCGGTCTTTCCCACGATGGACGTGGCCCGTTCAGAGACCGCGAGCGTGGTGGCGTGGGGCAGGTAAGAGGTGAAGAGCAATACCGCGGGAGCGACGCCGAAGGTGACGATATCGGCGAGACTGTCCAGTTCCTTTCCGAACTCCGACGTGCTCTTGGTCAGGCGGGCGACCGTTCCGTCGAGACCATCGAAGATGATTCCGATGAGGATGTAGATGGCCGCGGTCTCGAATTCCTGGCCGATACTGGCAAAGATACTCATGATCCCGAAGTAGAGGTTGAGCGTGGTCATCACGCTTGCCAGCACGTTGACGGGACGCTTGCGAAAGCGCCGGGAGTTGTGAATGCGCAGTTGTCGAATCTTCATGATCGCCTCGCTATCACCGTGGAGCCCGCGTATACCTTGTCTTTGAGCTTCACGCACACTTCCGTGCCGGGAGGCAGATAGAGTTCCGTGCGGGACCCGAAGCGGATCATGCCGAACCTCTCCCCCTTTTCAAGCCGCGTTCCGGGGACGACGGGACACACAATGCGGCGCGCCACGGCCCCGGAGATTTGGCGCACGGTCATGGGACCATGAGGCGTGTCAAGCCACACCGCGTTGGACTCATTCACCTTGCTGGATTCGGGGTTCATGGCGTTCTTGAATTTGCCGGGCGCGTATTTCACCTGGGTCACCGTGCTTTCGCAGGGAGCGCGGTTCACGTGAACGCTCAGGATGGAAAGAAAGATGGAGACGCGGCGCGTGGGACCACCGTAATGCGGTGTTTCCTCCAAATCCTCCACGGCAACAATGGTACCGTCGGCGGGACTGACTATCTCCTTCGGGCCGGCAGGAATGGTTCTCGGGAAATCACGGAAAAAGAGCATCATGGCCACGCCGAGCAGCAGGATCAAAAAACCGATCCAGGTATAACCCGCAGGCCAGAGGGCCACGGAAAAGAGAAGCCCCAACCCCAGCACGGGGGCATAGTAACGGACCCCTTCCCGCCAACCACTGAAGGGCTTGTTCACATCAGACCCCTTTCCTTCATGCTTACCCAGCGTCCATCGCCCAGGACGACATGGTCGAGGAGCGGTACTTGCAGCACCTCACCGGCCTTCTTGAGCCGCTCGGTAAGCGCCATATCGGCGCTGCTGGGCTCCGGATCGCCGCTGGGATGGTTATGTATGGCGATAACCGAGGCCGCTCCCTCGCGGACGGCCTGTCGGAACACGTCCCGTGGCGATGCCAGCGTCTCGTTGAGCGATCCCCGGGATACGTCTACCGTCTTGAGTACTTCGCCTTTCGTGTTCAGGAGCAGACATTTGAAATGTTCCGTCTCGTATTCCCTGAAACGCACCATGAGCAACTCGGCTACGTCGGCCCCACAGCGAACCTTGTAGCGTTCCGGAAGGCGGTTCGTGGCGAGACGTTTGCCCAGTTCCATGGCGGCCTTCACCTCGATGGCCTTCACCTGGCCGATTCCGTGAACTTCCATGATCTCCGTGAGCGAGGCTTGCGAGAGCTTTCGCAAGTTGCCGAAATGGCGCACCAGGCGTTCCGCCAACGCCACCGCACCCTCTTTCCGCGTGCCGGTACGAAAGAGAATCGCCAGCAACTCGGCGTCACGCAGCGCTTCGGGCCCCACGCGGGCCAAGCGCTCGCGTGGCCGGTCTTCCGCCGGCATTTCACGCACGGAAGAAGTGGAATGGAGGTTCTCATTCAAGCGTCGTTTTTCCAGGGCAAGGTGTTGATTCCGCCGCGCAAAGTTCCCGTCAGTGTAGCACCAGGCGGGGTATTAAGTCGAAGATTCAATGGCCCGATGCGTTCCGGTTTGGTGGCAGGCCGCCCCGCATTGGTCCCGGACATCTTATCAACATCCGTCCCCACCTGTATGGACGAAGCCAACATCAAGTAAGAGGTTGCAAGTCCGTGAGCAGACGGGATAATGATATTGCACTGACCTGCTCGGCCAGGGGAAACGAGTGCTCGCCGGCGTGAACCACGAAAAGCCGGTCAAGTTTCAGGTCCTTCAAGGCATGGCGCATGGAAGGTGTGATCCGTGGGGCCGTGGTGCGCTTAAACTCGAACCCCACACGGATCCCGCCACGAACCACAAGCAGGTCAAGCTCGGCGCCCGCATGGGTGGCCCAGAAGAAACACTCACTCCTTTCGGCGCCAAGTTTCCACCGGACCTGCTCCATGGCGAAACCTTCCCACGATGCCCCGATTTTCGGATGCCCTTCAAGGTCGGCCATGGTTCTCAGGTTCAACAGCGCGTGCAGAAGCCCACTGTCGGCCACATAAACCTTCGGCGCGCGAACCTGGCGCTTCGATATGTTCTCGTGCCAGGGCTGTAACTGGCGTACGACAAGGGCCGCCGTGAGCCGGTCAAGGTAACCTCGAATGGTCGTGTCGGACACACCAAAAGAACGGGCGAATTCAGAGGCGTTCCACGTCTGACCGTGATAATGGGCGAGCATCGTCCAGAACCGTCGCATAGTGGTACTGTTGATGTTGACCCCGAGCAGAGCAAGATCGCGCTCCAGGAAGGTCTGGATAAAGTTCCGGCGCCATTCATGGCTGTCCCGCAGGGAGCGCGCCAGGTAGGAGCGAGGCAGGCCGCCACGTAGCCACAGCCTGGAATGATGCGTCGCCCCCACTTCTTCCAGGCAAAAAGAACCTAACTCATGATAGGCAATTCTTCCCGCGAGACTCTCCGAACTTTGCCGTAAAAGCTCGGGGGACGCGCTGCCCAACACCAGAAATCGCGCAGGGGTCCCCGATCGGTCCGCCAGTACCCGCAGTACCGGAAAAAGGTCGCCCAGCCGCTGGATCTCATCGACAACGACCAGCCCCCGCAAATCCTGTAGGGCAAGCATGGGGTCCTGAAGACGCGCCAAATCTTCCGGATTCTCAAGGTCAAAGAATTCCGCTTGTTGTGAGTTGCGGTCGATAAGCATACGGGCCAGCGTGGTTTTCCCCACTTGCCGGGCGCCCAGGATGGCGACAACGGGGTGTCGCTGCAGTAGGCCCATGATCGCTTGGAGTTCTGTTTCACGCTCAATCATGAAAACAGCATACCATGAAATCTCGGTTATCACAACCGGATTTTCAAGGTGAACAAGCACCGGCAACAACGGTCACCCGGGAGCATGACCCTACCCGGCCTGGCCAGTTCGGGACCTGGGTGTGGTGCCATGGATAATGCGGCGGACCCCGGCGAGATCTTTCTTGCACGCGATTTCCCGAAAACCCGCACCGTCAAAAAGCTGTGCGGTGTCATCAAATTGGCGCTCCCCGATTTCCATGGCCAGGAGACCGCCGGGATTGAGCCAGGCCGGTGCGTCGGAAACAATTCGGCGGATAAGGTCGAGGCCGTCCACACCGGCGATCAGCGCCGCGGGATCTTCATAATTCCGGATGTCGGGTGGAAGGGTTTCCCAGTCCCCCGATTCTACATAAGGCGGATTGCCTACAATGATGTCGAAACGGGAATCGCGGGAGGGGAGCGCCCCGAAGAGATCTCCCCTGTAAAAAAACACCCCTGTCCCAAGGGCGGCGTTATTCTCCCGCGCCAGGGTGATGGCCTCGGGGTTGATGTCGGTGGCCATGACGGTGCATTGCGCCTCATGTGCCGCGATGCTGACGGCAATGCAACCGGACCCGGTACAGAGGTCAAGTACGCTTAAGGGCCGATCAGCAATGTGTTCGAGCGCCAGCTCCACAAGATGCTCGGTCTCGGGACGTGGTACCAGGATGGGCGGACGCACCATGAAATCGTGGGCGAAGAAGGCGCGCCGGCCCAGGATGTAGGCGACGGGCTCCGAGGCGAGACGGCGTTCGAGAAGGGGCGAAAAGCGGGTTTCGTCGATGGCCTGCCGGCCCATGGCAAGGAGTTTCACACGCGGTATCCCGAGGGCGTGGGCCAGGAGAAGTTCCGCGTCAAGCCGGGGGGTATCACCGAGAGGTGCCAAACGCCTGGCGGCGTCGGACAGGACCCGGGCGACGGTGCGCATCTTACAGGGCTTCGGAGAGCCGCGCCTCACGGTCCGCCGCGACGAGGGCGTCGAACATGCCCTGAATTTCTCCTTCCATGGCGTGATCGAGGCTGTGAAGGGTGAGCTTGATCCGGTGATCGGTGAGGCGGTTCTGGGGAAAGTTGTAGGTGCGAATCCGTTCGCTGCGGTCGCCCGAACCAACCTGGCTGCGCCGTTCGCTGGACCGCGCCGAGGCTTCTTCCTGTTGCTTGAGGTCGAGGAGACGCGCCGCCAGCACTTTCAGGGCCTTGGTCTTGTTTTTATGCTGAGATTTCTCGTCCTGGCAGGTCACCACCGTGCCCGTGGGTTTATGGGTGATGCGGACGGCCGAGTCGGTGGTGTTAACGCTCTGGCCGCCGGGACCGGACGAGCGGTACACGTCAATCTGAAGGTCATTCGGGTCAATGTTCACCTCGACGGCGTCGGCTTCGGGAAGCACGGCCACCGTGACGGCGGAGGTGTGAACCCGGCCCTGGGTTTCCGTGTCGGGAACCCGCTGGACGCGATGCACGCCCGCCTCCCACTTCATGAGGCTGTACACGTGGTCCCCCGAAATCTGAAAGCAGATTTCCTTGAACCCGCCCAACTGGGTTTCGTTGGAGTTCATGATTTCGAGTTTCCAGCCGCGTTTCTCGGCGTAGCGGGAATACATCCGAAAAAGGTCCGCCACGAAAAGGCCCGCTTCGTCACCCCCCGTGCCCGCCCGAATCTCGACAATGGTGTTCTTGTCGTCGTTGGGGTCCTTGGGGAGCAGGAGCACGCGAAGCTCCTGTTCAAGGGTCTCCAGCGAGGCCGACAGGGAGGCCCGTTCCTCCTCCGCCAGTTGCCGCATCTCTTCGTCGGACTCCTCGCGGAGCATCTCCTCCGCTTCGGCAAGTGCCTTCGCGTCCTTTTCCCAGCGGCGAAACTTCTCCACCATCTCAGATAAGCCAGCATGGGCCCGGGCGTATTTGCGATAGGCTTCGGGGTCCGATGCCACTTCCTGGGTTGACATGGCGGCGGAAAGCCGATCCGACTCCTCAACGATGGCGAGGAGCTTCTCGTGCATCAGTTTGTCCATGCGGACGTAGGCTTACTGCTGCTGTCGCTGGGCTTCAAGCTGCTTGGCGAAACGCTTCTGGAAACGCTCCACCCGTCCTTCGCTATCGACAAACTTCTGTTTGCCCGTGTAGAAAGGATGACAGTTCGAGCAGATTTCCACGTTGATCGTGTCCACGGTCGCACGGGTTTCAAACTCGGTGCCACACGCGCAGTGTACCTTGGCGGTCATATACTTGGGGTGAATCTTTTTCTTCACGAATCATCTCCTGCTGCCCACCGTCGGCCCGGCGCAATACGCCCGTGCTTCGCCTGCCGGGGGAATCACCATGCTACCTTGAAAAGCCGCCCGTCCAAGGGGACAAACGCCTTGAGTCGAAGAAGGGCAAAGTATATCACACCCCGTAAATCTCCCGCAAATCGCGGCAATGACGGGACTTGCGACCGGATGGGCCATGTGGGCATTCTTTGGCGTCTTTCCGTGTTCACCATGAGGCACGAACGTGATTCATGGTGTTGTGCCCCGGACACGCGCTCGGGTGGAAAGCGTTATGGAAGGCTTCATGGACCATGCTGAAAAGAATAAAACAACGATTTGTTAAGGGGCCGACCGTGCCCCCCCTGGCCCACACTTCCACGGTGGACCACATCATGCACAACGATGCCGTGGCCGCGGTGCTCTTGCTGTGCGCGGCCTTGTCGGCTTTTGTGCTGGCCAATCTTCAAGTGCCCCTGTTCGGGGAGACCATAGCCGGTTATTACCACCGGCTATGGCAACTGGAACTGGGGATTGCCCTGCACCACAAGGCGATTGAACAGCCCCTTCATGCGTGGATCAACGATGGCCTCATGTGCATTTTTTTCTTCGTTGTGGGGCTGGAAATCAAGCGGGAGCTGCTTGTTGGCGAGCTGGCGTCCCTGCGCAAGGCGATGCTTCCCATTGTGGCGGCCATTGGGGGGATGGTTTGTCCCGCCCTCCTTTACACGGTGGTGAATTGGGGATCCGACGCCGGGGGCGGCTGGGGCATTCCGATGGCAACGGACATTGCCTTTGCCGCGGGGGTGTTGGGGTTGCTGAGCCGGCGCGTGCCGCAATCCCTGGCGGTGTTTCTCATAGCCTTGGCCATCGTTGATGATCTGGGGAGTGTTTTGGTCATCGCCCTCTTCTACACCGACAAGATCGATATTGAATTTCTTGAAGTGGGTCTCGGACTCATAGCCGTTTCGTTCATTCTCGCGCGCCTTGGTGTTCGTAACACGATTGTTTTCGTAATCATCGCCCACGGCATCTGGCTTGCCTTCCTGGGATCAGGTGTTCATGCCACCGTGGCCGGTGTCCTTTTCGCGCTTACGATTCCGGCGGATAACCGCTATGACGTTCCCCTCTTCCGGGAGCGTATCCAGTCCCTGTTGGATCGATTTCACACGGAGAAGGAGACCTCGACGCCTTCGCGCCAGTTGACCATGGAGCAGCAGCAATTGGTTCGTTCGGTGGAAGATGAGTGCATCCACGTGGAGGCGCCGCTGCAACGCATCGAAAACAAGCTCCACCCCATCACCGCCTTCGTCATCATGCCCTTGTTTGCCTTCGCCAATTCCGGGGTGGCCCTGGAAATAAACGAGATTGGGAGCATGCTGACATCACGCGTCACCCTGGGCGTAATTTTCGGATTGCTGGTGGGTAAACAGGTAGGCGTGCTGCTTCCGTGCTGGCTTGCCGTGAAGTTGGGGATCGCCGAATTGCCCCGCGGGGTGAACTGGAAGCTCATGTATTGCCTGAGCTGGTTGGCGGGTATCGGCTTCACCATGTCTTTATTCATCGGCCAGTTGGCCTTCATTGGCCACGGGGCGCACGAGCCGGGGGCGGAGGCCTTGGCGCATCTTGCTGAATCCAAGCTCGGAACCCTGGCGGCAAGCACCATCGCGGGCGTGGTGGGCACCGTTCTGCTTATCCTGGTGACACGCGGCGGCAACCTGCCGGTGGATGATGCGGAAGGGGCTCTCGAATAATCTCACCCGGCCGGGAAAAAAATACAGTAGTGACGGGATGAGGAGACAGGGGAAAAATGACGGGCCGCTTCCCGGCTACGCCGGATTGATGGTTTTGCCCACGTACATGCGTGCGGCGCGTTTGCCCAGGGCCGCGGCGATATGGCCCTGTGCCGCCGTGCCGGTGCAATGGCCGGTGGCGATCAGTTTCAGGTTGAGTGCAACCAGGTAGTCCATTGTTCGTACAAGCCGTTCCGGAGATGCGCTTCGCAGATGCAGCCCCCCGATAACTGCCGCAATCGGTTGGTCGGGATGGTGTTTTCGCGCGTGGGTGATGGTGTTGGCAATACCGGCATGGGTGCATCCGGTAATGATGACCCATCCCGCCATCGTCTCGATCCACAGGGACTGTTCGTCCAGGATGTGATCCGCTTCGGTTCCATCCGCATCAAGAAAGAAGGCCTCCTCCACGGTTTCCCATGGGTGTGTTCGGGGAATGGGCCCACTAACCCAAATGGCGGGGGCAACTTCCATCGGCTCCGATGGGTTCACCACGCCGCCCGGATGCTCCTTGAGTGCGGTCCGTGTCGCCAGGCTCATACCAATTTGCCTGGCTTGCCGGGGATCGTTCCGACTGTAGCGGTCGCGAAGCGCATCGCCATGGAGGTACACGGGGGCGCCCGGCGCACTGGAAAGCACGCCGGGCAGCCCTCCCGTATGGTCATGGTGGCCGTGACTGATCACGATGACATCGGCCCGCTCCATGGGCACGGAAAGTGCCTTCCCATTCCGGGTCACAAGGTTCGTTTGCCCCGTGTCAAACAGGATGCGCCGCCCGTCGTGCTCGATCCATAAGGCCAGCCCATGCTCGCCTTCCAGACCCGGTCCCCGGGCTTCGTTATCCACTAAGACGGTGATTTTAGTGGTCACAAAGATTCTCGCCGGACGTGAGCTTGCCGTCGAGTAAGGCCTTTACCAGCATTTGGGGAGAGGCCGAAGGCGCGCCGACAATGGTCTTGATGCCCTGCTCGCTGAACAGGTTCTGCGCGCGCTGTCCCATGCCGCCGGCGATGATGGTTTTCACGCCCTGCTCAGCGAGCCACCGGGGTAGCACGCCCGGTTCATGGGGGGGCGGTGTCACTTCCTTCGTTTCGCCCACGGCGCCGGTATTCTCGTCGGCTTCAACAAGGGCGAACTTTTCACAGTGCCCGAAGTGCATGGCCAGGCTGCCCTCGGCCAGGGGGATTCCGATCAACATAACTTTCTCCTTCTTGTTTGCTTCCAATACACTCAGTCCAATAAACAGGGATCTACGCGGCCTCAAAAAGAGCGTCCGGCCTTTCCATTTCCGTGCCGGTCCGTGTCTGTCCGTGTTCCTTCCATCATCCGGTCACATCGGCCAAACTCCTGGGAAAGCTTCGTTGCGGCAGTCCCTCGGCCATCATGCCTTCCAGTGCTTTCCACATCTCACGCACCGCCTCGGCTGCCGGACCGTCGCTGTGTTGCACCAAGGGCTTTCCCGCCACCTGGGCGGCGGTCACGGCGCGGTCATAGGGAATACGACCCAGCACGATAGCGCCCATTTCACGGGCCTTTGCTTCGATGCGATCCGTGACCTCGGGGCAAATGTCCCAGCGATTTACGCATACCACGGCGGGCAGGCCGAAATGCCGGGTCAGCGCCAGTACCCGCTTTAGGTCATGTTCGCCCGAAACGGTCGGCTCCGTCACGATGACAGCCAGCGAAGTTCCAGTGAGCGAAGCGATAACGGGGCAGCCAATGCCCGGCGGTCCGTCTGATATAATCAAGCCCGCCTCGGACTGCTCGGCGATTTTCCTCGCCACCTGTCGGACCAGGCTCACGAGCTTGCCCGAGTTCTCCGCGCCGGGATGAAGCCGCGCATGGACCATGGGGCCGTAGGCCGTCTCCGAGAGATGATAGACCCCGCAGTCCCTCTCGGTAAAGGCGATGGCCTCGGACGGGCACGCCAGGTGGCACAATCCACAGCCTTCGCAGGCCAGCGGGTCGATGCGATAGTGAAAGCCCTCGCCCCGAACCCGTGTTCGTATCACGGCGTCAAAACGGCACACTTCGTAACAGGCGCCACAGTACGCGCATTGCTGAGGCAAAATAGTAGCCTCGTGGCCGCTCAGAAAAGGGATGGTCTCCAAGATGCTCGGTGCAAGCAGCAAGTGCAGATCCGCCGCGTCCACATCGCAATCGGCGAAAACGGCGTTTTTCGCGAGGGCCGCGAAGGAACCCACCAAGCTGGTCTTGCCAGTGCCGCCTTTGCCGCTGATAATGGTAAGCTCCGGGATACGCTCGGTCAGCATGGGGAGACCTCCTTGCCCGCCGCGACACGCAGCAGTTCCTTAAATTTCGGGCGCATTTCCGGCAGGGCATCCAGCAGCGTGCCGCCCCTTGCACAGGTTTCCGCGATATCCCGGGACTCGGGGATGCGCAGCATCACGGGCACGCGGCCATCCGTGCCCAGGTCGCCGTCACAGCCATCGGGCACGCGGTTGATGATGATGCCCATGGGAATACCCAAGGGTTCGATGGTCTCAATGGCCAGGCCCAGGTCATGTAATCCAAAAGGTGTCAGTTCCGTTACCAGGAAGATGAAATCCGCCTGGCGCGTCGCCGCAACCATGGAGCAGGAAGACCCCGGCGGCGCGTCGATAATCGCGGTTCCTCGCTTTCCGGCGTGGCGCATCACCTCCCGGATGACCGGTGGCGCCTGGGCTTGGCCCACGTGAAGGAGACCGCGCACGAGGCGAAGTCCGTCGGTCCTGCTGAGACGTACCTCACCGATTTCCTCGGGCGTCTCCGTGATGGCCCCAGCGGGGCAGACGAAGGAACAGGCGCCGCAACCGTGGCAAAGTTCCGGAAACGTCAGCACCCGGTTGGGCATCGCGGCCATTGCGCCAAATTCGCAGGCCTCGGCACACTTCCCGCACAGGCGGCAGCGTTCCTCGTCCACCACGGGGATCCGTAGATTGACCGGGAGAACATCTTCCTGTTCCGGCCGCACAAAGAGATGGCAGTTCGGCTCCTCCACATCGCAGTCGAGGAGCCGCACATCGCCCTCCGCCGCCAAGGCGAGGCTGAGGGCGACGGTGGTCTTTCCCGTGCCGCCTTTTCCCGAGGCTACGGCGATCTTCATGTGGCCGCACCCGCCAGGTAGGCCTGAATGGCATCCGGCACGGTGCCGCTATGCCCCTCCTGAACTTCAACGCCCGCAGCGGCAAGCGCGTCAGAGGCCTTCGGACCGCAGTGCCCCGTGAGGACCACTTTGGCCCCCGCCTTCGCCACGTTTTCCGCCGCCTGCAACCCCGCCCCGTGCGCGGTGTTCAGGGACTGGGTATTGTCCACAATCGTTGAGGCGTCCGTCTCGGTGTCATGGATGACGAAACAAGCCGCGCGGCCAAAGCGGGGATCCACTTCGGCATCAGGGCGTGCTTCTCGTGCGGTAATGGCAATCTTCATGGTGTTTTCCTTTCGTATTTGAAGGGGGTACGGAACGCCCGCGCTTGATCTTGTTCCCACGGTCCTCCGTGGGAATGCCCGGTTGCGGACGTCCCGTTCGCATCGTCGTATGACATGACCCGCGGACCTCAGTCGTCGCCCGACGGGCCTTCCAACCGGCTCAGCACGGCGTCCAACCGGGCCTGCATACCGGCCATTTGATCCCGCAGTACCTGCAATTCCGCCGAGGCATTCGCCTCTTGGGGCGCAAGGCCACCATAGCCACGGCCCATGCCGCGTCCACGACCCCAGCCGCGTCCCCTACCCATGCCCGCGCCACGGCGGGGTTCCGGGTTGTCACAACCCGCCACATCGTATCCCGCGCAGAACCCTGCCGCGCGCCCCGTCCGGGGGCCTTGTCCTGTCGGTCCTGTCCTGTCTCCTCTTGGCATTTTCTTTCTCCTTTGTTTGTTTTTCGCTTTTGCCGTTGAAAGACGCGGACCCTTGCCCGCGCCTACGAACGCCCTTTCCGTCTTTGTCCTTGTCCTTTTCCTTGGCCCCGTCCTCGTCCTTGGCCCCGTCCTTGCCCCATACCCCGGCTCGCGCCACGGCGGGGTTCGGGGTTTTCAGGGTTCGCTGCATCGTATTCCGCGCAAGCTCCCATGGCCCGTCCCGTCCGGGGGCCTTCACCCGTCGGTCCTGTTCTGTCTCCTCTTGGCATTTTCAATCTCCTTTATCTTTTTTCGTCAAGAGACGCGAACCTTTGCCCGCGTCTACGGACGCCCTTTGCGTCCTCTTTTGTGCCTGTGGCCACAGCCACCGCTTCCACGCCCACGAAGTGCGTCGGTCCGGTGTATGTCTTCGTGCGAACAGGCCGGACAACGTTCCGGCCGTCCCGTGCCATGGGGTTCCTGCCAGGCGTAACCGCAACCTCGGCACGCAAAGGCGCGCAGCTTCGCGAGGGTTACCGGCCCACCTTCAATCCGGAGCGACTTGCCCTCCACAATCATGGTGGCCACTTTTCTCCGTGCTTCCGCGACGATACGGCCGAAGGTCGGACGGGACACGTTCATGTGCTCGGCCGCTTCCTCGTGGTACATCCCTTCGAAATCGGCCAAGCGGATCGCTTCCAGTTCGTCCATCCCCAGCACAATCTCCTCCAGCTTCGCCGCTGGCACGCCCGCCGGTTTGAAGCGGATCACTTCCGGTTGATTGACTACGATTCGATTTCTATGGGGTCTCGGCATGGCTTGTTCTCCAAAGATCTTCCAACCCAATTATAAACATATGCTCATAACTTGTCAAGGGATTGAACAGTAAAATGTGTGACCCCTTTGAGAATGTCGTGAACGATCGTCCCTCCGACAAGGCAAGATAGAAATGCGAACGGGCCGCCCCCCCTTTTTCCGGAAGGTGGAAAAAAAGACGACTTTCGGGTAGGCTGGCGACAACACATAAAGAAAGTTTGTCCCGCCCGTTTGAGAGGGGGCTTGAGGCTGGTGATAGGTTAGCAAAAGGATTGAAGCCATGAAGCGACAGTATCCATCCCGGGTTTTCCTGGCCCTGGCTTTCTGGAGCGCCGTGTTACCACTCCCGGGCGCGTATGGGGAGCACCCGGTCCGGTTCACGGTGCAGGTGCTGACGGTGGACGCCAACGAAGGGTGCGACGTGGCCGACTTCGATGGAGATGGGGCGCTCGACGTTGTGGCCGGGCGCAATTGGTACCGGAACGGAGATTGGACGCCACGGCCCGTGCGCATTATTAAGGACTGGAACGGCTACGTGGAATCCAATGGTGAATTCGCCCATGATGTCAACCGGGACGGGCGTCCGGACATTATTGCCGGATCGTTCATTCCCACGGAGATCTATTGGTATGAGAATCCGGGCGGCGAGGCGCTGGCGCGGGGCTTTTATTGGCCCAGGCATCTGTTGAAAGCCACGGGCTATTCCCAGAACGAAGGAAGTTTCCTGCACGATTTCGATGGTGACGGAGCGCCGGAATGGATCGTCAATTCCTGGAATAAGGAGAGTCCGGTCATCATCTGGCGCTTAACACGGGATGGGGCAAAGGGCCCCTCGCTGGAGTCCTTTGTCGTGGGGGCCATGGGACACGGTCATGGCATGGGTTTCGGCGACATCAACAATGATGGCCGTGAGGATATCTTCGTGGGCACCGGTTGGTACGAGCGGCCCGAGGCCGGGCCTTTTTCGGAACCGTGGACCTATCACGCGGATTGGGATATTCACGCGAGCGTGCCCGTAATCATCCGGGACGTGGATGGCGACGGCATCAACGACATTGTGTGGGGCTTGGGGCACGACTATGGATTACTGCTCTGGCGTGGTTTGGGGGTAGACGACGACGGAGAGGTGCAATTCGACGAGCAGATGATTGACGACAGCTTCTCCCAGCCCCATGCCCTGCACATGGCGGACCTGGACGGAGATGGCACGGATGAACTGATCACGGGGAAACGGGTCCGTGCTCACAATGGCAAGGACCCGGGCGGCACCGAGCCGCCCCTCACGTGCTACTTCGCCTGGGACTGGGAAGCCAGGCAGTTCAAGCGCTACCTGATTAACAAGGGTCAAGTGGGTATCGGCCTGCAAATCCGCACCGCCGACCTGGATGGCGACGGCGATTTGGACATCGTGGTCGCGGGAAAGGAAGGAACGCAGATCCTCTGGAACAGGCGGAAGTAGAACGGCACCGGCCAATGTGGCACAGCCGCCCCCGGCTGTGGAACCCGCCAGGGTTCCCTCTCCGGTTTCTATCGGTACCTTTCATCCATAAGCGAAAGCGGGAATCCACGACCAAGGAAGGAAAGTGTCGTGGAGAAGGCATGGATCCCCGCGTTCGCAGAGATTTTTTGGAGGGGTTTAATTTTGTTTCATTTTAGCAAGGGTGGCAATCCCAAGGGCACCCAAGAGGGATTAGTATACTTAATTATGGCGGTATTTTATTCGAGTAATAATGATGACGAGAAGCTGGTGCTG
>JAJRTN010000067.1 GCA_024278275.1 Candidatus Hydrogenedentota bacterium
AGAGTGACACGTCGTCGAAGCAACCGTCCTCGTCCGCCTTCTTCAGGCTCCCGTTCAAGCCACCTCCATATAAATCAATCAATCAATAAAATCGGCTTTGGAATAAGGGGTTGAAAAGGTCGGTCCATATCAGGGTGGGCCTTGGCCCACCATGGTTATGTTTTTATGACATGGCGGTCTCGTCATCAGCATTTGCGTTTGGTACGCCAAGGCCCACTCTACCACGGGGTAGGTGCTCGCGATTATATCGACAGGCCCCTTCGCGGGAATGGCGGAAGGCAGGGGCAAGTTCCCGCTTGCCCGTCGGTTTGGCGTCTCCTGCCGGGAGCCGCTGTTTCTGCTTCGCCCTGTTTCGGGCGAAGATGAGACTTCCTCACCTTGCCGGAAACCGGCTTGGCAACGGACCATCAATCGGGGTACCATTTGGTTATAGGGCGGCGTTGAACGGGCCCGTTACGGGCGTGAGGAGTGGCGGATGCTTGATGCGAACCGGGCACGGGAGATGGGGGAAAAGTCCGTGAGCACGCGGCGTGCTTTCCTCAAGGCCGGTGGCGCGGTGCTTGCCGGGGCGGCCATCCCCTCGCGGGCCGCCTACGCCGTGGACACGGCGCCCCGCCAGGTGCGCATCGGCGTGGTGGGGGGACGCTTCGGCGCCACCTTCCAATGGCACGAGCACCCTGACTGCATCGTCGAGGCCGTCAGCGATTTGCGCGAAGACCGCCGGGCGCGACTGGTCAAGACCTATGGCTGTAAGAGGGTCTACAATTCCCTGGCGGAGTTAGTGAAGGACCCGGCCATTGATGCCGTAGCTGTTTTCACGGATGGCAATCTGCATGTGCCCCACGCCATCGCGGCGATGGAGCATGGCAAGCATGTCATCTCGGCCGTGCCCGCCTGCTGGGCCACGGTCGATGAAGCGGAACAACTGCTCGAAGCGCAGCGGCACACGGGCATGACCTACATGATGGCCGAAACGGGGTACTACCAGCAGTTCACCATGTCGGTGCGGAAGTTCCAGGAGGAAGGGAAGTTCGGCGAGATCTTCTACTGCCAGTCGGAGTACCAGCACGACGGCATCAGCCGCCTCTTCTGGACCGATGGTAAACCCAACTGGCGTCACGGCATGGCCCCCATGCACTATCCGACGCATTGTACCGTCCACCTCATCGGCATCACCGGCGAGCGCCTCACCGAAGTGACCTGCACCGGCTGGGGCGACGACGATCCCGTGCTGCAAGACAACGCCTACGACAATCCCTTTTGGAACGAATCCGCCATGTTCCAAACCGACAAGGGCCACGCCTTCCGCGCCAACGTGTGGTGGAAAGGTGCGCACCGCGCCTGTGAGCGGGCGGAATGGATCGGCGACAAGATGAGTTTCTACGCGGCCACGCCCCACGGCGCCAAACCCATCATCGTCCGCGCTACCGACAGCCTTGTCGAGAAAGACGACGCCGGCTTCGAGCATTCCCTGGCGCCCATTGAAACCTATGCGCAAGTGTATTGGTGGAAGACGGACCTCCTTCCCGAGCCTTTGCGCCACGATACGGGTCATCACGGGTCGCATGCCTTCCTGACCCACGAGTTCATCGACGCCCTCACCCACGGGCGGCGGCCGACGATAGATATATACGAGGCCCTGGCCTACACCGTGCCCGGTATCGTGGCGCACCAGTCCGCCCTCCGGGGCGGCGAGCAGTTGAAGATTCCACAATTCGAACGGCCGAAAGGGTAGTCTGAATCCAGGCCGGCCTGATGGAGAAGAATAACCATGAATGATCGTGAGCGTTTTCACGCGACCATGAGCTACCAACCGGTGGATCGGCCCATTTTCATGATGCCGTGGATGGGATTTCCGGGGACCGCCGAACGGTGGCGGGCCGAGGGCATGCCCGACGACGGGTTGACCGCCTGGCCCACGGATGTATGGCAGTGGCACGGCGCCTGGTTTTTCCCCTACCCCCCTTTCGAACGCGAGATCATCGAGGAGGACGACCGCCATGTCCTCTACATCAACCACGAAGGCATCCTCATGCGGGAGATGAAGGACAACCCCATGTCCACCATGCCCCAGTTCGTGCGGTTTCCCGTGGAGACGGTGGAGGACTTTCGGGCCTTCGCGCGGATGCGGCTCGTACCCGATGTGGCCCCCCGCATCGGCGGCGACTGGATCGGCACGCTGAAGCAACTCCGCGCGCAGCCGGGAGCGCTCTTCGTCATCGCCGACCGGTGGGGCGGCTTCTTCGGTCCCCTGCGTAACCTCATGGGTGTCGAAAACCTGTGCATGGCCTTCTACACCGATCCGGCGCTCATTGAAGAGATGATGGACACCATCGCCGACTACACCATCGCCATGATCGGGCAAATCCTCGACCACATCGAGATCGACTGTTTCGGCCTGTGGGAAGACATGGCCTACAACGCCGGCCCCCTTATCGGCCCCGACCTGGCGCGTAAGTACATGCTGCCCCGGTACAAGCGTGTCATCGAGTACGTGAAGGGCCGGGGCGTGCCGTGGGTATGTCTCGACAGCGACGGGCAGATTGATTCGCTTATCCCCGTCTTCATGGACGCGGGCATCGACTTGCTCTACCCCTTCGAGGTGGCCGCCGGCATGGATGTGAAGGAAGTGCGCAGGAAATACGGGAAGTCCCTGCGTATGTACGGCGGCCTCGACAAGCGCCCCCTCACCCAGGGCCCCCAGGCCATTGACCGGGAAATTGCGCGCGTCATGCCCCTCATCGAAGAAGGCGGCTACATCCCCAATATCGATCACAGCCTCCCGCCCGATATCTCCTACGACAACTTCTGCTACTACATGGAGAAAATGGCCGACGTCCTGGCGGTTCGATGGGGTGGATGACACGCGCCGCGACGGGGACATATCCCCCAATGTTCATAACGTCAGCGGAAACCCTTCGTTAACCCCAACACGTCATCCCCGCGAAGGCGGGGCTCCATGATACGGTGTGGGGCTGCCCTTGACATCGCGTTCCGTCGCGGTGTCCGGGCGGGTGCGTCCCATGGGGGGCTTCTTCATCCTCCTTTCCTCGCGGATGGCGTTCACGGAGGCGAAGGCGTGTCCCATTCACGCGGTGTGTCGAGTTTGAGCACCAACTCCCCGAGCGCTTCGCCGTTCATGGCGAAAGGCCCCGCCGGGTGGCTTCTCCGGTCCATCCGTTCCGCCCGAAGGGTGACCGACTCGCCGCCGCCGATGCCCTCAAAGGAGAACAGGCCAAGATCGTTGGTGCGGGTGGCCATGGGCGTGTCTGGCCGGTCCTCCACCGTGAAGAACACGTTGGCCTGTGCCACGGGGCGACCCTCGCCGTCTTCGACACGGCCGGAGACGGTCAGGCCCCGCTCCAGGACGAAAACCGGACCCTTCACCTGTTGGTTCGCGGTGGTGTCCACCACCTTGGAGACCGGCCCGGCGGGCGCGTATCCGGGCAGGGGCGCCACGGTAATCCTGTAAGGTTCCCTGGACAATCCCTTAAAGGTGTAGTATCCACCCGGGTCGGTTTTCGCCACGACGGTCTCCTGCGTCGCCTGTCCGGCCTGCGACGCCCGGACCGTGGTCCCCGGAATCCCTTCGCCGTCATTACCGGCCAAAACCACGCGGCCGCGGAGACTGCCGGCGGGTTTGACCCAAACGGGTGGCAGCTTCGTTACGCCTTCTTCGTTTACGCTGATTTGGATGGGGCTGTAGACGGGGGCCACGCGGTTCGAGGAAATGGTCAGCCTGTACGTCGCGGCGCGAAGCCCCGGCAATTCAAAATGTCCGCGTCCGTCGGTCCGGGCACGGCAGGTTTCGAGACCGAAGGCGCTTTCCCGTGCGACGATCTCCACACGCCCTTCGGGCCGGTCCTTCGTGATTTCGATTACGCTGCCCGTCAACGTGGCGCCCGCGCGCAGGTTGAATACAACTTCGCCACGGGCCGGCGCCACGGGTTCGCTGAGGAACGGCGCGTACTTCCGGGCGGCTACGAGAAATCGCCAGCTTCCCCCGTGGAGATGGGAGAAATGGAAACGTCCTTTGCGGTCCGTTTTTTCCGGGAACCGAACATAAGGCGGGACGCCTATCTGGTTGTCGCACCACACGGGGTATACCCGGGCATCACGCAAGGCAGCACCCTCGGGGCTGAAGACCTGGCCGTCCAGTGAAACGGTGTCCGCCAACGTGAGCAGAAGTTCCCCGGTCGCGCCTTCTTCCTCAATGGTCACTTCGCCCAGGGCATGCCGGGCGGGCGTGTACGCGGACACCGTGAAAAACCCGCCGGGCAACGTGGAAAACTCGAAATAGCCCGTGTCGTCGGTCTTCGTATCCCAACGCCCGGATCGTCGCACGCCCCGTGTCAGCGAGAGTTCCGGATCACGGTAGTGATCGGCCACCACCGCCACCCCGGACCGGGGTTCCCCCGTCGGGTCCACGACACGCCCCCGAATAAGGCCCCGGCCCATGTCGGGGTTCGTGGCCTTGGGGCCGGGATACGGCGCGGCGGCCACCACTTTCACTTTCTTGACCTCCACATCATCGGCGATTCCCGCCACGGACCAGGGATCTTTATGCAGTGATTCGAGACTGCCCGAGTTCATCCAGATGACGAACGCGGCCTGCGACAGGAGCACCACCAGGAGCAGAAGCAGCAAACCCTTTTTCATTCAACAGTACCTCCAAAACGTTCGACCGGACGGATTGCCTTGGCCACCCACGTCAGGTCGCGCAAGTCTTTCTTATACGCGCCGTTCAGGACCCATATCAAGGCTGTCGCGCAGGTGGACGAGCCGACGGGCGCGGGGAACACGCTTTGGCCAGGGCCTGCGTCAATTTTGGGGGTTTTCATGCGGCGCGCTGCTCCCAGTATTCCTCGAACCGTCCTGATTGAATGACGCAACGCAGTGCGGTGATTGCGTTTGCACCGCGTACGGTCCACTCCATGCCGGATTGTTTGAGC
>JAJRTN010000068.1 GCA_024278275.1 Candidatus Hydrogenedentota bacterium
CGTCATCCACAGTCCACAGACCGCTGCCCGAGGTAACGGGCAGGGCGGCAAGGGTAACCGTGTCATCGCACACGTCCTGATCCGCGCCCGCGTCGGCGACGGGCGGTGCCGTGCCGAAGGTGAGGAGAACTTCGTCGGTCCTGATGCAGTCCTGGTTCTGCGTATTCCACTGCAAGGTGTAGGTCTCGCCCGGCGATCCGTAAAACACCGTGTCGAAATCCGTCGAGGTGGAAGTGCCCGGACCACCCTCAAAGTAGCCCAAGCCGTCCGTGCCATTGTCCGCAATGCTCCAGAACCCCGTGGCACCCGCCACCGTCAATGGATTCGGACTGGCACTCAACGCGGCCGCACCTTCATTGATGATGAGCGACCACGACAATATCGTCCCGGTGTTGCCCGCCGCGCCATCCGTAATACGCAGGGTCCAGTCACCGGCGATGTCTTCCCCGTCGAAAGCGCTCAAGGCCTCGGCGGGAATATAAAAGCCCACCGCGAGGGGGCAGCCTGCAGGGTCAAAGGCCTCGTCGTCGAAAACGCGGTCGCCTTCGGCCAGCGGACCACATGCCAGCCTGCTGAACAGGGTCACGGTGGTACCGTCATCCTTACTCAGCGTGACAGTCAAATCGCCCGCTTCATCATGGGCCAACTCCACCAGGACGTTCACGTCCGAAACCGTTCCGAAGGTATCGAGGCTGATCGTGGACTCGAAGGTATCCGCGTCCGGCAAGTCCGAGGCCGGGTCAAAGCTGGCCGTGGCCTTGATGCCGTCCGAGCAAACCTCTTGATCGTCGCCGGCATCGGGAACATCCGGATCTTCGATAATGGTGATATTCACCGTGTCCGACGTTGCGGTACAGGGGTCGGCCGTGATGGTCCAGCGCAGGGTGTAGGTTACCCCCACCGTACCGGTAAACGCGGTGGTGGGATCGGTCGGGTCGGCGAAAGAGCCGTTACCGTCTCCCACGTCGATGGTCCACATCCCGGTCGAGAAGGCAGGAATCTGGCCGCTTACCCCGTCATGGCCGCCGGCAAGGGTCGCGACGCCCTCACACGCGGAGAGCTGATCCTCGCCCGCATAGGCAACCGGCTGCTCCTTGAAGGTGACCGTAATGGTTTCCTGGGTTGAACAGATCCGGTTCGTGGAACGCAGACCCAATTCGTACACCACGCCACGCGTACCGGTAAAGGTTGTGTTCAACAGGGACGGGTCGGCCAGGCTGCCATTGCCGTCACCGGACAGAATCACCCATTCCTCAACGGAACCGGGCGCCGCGATGGCAACCGCGCCCGCAAGACTCGTGGTGTTGCCGCAGATAACCTGGTCCACACCCGGGTCCAGCACGGGAAGGCCGGTCAACGTGATATCCACCTCGTCCTCACTGACGCACGCGAAGGGCGCAGTGCCATTCGTAATGGTCCAGCGCAGGGTATAGGTCACGTTTTCGGTGCCCGTGAATCCCGTCTCCGGATCCGTCGCGTCCGCGAAGACCCCATTGCCGTCGCCGGCAACCTCGGTCCACAGCCCCGTGCCCACCACCGGCGTGTTGCCACTCAACGTGTAGTCGAGCGAGCCGACGATAAAGCACACTTCGTCGTCTTCCCCGGCATCGGCCACGGTGGGATTTTCGATGAACCCGATTTCCACCGTGTCGGCGGACTCGGGACAGGTCGATCCTTCATGGGCAATGCGCCACTCCAGCAGGTAGACCTCGCCCAGTTGACCAATGAGCGTGGTCGTGGGATCGTTGGCGTCCACCAGCGCGCCGTTGCTGCCGGAGAGGATGGTCCAGGTTCCCGTACCCACAAGCGCTTCATTGCCCTCCAGGACCTTCTGCACCGGGTCGCTGGCGTCGAGACAAATCACCTCGGTCGGGTTCGGACCCGCGTCGGCGGTTGTGACCGGCTCGAAGAAGCCCAAGATCACCGTGTCGGTGGTCGCGTCACACAAACTCGCTACGCCGCCGAAGGTGCCCGGCGGGATTTCCCACTGCAATTCATAGAAACCGTAGGTATCCGTGGTAAAGGTCGCTCCCGGATCATTGGGGTCGCTGAAGCCCACGGCGGCGCCATCGGGCGTGCTGATCACGGTCCAGGTACCCACGTAAGGCGTATCCGGAATCACCGGGGGTGCCGGACTGTTCGGATCGTTGGCGGCCAGCGTGGTGGAAAGACTGCCGTCGCATACGTCCGTATCGGCACCGGCATCGGCCTCGGGCGGGCGTACCGCGAAGGTGATTGTCGTCGTGTCGGTCGAAACGCTGCACGGCGAACCGGCTTCCGGCGTGATGGCCCACTGCAACACGTAGTCAACCCCCGCGGAGCCCGCGAAGACGGCGGCCGGATCGGTCGAAGTCAACGTGCCCGGGGTCAAGTCAAAGTAGCCGTTGCCATCACCGGAAAGGATGGTCCACTCACCGGTTTCCGTCCCCTGCGGTGTGTTGCCCTGCATCTCCGTGAAAAGTTGCACGGCGCTGGAGCAGATAAGTTGATCCGTGCCGGCATCGGCCAGGGTGGCCGGCGCGGTGAACGTGATATCCACGGTATCGGTATTCGCCGTGCAAGTGCCGTTCGAAACGGTCCATTCGAGCGTGTAGGTCTGCCCGATGGTGCCGGTAAAGGTCGTGGCGGGGTCGGTGGCGTCGGTGAAACTGCCGTTACCGTCGCCCGTGGTAACGGTCCAAAGCCCCGTTCCCACCGCGGGGGCGGTGGCGGTCAGCACCGTCGTGTCACCACAGACCTCCTCGTCCGCGCCCGCGTCCGCCGGAGACGGATCACGGTAGAACTGCACGTCCACGTCATCCGTGGACGGCGTGCAGGTAGCGTTGGAAACCGTCCAGGTCAGGGTATAGGTAACGCCCCGCGTGCCATTAAACTGCGCGGTGGGACTGGACGAGGTGTTCTGCCCGGGCACGCCGTTGAAGAAGCCGTTCCCGTCACCCACCGAAATGGTCCACTGGCCCGAACCCACGGTCGGCGTGTTGGCCGCCAGGGTGGTGGTGCTGTCACAGATTCCATCCGGCCCGGACTGATCCGGTCCCGCGTCCGCAACCGTCGGATCCTCCAGGAACTCGACGACCGTGGAATCGGAATCGGGGGGACACACGCCATTGGTCACCGTGAAGGTCAGGGTGTAACTCACACCGCGCGTACCGCTGAAAAGCGCGGCCGGGTCGGAAGAGGTGGTCGTTCCCGGCACCCCGTCAAAAAAACCGTTTCCGTCGCCGGCGGCGATGGTCCACACCCCGGTGCCCACGGTCGGGGTTACTGCGGCGAGGTTGGTGGTATCACCGCAAACCTGCTGGTCGGCGCCGGCATCGGTACCGGAGGGCTGCTCAAAGAAGTTCACGGTAGTGGTGTCCGTGCTGTCCGCGCACGGCCCTGCGCCGGTCACCTGCCATTCGAAAACGTAGGTGCCGTAGTCCGAGACCGTCACGCCCGTGACGCCGGAGTTGGCATCCACGAAAGTGGGGGTGCCCGGTCCGCTCGACAGCACCCAGGTACCCGTGCCACGTGACGGGTCAACCCCCGCCAAGGGGGCGGTCAAGCCACAGACCGAGATATCGGGGCCCGCGTTGGCAATGACCACCGAGTAGAACTCGATATCCACGGTGTCGGCCGTTTCGGGACAGGCGCTGCTCCCGTCGCTGATCCGCCATTCCAGGGTGTAGGTGGTGCCGACAACACCGCTGAAAGGTGAATTCGGATCGGAGGCATCGCTGATGGTGCCGCCCGCCCCGGCAAGGATGGTCCATGCGCCGGTACCCACCGTGGGTGTGTTACCCGCGAGAAGGGTCGACGTGCCGCACACGCCGTTCGTGGTGCCCGTCTGATCCGGACCCGCGTTGGCCACGGTCAGATCCTGGAAGAACTGGACGTCCACCGTGTCGGAGGTTCCGGGGCAGGGCGAGGAAGCGTCGTCAATGCTCCACATCAAGCTGTAGGTAACGCCCCGGGTACCGGTGAACGTCGTGACATTGTTGTTCGTGGTCAAGCTGGCGGGGTTACCGTCGAAATAGCCGTTGCCATCACCCGAAACAACCGTCCACGTGCCCACTTCCGTTCCGGCGGCCGCGTTGCCCGCAAGGTTCGCCGTATCACCACAAATACCATCGGCGGCGCCCGTCTGATCCGCGCCCGCGTCCGCCACGGTGACCGGCCCGAAAAACTCGATATCCACGGTATCCGTCGTGGCGGGACAAGAAGAAGCCGCGTCCGAAATCTCCCACTGGAGCGTGTAGGTCGTACCCACGGTACCGCTGAAAGTGGCCGCCGGGAGGTTGTCATCGTCAAAACTGCCGCCCGCACCGGCCAGGATGGTCCAGTGCCCGGTCTCACCCGTTCCCGGCGTATTGCCCGCGAGCGTGGTGGACGTGCCGCACACACCGTCGGTGGCACCCGTCTGATCCGGACCCGCGTCCGCCACCGTCACGTCCGGGAAAAAGTCCACATTCACCGTATCCGTCGAATCAGGGCACACCCCGTTCGAGATGGTCCACTGCAAGGTGTACGACACCCCCCGCGTACCCGTGAAGGTAGCCGCCGGGTCGTTCACGTCGGAAAAGACGCCGTTGCCGTCGCCCGAAGTTTCCGACCAGGTACCCGTCTCTCCCGCGCCCGCAGCGGTATTCGCCGCCAACGTGGCCGTGTCGCCACAGATACCATTCACCGCGCCCGTTTGGTCCGGGCCCGCGTCGGCCGTGGTCACCACGTCGAAGAAAGTGATCTCCATGGTGGCCGGGTCCGGGGTCGGACAGGCCGACGCCGCGTTGGTGATTTCCCACTGCAACGTGTAGGTGAAGTCGTAAGCACCGGTGAAGAGCGTGGTGGGATCGTTTGGATCGGCGATAACGCCGTTGCCGTCATCGGTAATCAGGGTCCAGGTCCCGGTCTCCCCGGCTGCGGGCGTATTGCCCGCCAGGTTGTCCGAATTACCGCACACATTCAGGGAAGCCTGGGGAAGCTGGGGCACGGTGATATCGTCAAAAAACTCGACGTCCACCGTGTCGGTGGAATCCGCACAGGGCGCGTTGCTGATGGTCCAGGTCAAGGTGTAGACCTGCCCCCGCGTACCACTGAACGTGGTGGCGGGGTCCGTCGCATCGGCGAAGACACCATTGCCGTCACCCGACGCAACGGTCCACATGCCGGTGCCCACCACCGGCGTATTGGCGGCCAGCGTAGCCGTGTCGCCACAAACACCATTCGCCGCGCCGGTCTGATCCGGCCCCGCGTCGGCCACCGTGGGATCCTCGAAAAGCTCAATCACCACGGTGTCGGAGGAATCGGGGCAGGCCCCCGGGCTGGAAATGGTCCACTGCAGCTCATAAAGCACGCCCCGGGTGCCGGTAAAGTCCGTGCCCGGGTCCGTGGCGTCCACGAAAGATCCATTGCCGTCCCCCACAAGCTCCACCCACAGTCCCGTCTCGCCGGCCACGGCGGGGGCGTTGCCCGCCAGCGTGGCCGTGTCACCACAGACGGACTGGTCGGGGCCCGCGTCCGCCACCGTCGTGTCCTCCGAGAAGGTAATGTCCACCGTATCCGTGGAGGCCGGGCAGAATCCGCCGTTGTCAATCGTCCACTGAAGCGTATAGGTGAATCCGCGCGTGCCGGAGAAGGAAGAAAGGGGATCGAAGGTATCGGCGATTACGCCCGCGCCATCATCCACCACCAAGCTCCAAACCGCGTTGTCCGTCTCGTGCTGGGGCGTGTTGCCTTCAAGGGTCGTGGTGCTCGCGCATACCACCTGGTCGGCTCCCGCGTCCGCCGTGGTGGGCAGGGGCACCAGGTCGATCACCACATCATTCGACGAGGTACAGGGCGCCTGGTCCGCCGGGGAGTCGGTGATGGTCCATCGCAGCGTGTAGGTGATGCCGATGATGCCTGTGAACACCGCGTCCGGCGCCGTGGGATCATTGAAGATCCCCCCGCCGCCATCGGCGGGGTCGACGATGGTCCACATGCCCGCGCCGGGCACCGTGGGCGTGTTGCCCGCCAAAGTGGTGATAATCTCCGTTGCCAGGGGATCATTGTCGCAGAGTTGCTGGTCGGCACCGGCATCGGCCACATCGCATTGAGCGAACGCAGGCGCCGCGGTGAGACACAAACTCGCAACGAGCATCATGGCGGAAAGCAGCAGTTTCTTCATGGCGGGATCTGTCCTTCTCGATGGACCCACGCCGGGCCAATCGGCCCGGCACCTCTCCTTTAACGCGTCGGAAAACGGAAAGCCACCGCCCAAGCGGCACCCTCCCACACACACGGACAGGGCACGGAAAACCCCATCTCGCATGTTTCACTTTTGTCAACTATATACCAACCAGCATCCCGTGTCAACAGAAAAAGACAAAAAATCTGCATCGGACCGGACAAGAAAAGACGAACCCATAACACAGCGGATTGTAGATCCACCTTGACCGGACCGCTACCAATGGGGTTAAGGAGGCAGGAGCACCCATTTCCGAAAACGCTTGTTTCCCTGTAATCCTTGCAAGACCTGGGAAAGAAAAAAGACGCCCATTTCAGTCACCCTTCTTTCGCTGGAAACTGATTTGACACCTCCTCCCCCCTGCTGTCATTTGAAAACGGGCGGCCACGGTCATGAAACGAACATGTTGTGAACAGGACATGACTCCCCCGTTCATCGGGATGACGAGCCGGGTCATTCGGGAACGACCCCGGGCGCGCCCGTCTTCAAGGCAAACACCGTGGGTTTAGCGTACAGTGGGCAATATGAGAAATGCAAGAGCCAACCCATAATATGCGCGTTTCCCGGGTTTTGCCAAGCCTCGTACCGCGATACAAACCAACGAGACCATGAAACATCGGCCAAACGGGGCAAGCGAAAGCGGTTATTGATAGGCCTCGAAAATGGCCGCGTTATCCAAGGGACCGGCATCCCGGGCCAATGCGCGGGCCAGCAATTCCTGGTGAAGCCGGCTCACGGGCACGTCCGCACCGATGCCCTCGGCATATTCCAGGATAAGATCCACATCCTTGGCATGCTGCTCAAGCCGGGCCACGGCGGGGGCATAGGCACGGGCGATCATTTTCGGACCTTTCCTGTCCATGACCTTCGAATAGGTCTCCCCCCGGCGCAAGATGTCGAGGATAACCTCCAAATCGAAACCGCCGTCCCGCGCGAGGGCAAGGGCCTCGGCCAGGACCAGCCGGTGGAGACCGAACACGGTATTCACAATGAGCTTGGCGCGGCTCCCCTCCCCCGACCGGCCCAGGTAGTACCGCGCCCTGGTAAAAGCGGCCAATACGGGTTCATAAGGCGCGGCGTTGACCTCCGTATCGCCCACGAGGGCAAGGGCCTGCCGGTCGAGGACGGCCTGGCTCGAACCGGAAACGCAGGCATCCACCAGGCGCGCCCCCGCCTCGGCCAAACGGCCATGGTCTTCCACCAGGTCCTCGGGCCGGGCCGTGGTGGTGTCGATCACAATGCTTCCCCCGGACAGCACGTCGGCCACCCCTTGCGCCCCCCATAATAAGGCACGGCGGTCGTCGGAGGTCATGAGGCTGAGCACCAGGGGAAAAGCGGCTTCCGCCACGGCACGGGCATCACGCAATACGGTCACGCCCAGGTCCGCCGCTTCACGGCATGCCCGCGGCCGAAGATCAAATCCGTAAACCCCATGTCCCGCATCGAGCAGGCCCCGCGCCATGGCCTTCCCCATGAGACCCAACCCAATAATACCCACGCGCATAAGCTGCTCCTGTAACGGGGTGGTCGCCGCGGCTGCCGGGATGCCCCGTCTTGTGCCCGTTTTTTCTTGCCATGTCCGCAATGGGCGCAGGTGCTGCGAAGATGGGCTAAGCACCGACCCGGGACCACTCGCTGGTGTTAACGTTTCTGCTATCCTGTGTGACCTGCGTCGAGGCGTCCCCGGCCAGGGCCGCGACTTATCCCGTCAGAAGCAGTGGGAGGATTATCCGGTGCTATTGAGAACTGTCCTGTTGATAGCCGTTTTCTGGGGGATGCAGGTGATTGCGCTCTTATTATTCAAGTGGGGCAGCACGGCCGACCATCGTTGGCTTTGGGGCTTCTTCGGCGGCCATTCATTCGGTGTTTCCAGCATCTGGTTTCTGATGCTTCTCTACAAAACCATGAACCCCAATGTGGCCATGGGGATCTGTATGGGAGGCGCCTTCCTGTTCGCTCAACTTGCCATGGCGCTCGTTTTTCGCTCGGCGCTCTCCGCCGTCCAATACTTCGGTGTTCTCGCCATCGCGGTCGGCATTCTGCTTTTGTCCTGGGGAAAGTTGACCGCGACCTGACCGGACGGGCGAAAAGGCCGGGCCGTGGCCCTATGGGCATGATCTCATGGGCCCGACAAGGCTTCCAGGAAGGTTCCGAAATGGAATCTTGGCTGGTACCCCAGGATTTCCCTGGTGGCTTTCAGGTCGCAGCGAATGATCTTTTCAGGCAGGGCTATTTGGTGTCGCTTGATCAATACCCCACAGCCAGGCCATTTCCGCTCGAGCAGGGCCAGGGGGTCGCGCTGATAAGCTTCCAGGTCGCCCGACTCGAAACCGTTGTCACACCCGATCTCAAACGCTTCGCATTCGGCGGGTTCTTCAGACACATAGGTGAGCGCCCGGACCGTGGCGCCGACAACATCCCGGCGGTCCACGCCGCCGGCCAGGAGACGTGTGCCATACCGCAGGAAATCATCGCCATAGGGCGTGAAATCCCACGGTCGAATGATGACGACACACATGTTGTGAACCCGGTGGTAGTAACCGCACAGATGCTCGCCGAGGAACTTGGTAAAGCCGTACTTATCGTGTTGCCAGCCCGTGACAGACACACTCGATACCCAAACCACCCGGCGGACCGCATGCCGCAGGGCCGACTGAAAAAGGTGAAAGGAACCGTCGACATTGAGTTGCCAGAAATCCACTTCGCTCTTGACGGGACTGTGCATGCCATGCCAGGCAGGCGTGTGTATTATTGCGTCGCATCCGGATGCCAAGGGCAACACGTCCTCCAGCTTGCGCAGGTCCGCCCGGCGAAACTCGTGAGGCGTATCCACCGGGGACACGTCGGAGAGTACCAGCTCATGAGCCCCCGCGAGGGCTTCAATCAGCCCGGTTCCCAGGTTTCCAGCCGCTCCCGTGATGAGAATACGCATCTCATGTCTCCTCCATGCTCCCCGTCGATCATATTGACACCCGGGACTCTCATCCCGTGCCCGCGTCATCGACCGGGTCTTTCGCCCCCTGTTCTTCCGGGACCGCTTCAAACAAGAGAAGTTCGGAGGCCGCCAGGGTTTCCAGGCGAAGGGGGATACCATCCCGCACCAGCGACATGCCATCCAGGACCACCGTCTCACCGCTTCCATCAAACGTAACCTCGTAAGTTCGTCCCCGGTCCAGGCCACGCGGTTTGAAAAGATAGGTATCGCTGTCGGATGGCCCGATGCGAATGAGCGTCGCCCAGCCTCGCGAACGGTCGGGGTCGGCGAATTCCATGGCGAAGAAGCCACTGGACGCCACCCCGCCGCGGGCCGAAACCGGCGCGTGATGGTAGACCCTGGAGGTGGGAAGAATGGGCCGGATGAACTCCTTGTAGAGCCGACTGTAGTGCCGGTACTTTTCCAGGTGGTAGGGGCTGAGGCTTTCGAGGTCCGGCCCGACCGTGCCCGCGAAGATCCAGGGCGTGGAAAGCGTGAAGGCCACACGAAGATTGGTCTCGAAGTTTTCCGCGTGCCCGGTGGCGCCACCGCCATCGGCCCCGTGGGCAATGACGAAAATCTCCGGCGGCAACGCCATGCTCTGGCCCGCGTAGTTCTGGACCTCGAAGGGAAGACGGCTGCCGTCGGTCAGGTATTCCTCGTGAAAACGGCGGACCGTGGCGAGATCGTTACGCCCCCCGCCACAGGCGGCCTGCTGGAGGATCAGGCGTGGATAGGTTTCATGGATGCGCTGGAAGACATTGGAAAAAGCATCGTAGTAGCGCCAGAAGTTGTTTTCCCGGATGCCATGGCGAAGAAAACTCGCGCCTTCTTTCTCTTCAAACGAGGGCGTATTGAAATCGAGTCGGAACAGGTCCAGTTCAAAATCCTCGATAATGTGTTTTAGTTCATTCTCCATATGATCGGCGGCTTCGGGATCGGCAAGGTTCAAGACCGGATAAGGCCGGTACCAGTCAATCCAGTCGGGATGTTCCCGGCCCACGCGGCTGGCCGGGTCGGCCTTCTCGATTTCACCATAAAGGCCGAAGAGCATGTTCTTTTCATGGGCATAATCGGCCAGTGGCTTGATCCCTTCCGGGAAACGGCTTTCCGAGGGCTCCCAATCCCCCTGGATTTCCCACCAGCCCGCGTCCATGATGAATAGTTCCGCGCCAATAGCGGCAGCAAGATCCATGTTCTTACGGACGGTCTCTTCCGTGTAGTTGCTTGAATCGCCGAAATTCCGGGACAGGTATCCCTGGTCGCCAGGCAAGGCGTACTGAACCAAGTGGGCACGGTCCGCGTCACGCCGGGGCAGCACGGAACGGCGAATATGCTCATGCATGGCTTGGATCGTGGTGTCTAAATCCCCGGCGAGCAGCCCCATGTGAACCGCCGGCGTCTTAACGGTCTCGCCCGGAGCGATGACACGAAGGGCATCGGAGGCCCAGGGGCCGATCTGGAAACGCAAGGTGTGCGCGCCCTGGTCGCTGTACTCAAGCTGCATGTCCCAGTTGGCGGACCATTCAAGGTGGCCGATAAGATAGTGTCCCGTGCCTTCGTTCCGAATGATGAAAAACGGGTCATCGTAGCACTGGCCCTTACGGCAACCGATTTTCACCAAGCCCGGTTCTCGAATGGGCCGCCACCCGAACCGGCCCTCCCAGGCATGGTCAGACTCGGTGAAATAGCCCAGTTTGAAGGGATAGTCAAAGCGTTCTGGTGGATTGGGATTCCCCCAGAACGTTTGCGTAATCACCAGGCAGCCGCACCACGGGTAGACTCCGGTCAGCGCCACGGGCTTGTCGCCCCGGTTGGTGATCTCCAGCCAACGGGTCATGATGGACGTGCCATCAAGCCTGGTGTGCAGCGCCACGTCAACAGACCGCCCCGCATGGGAAAGTTCAATGACCGTGTGACGGGTGGCGGAGGCGTCGTCACGGGTTTCCCGGGAATCCACAAACCGCCACCCGGCGTCCAGGGGTTTTTTATCGATTTCAATGCCAAAGGCATTCTCCGCAAACCCCTCGTAACCAATCTTGAATGTTCCATCGGCGGACCAGTGCCGGGCCACCCACCGGTCATCCAGAAAGGCCTCCGTGTAGACCATTTGACCCGAAACGTGGCGAAACTCGCGGGAAGCAGGGCTCGTGCCGTTGCTCTTCAAGATGGAAATGTGAGGCGCCAGATTCTTGCTGACCCAGGCGAATTGTCGGGCGCCAAACTGGCCCCGACCGTCCGGATTGAAGTCAGGAACGGGCGATTCCAACAGGTTCAATACCGGCTTACCCTCGGGACCGAGAGTGACCTGGCCATAAGACCAGGGGCCATTGGGATTATGTTCCTCGCTGAAATCCCGGGCGAGATCCCACGATTGGCGGGCGTTGCTGATGGTCAGGTCCAGCCCCGCATAATCATTCCCCCCGATTTCGACCATGATCTGTTCGCCGGCTTCGAGACGGATACGGTTCAAGGCGCCGCTGTCGACACCGGCATCTTGCAGCATTTGTTCCAAACGGTAAGGCTGCGCTGCATTGCAGGTCTCGCCCTGCACGGGGACCTGGGCCGTATCAAGACGCTTCTCACCCTTGACCCACACCGTAATGTAGGCGGCAGCGCTGTTCCTGGGCTTCCAGGCGGCCAGGCGCACATCCACCGTCACCGCCTCGGGAGCGGTCCAACAGACCCCCGTGGGCGCATGTCCGCCACAGCGGCCTTCCGGAAAATCCAACTCGTGAAACAAGGGGCCAACGGCAAAATCCGTATAGGCCGCCATGGAACCGGCAAAACAATACAACGCGACAATACTCATCAAATGGCCCTCCACGCCATGACTGCCTGTTGAAGGCAATTGCGAAATTGAGAATCTTTTTTCATGCTATCCGCGGGCCGTGTTCGGTCCCGGTGTTTTTCCTGTTGTGACCTGGAAAGGCGAAACATACCGAACCAAAATATCGGTCTTGCTGAAAAAGCCCGTTTCGAAACGCCACTTTGAGGACTGTGACAAACAGGTAAATACCTGGAATGGTGCGATCAACCGAACAATGGAAAAGGGACTTTTAACAAAGAAAGACAGATCGTGTCAAACGAAAAACACGGCCCGGGCCTGCGTCACCAAAGTGAGTTTTTCGATTTTTCTTTTGTTTTTGGGCAGTAGCATGTAGTATATATACTACATGGCCGTTGATTACAACCACAGGAGGATTGAGTATGACCCGGCTCCAACAATTGGAAGCACAA
>JAJRTN010000069.1 GCA_024278275.1 Candidatus Hydrogenedentota bacterium
CGCGTCCAGACCAACAAATATGATATTCTCATTTACGGACATGACCGGTTCCTTTCGTATGTAGCGCTGGGCTACGGTGGACCTTAAGTATAGCCTAACCTACGAATAGGCGATCCGAGCCGGTCGGTCCATTATGTCTACGTACTACCCGCCACGCCCTGCGTGGGAACGGGAGAATCGGCGTTCATCTGCGCAATCTGCGGATACACTATCATGGAGGCCCGCCGTTGTAACGGATCACGGCTCCGCGGAACACGTTATTGACGGGCTATTCCGCGTAGACGGCTTCGCGCTTCCAGATGTCCCAGATAAGCTGGTAGCGTTCGAGGGGCATTCCGGTATAGACGCAATTGCTCGTGCAGAAGATGTAGCCGCCACCGGGCATGCCGTGTTTGATGGCGTAGCGCGCGGAGGCGATGACTTCCTCCTCCGTCCCGGTCTGAATGAGGCCGCAGTTCACGTTGCCGCACAGGGCAACCTGGTCGCCGTAACGGCGCTTCACTTCGGCAATATCCACGCCGCCCTGCGGGTCCAGCGAATGGAGGGCATCGGGCCGGGCCTCCACCAACTGGTCGATGATGGGCATGATGTTCCCGTCGGTGTGCTTGATCGAGTAGAAGCCCAGGTCGCGATAGCCTTGAATGACCTCGGCCAGGTAGGGTGTCACCAGTTCACCGAACATATCGGGGCCCAGGAATGGCCCGGTATTAAAACAATAGTCCGAGCAAAGGGCGAAACCGTCCAGGCCGCCGTGTTCGGCGATCCGCTCGGCCTGTTCAAGGGCCTGCTTCACCTGCTTTTCGGCCCCCGCCTTGGCGGCGTCCATTTCCTCGTAGAGCCACGAGGTGAAGGCCATCATGTTTTCCCCGTCGGGCATGGCGTAGGTTGGATCGCCGTGGATCATGAGGAAATAGCGGTCGCCCGTCTTGTCGCGCACGATGTCGATGAGCCGGAAGAGTTCCTCCAGGCCGGGCAAGGGCGAATGGAGAAAAATGGCGGCGTGGTCGTATCGTTCCGCCGTATCGATGTGAACCTGGGCGATGTCCGCACGGTGGAGCTGGCGCTCGCGCGGGCTCATCTGCTGCCACTGATGAAAGGCGCGCTGCGAGGGATGCAGCTTGCCGAAGGCCTCCATGGTGAGGAAGAAAACCAGCTCGAAGGTGGGCACGTGGCCCGTGTAACTTCGTCGCTCAAGGGCGGCTATGAATCGTTCGCGCGGGGTCACCGTTCCTCTCCTTCCGCAATGGCAACACGTGTCCTACCAGGCGAAACGCAGGGTCATGAGCGCGCCCGCTTCCACCCGCACGGCGACGGTACCGAGTTGTTCAAAGGGTACTTCTTCCTCCACATCCTCGAGCAGGTTGCACCGCCAGACCTGTCGCAGGGGGCGTGTCACCCGCAGAACAGCGGCCTGCGCGGTGTCCGTCGGGTTCCAGAGGCGCACGATGCCGCCTTGGCCGTCTTCCGCGGCCTTCATCGAGGTGGGCACCAGGCCGTCCCCCTCCACTTCCAGGAAAGAGACCGGCGCGGGCGCTTCGGCGGTGGCAAGCACGCGCACGCCGGTCTGGGCTTCGGACGCGATTCGGGCCAACGCCGCGCGGTCCGCCTTTTCCGCGAAGGGAATCAGCAGATACTCGAAATTCATTTTTCGCAGGAGCCAGCCGTCGGGCTCGCCGTTTGTTTGCACCGTCTTATGGGTCGAGCGAAACAGGGTCAGCATCAGGCTGCGGTCGGGCGTTTGGGTCACCTCGTATTCGTGCAGCCCAAAGGGCGCCACCACGGCAAGACCGCCTTTCGTGTCTTCCACGCCGAAAAAGGAGGTAAAGGCTTTCTCCGGGTTGACCCGTTCATGCCAGGTGGCGGACTCTTCCGGCGCGACGATGTCGCGCTCGACCACCGCGAAGGGCGTGTCGGCGAAAGAGACTTCGGTTTCGGCATGGGTCGGGAAACCCACGCGGAAGCGGTGGTCACGTATCGTGTTGTCCACCGTCGTCCGAACCCGCACAAACGGCGTGCCTCGCTCGACGCTGATAAGGTCGGTCACGCGAAGCGTGGCGCGCCGCTCGGAGCGATGCCAATCGCCACGGAGGTCCTCGCTCATTCCGGTGCGAAGGCCGACGGGCAGGTCGAACTCCCGCTCGATTCGGAAGACGGTGCGCAACGGGCCATCCTCATCGATGCTGGTGGTCACGCGCGTGCCCGGCGAGACGACCACTTGGTCGTTGATCAGATCGCCATAGGTCCAGCCATCCCCCACGTCTCCACTATCCTCGTATTGGAACAGTCCCCTGAAATGGCACCCCGTAAGGGCAGAACGAAGGTCCGCCGTGCCATCGGCGTTAATATCAAGCGTTAGAAACTCGTTTTGTGCCGACATCCGCCCGCACCGCAGACTTCCGTGATTGCGCACGGCATGGGATACGGGACGAACTTCAAAGCCCATGTACCCGGCGGGTGGCAGGTCGAGTTCGACCGCCACATGGTACGTGTCGCCGTGGCACGCCTTGGGCCGGCCATCGGCACGCACCCGTTTATAGAGCCGGTTGCGTTCAATCGAACACAACTGGAACGGAATAGACCCGCCGGACGCGTCCACGATCTCAAAACAATTCCGTGGTTCCCCACTCGACAGGCCATCCACGAAGAACTCAGGCCAGTTCGGCGGAAAACTGAGCGCGCACTCGAAAATGCCCCGCCGGGCAAAGGGCAGGGGATTGTGCGCCGTGTAGCACTGGGGCGTTTCCGGGGCCTCGGAGGGTGGCGCCAGGAAGATCTGGGCGCGGCGGGTCAGCCCCTCGGCCAGCATTTCCGCCTGGTCGTAGCGGTACATCATGTCGCGGTGAACCTGGTCCACGCTGCAACCGCAGATGGAGTCGTGGGGCTGGTTTTTCAGGAGATAGCGCCATGCCTGGTCCAGGTAAGCCATGACGGGTTTGCCGCCGGCCAGGACCTGCATCAGGGCCGAAGGTTCGGCCCAACGCTCCAGCCACGCCTGGCATTGGTCGTTTCGCTGCTTGAGAGGGTAGCGCGACGAAATCACATGCACGATGAGATACTGGTAAGGGCGCTCCCTGGACCGCGAAGGTTCACGGAGCTCGCCCCTGTATTCGGGCAGCGCGTCGGCATGGGCCGCGAGTTTCTCGCCATAATCCTCCAACGAAGTCCATTCCCAGGCGATGTCGGGAAAGTCCCGCACCATCCCCGCAAAAAGATCGGCCATGTCTTCCTTGAAGGCCTGATGATCATTGCCGTCGAGAATCAGCATGAGCGGTATCTGTATGCGCCCGCGCTCATGGGCCACGCTCCTGGCGATCATTTCCTGGAGCGCCGTACCTTCATAGTCGCGCACGCCCTCCAGATCGCGAAGGCGATGGAACATGGCGCCATAGGCCGCCTCGTCGAAAAGCTTGTGCGTGGGCAGACGCGATCCGTCCGGGCCTATCCACGCGAAGTGGGGCGGGTAGGTATCATCCCCCGTTCCACGCCAGACGATACCCGCTTTCAGCCCGGCGCCCCGCGCGATCATGGGCAGCGCGGCGATATGGCCAAACTGGTCGGGCGTGTAACAGTAGTCCATGATCGGCACGCCTAACCTGGCGCAGACCTTCCGGCCCACCATGAAATTGCGGATGTAGCTCTCGCCGGAGATGAGCCATTCGTCGGGCAGGACATACCAGGGCCCCACGCTGATGCGGCCCTCCTGAATGCGCGCCACCAGGCGTTCCTCGTTCTCGGGCCGGATATCAAGATAGTCCTCGAGCATCACCGTTTGGCCGTCCAGGTGGGCGTGCTTGAAATCGGGACGCTTATCCAGGAGATCCAGCAGTCCGTCGAGGATTTCGACCAGCCACATCCGGTATTCCTGGAAAGGTTCGTACCATTCACGATCCCAATGGGTTGAAACACAGTAATGAGCGGTCAGTTTTCCGGTGTCCGGCATTTTGCTTTGCCTTTCTTTCCTGGTTTGCCGCAATCAATCCGTGCCATGCCTGGCGGATACACCGTGGATATTCTAAGGCAGCTTGGCCCCACAACTCAAGCGAGGTTACGCACCCTCACAGAATACATATAATTTGGCGGCCAAGTTGCTTGACAAATTCCCCTGTCTGGCCTACAATGCACTTGGTCCTTATTGGAGGATTGACGGTTTGGGGCCTTGCTCCCCTACCCATTGACAGGACGCCATGGGCACTCGAATCGCTAAATATGAGGAGATTAAGCGCCACATCCGGGAAAAAATCCGGGCGGGCGAACTCCATGAGGGGGATCGGGTTCCTTCGGAGTACGCACTTGTTGACCAACTTGGGGTGGGTCGAAGCCAGGCCCGCCAGGCCCTGCGCGAGCTTGAGATCGAGGGGTACCTGATACGCCGGCAGGGCAGCGGCTCCTTCGTGGCGCCCCATGCCGGGCGCGGCGCGGGCCAGGTGGCCGAGGCCCCCCGCACCGTGGCCGTGGCGTTCCCCACCTACAACTCGGCTTACATGCGATCCGTGGTTGAAGGCTTCATGGAAGGTTGTTTCGCCGGGGGCTGCGGGGTGACCAACTACAATGTCCGGCTCGACGAGGAGGAGGAAGTCCGTTTTCTTGAGAGCATGCCGGACAGCGGCGTGGCCGGACTCATGATCTGGCTGGGCAACGAAACGGACAAAGTGCGCGAGTCCCTCTTGCGGCTTTCCCGTCAACGCTTTCCCGTGATCATGGTGGACCGCTATTTTCCCAATGTGGACTGCGATTTCGTGGTTTCGGACAACGACGAAATCGGCTATCAGCTCGTCCGCGCCCTCATCGAGCGCGGGTGCCGCCGCATCGGCCTGGCGCACAACGATCTGGACATGTCCACCAGCCAGGCCAACCGGATTCGGGGGTATGAGCGGGCGCTTCAGGAGGCCGGTTTGTCCGCGGACCCGGCGCATCGGATCCGCGTGGACTTCCCCGGTCCATCCCTCGATGCCGCCGTCAACGCGGCCATGGCCGGGCGCAACCGGCCCGACGCCTTCATGTGTGTCAACGATATTATTGCCGATCACCTGGCAAGGCAGTTGCAGCGTCTTGGCTATGAACTTCACCGCGATATCACGTTGGCCCTGGTGGACGATGGCACGTCGATGCCCGATCCCGGCCTGAGCGCCCTCAAGGTGCGTCAGAATGGCATGGAAATCGGACGGCGGGCGGCGGAACTCATGGTCTCACGGTTAAGCAATTTCGACCGTCCGGCACAACATGTGGTTGTGCCGCCTTGGGAAGTGACTGAAGCCGTGACACCCGCGCCAGCCGTCGCGGCCACGGGAAAGGAGGCGCCTGACATCCATTTCTCCCCCTAATCATCAGGTATTTTTTTTCATCGCTGTGTAACATTTCAGAGAACCCCAAAGGGTTCACAACGGAGGCTGCAATGCGTAAGAAAGGCTTTACCCTTATCGAGTTATTGGTCGTGATTGCCATTATCGGCATCCTGGCCGCCATACTGCTGCCGGCCCTCGCCCGTGCCCGCGAAGCGGCGCGCCGTGCCAGTTGCGCAAACAATCTGAAGCAGTGGGGACTCATCTTCAAGATGTTCTCCAACGAAAACAAGGGTAATTTCCCCGGCCCCAGCCGTTATCTGCCGTGGGGACAACACTACTTCCTCGCCATGGATCCGGATATTTATCCCGATTACTGGACCGACCCGGCGATTAAGTTTTGTCCTTCCGACAGCCGCACACTCAGTGGCAACGAACGGGGCGCCATGTGGGCACCCGGCAACGGCGTCGAGGCGGAACTGGAAGACGCCCTCAACAAGTACAATGACGACGACCCCAATGCCCCCAACGCCATCAATTGCGTGAAGGTTCTTCTGGCCGTCCCCAACTCCTACGCCTACTGTTCCTATCTCTTTGCGACCAACAAGCAGTTACGCTGGTCGGGAGAACTGCTTTTCGCCCAGAGTACGGCCGTCTGGTGGCATATTCTCAATAACGCCATTCTTTGGGACGGCCCGGCCGCAACCGGATCGGTGGACTGGTTTGGCGCCAGCAACATGAACAACGCCTGCGACGATTGGAAAGGCGTCCCCGGCGATCCGAACCAGGTCATGGGCATGTTCCGGATTACATCGGAAGCATGGCCGGCGGATGCGCTGGACGCGAACATCGTGGACAGCCGCTTTGGCGGCGCCTACGGCAACGACACGGATGATGACGGAAGCCCGCTTCCGCGGACCTATCCCCGGCTGAAGGAAGGTATTGAGCGCTTCCTGATCACCGACATCAACAATCCCGCGGCGGCCGCCACGGCGCAAAGCACCATTGTGGCCATGTTCGACGCCTGGAGCGCGCAGGGATCGTTGCAGCAGTTCTATAATGAAAACAGTATTGTCACCTTCAACCATGTTCCCGGCGGCAGTAACGTGCTCTTCATGGACGGTCACGTTGAATTCATGAAGTATCGTTCGGGATACCCGGTGGGAACGAACGACGATGTCGTGAACAACGCCGTGAGTTGGGCCATGTCCGAATTCGCGGGACAAGGCTGAGCGGCACCTTGACGCTCCCTGAATCGCTTTCCGGGCCGGCGCTTCCAAAGCGCCGGCCCGGGCTTGAAAACAAACCGTGGGGAGTTTGTTGTCCCTTGCCAGCCTGGTTGAAAGGAATACTGTGCCTGGCCTTCCTCTTCGCCGGGTTTTCCGGTCGGACGGCGCAAGCGGTGGACCTGCGGAACGCGCCCGCCCGGCCGCGCATCGTGCTCGCCACTTTCTTTTCGGAGTTCCTCCCCGGCCTTCGGGCCATCACCGGCGATTTCGAGTCGGAGACGGGCATCGCCCTCGACGTACAGGGCATACCGTACCTGTCCTACACCATGTGGCTGCACGCCCGGTTTCTCGGCCACAACCCGCCCGAGGTTCTTATTCTTGAAAACCCGGGGCTGGCGTGGAAATATGGTCAGGCCAAACTGATGACCTGTTTCGACGATCTTATCGACGTGCCCAATCCTTTCGCACCGGACGCCGGCCCCTGGAGCGCCGCGTTCCGGAAGCCCCACATCCAGCAATCACTCGACACCAACGGCCACCTTTACCTTATCCCCTATACGCAATACGGCGTGGGCTTTTTTTATAACAAGAAACAATACGACGCCTGCGGTCTTCGGGCACCCACGACCTGGGCGGAACTCATCCGGGATTTTGACACCTTGAAAGAACATGGCTACACGGCCTTTCTCACGGCGGTGAAGCCCGACGACGCACAGACGATCTGGATCGCCTCCACGCTGCTCGAATGCTTCCTGCGGGTGCATATCCCCGCGGTAAACCTGCGCCCCGCGAACCCGGACTGGGTTTTTGACTTCAGGGACCGGCAATGCACGGTGGGGGAGCGCATTGATATTTCCGAACGTATCGTGGCCTTTGAACGGGGTATCATCGATCCGGCGCGCGCGCCGGAGTTTGCCGAAATGGCGGAGATCGTGAAGGACATGTCCTGTCGCTGGCGGCCTGACTTCCTGAGCCTGGGCGGTGAACAGATATACAAGCTCTTCGCGGGCGGCGCGACGGCCACCATGATGAACGGCACGTGGTTCCTGGGCGAGTTCACCGATTTGCAGGCGGTAATGCGCGAGGTGGCGCCGGAGAAGGCCTTCGACCATGGTGTCTTTCCTTTCCCCCGGCTGACGAAGGAAACCACCCTGCTGGCGCGGGCCGGCGGCGTAAACCAGAACGCCGGCATGCGGGCCTGCATGATGGTGGCCACGCAGAAGACCGAGCCATGGCGCGAAGAGGCCGGCGTCGCCCTGTGCCAATACCTTACCCTGCCGCGCGTGGCCAACAAGGTGTTCGCCAACGCCCAGGTGTATGACATCCCGGCGGTCGCGGCGGTGGCTCCGAAACCCGAAGCCCGTGCGCTTCTGCCCAGGGAGGAATTCGCCTTTCTGCCCCTCGTCAACGTGGCGGGGTATGACGCGCAGAGCCTGAGCGAATTCTGGC
>JAJRTN010000070.1 GCA_024278275.1 Candidatus Hydrogenedentota bacterium
CGGCAGATACCGAAGGCTCTCAAAGGACTATGAGCAATTGACCGAGAACAGCGAAGCCATGGTGCTCATCGCCATGATAAACCTCATGAGCAAAAGGTTACCCCTCCCCAAGGCATAGGGCCTTTGCAAACACCCTCTGAGCGAAATCAAGGCCGCTGTGGAACTCACAAAGGAAGCCAAGGCCTACTTCAAGAGCAAGGGCGATGCAGAGGGGCTGGAGAAACTCATCGGCATATGGGAAGCCCTGATTAACCTGAAAGAGAGGGTGTCTGACCTGCATGACGAAAACGCCGATCTCCGCAAACGTCTTGAGCGGGAAGACTCCATGCATCTGCATGAGGCCCTGCAATGGCGTATGAAAGATGGCCAGTATGAAGGGCCGTTCTGTCCGGCCTGTTGGGGGAAGGATCGTGCGGACGTGGCAATGTCCCTAGATGCTTACGCAGATTGCGAGAGTCGGTACTTCTGCCCGGCGTGCAAGATGAACTTCCATGTGGGACAGGCACCCGTCAGCTAACCCCCCGGTTGCCTCCATGCAATCGGGCCTTGGCCGGGTCATCCGCCCAGGATACGGATTCCTCGGACATCTTATCCCATTGGTCATCCAGGGACCATTCCAGTGCCAGACGGGCTATGTCGAACGGTACGCGCCCCTCGGACAGGATTCGATTCACCGCCTGATAGACCGTCTCGATCAGATCTTCTGGTGGCAGGTTCCGCTCATATCGGGCGTCTCGAAGGTGACGGCCTTTGGCGCTCGTTACCGTACGCGGCCTACTCATGAAGCCGCTTCTGTAATGCAGAGTCCAGCCCGTTGGTGGGAATCCCAGCCAAGCGGCACAAGTGGCCCCGAAGGTTTCCGCCATCCGCCCTGGCCTCCCTCTCGAAGATCGTCCAGGACGGAAGCCTTACGCCCAGGATGTTCGCCGCCAGCCGTATCAAGTCGGAAGATCCAGGTTGCGGGAGGTTGCACCAACTTCCGTCAAAGAGGAGCATTTCCCGGCATTCGGCGGCAATTTAGCGGGAGAAAACCCCAACCGTGGTACGGGTCCTGCACCAGGGACTTTGGCCAATAAAGACAAAGGTTGCCAGGGCGTGGCAAGAGAAGCGAATGGCGCGCCCGACAGGACTCGAACCTGTGACTTCTTGCTCCGGAGGCAAGCGCTCTATCCAACTGAGCTACGGGCGCGTCGTTAGGTGGGTGTTATCTTACTACAGGATTCCCGGAACCTGCAAGATTACGAATCGCCGTGCAAGGGGCATGGGTGAAAAGGCGATTTCCAGCGACACGTAAATCGATCCCCGGTTGCGTAAATACCGCTGTACCGCCCCTTCCCGGGATGTCTGTTTCCTTCGGTTCCCGCGACACCCGCCGGCTCGTGTTTTGTGCCTGTCCTTTGAAGGGTGGTATTATTCATGACCCGGTTTCCAAGCATTTTTCCGCCGCCGAGCCTCGACCATTTTCTGGGAGTTTCCAGCCGTGAAGACGATCAATGTGCGGGTCCGTGAGGACCATCTTGAGACCCTCGCCAAAACGAAGCCCATGACGGCCCTGGCGGAGCTGATCTGGAATGCCCTCGACGCGGAGGCCACCGAGGTGCGGGTGGAGTTCGTGATGAATGAGATGGAAGGGGTGGAGACCATTCGCATCGTGGACAACGGCCACGGGCTGCACTATGAGGATGCGCTGATCGTCTTTCAGAACCTCGGTGGTTCCTGGAAACGGGATGGTTTCAAGACCCATGCCCGCAAACGGGTGCTTCACGGGAAGTTCGGCAAGGGACGGTTTCGTGCCTTTTCCCTGGGTGATGGCGTTTGCTGGAAAACGACCTATGACGAGGCGGGCCGTGTTTTCAGCTACACCATCCAGGGGCATGGCGGAAAACTGGGTGAGTTCCAGGTGAGCGATATCACCGGTACGCCGGGCGAGCCCACGGGCATGGTGGTGGAAATCACGGAACCGGCCGCCACGACCGGCCTGTTGCAGGGTGTAAAAGCATTGCAGGAGGCGACCGACATTTTCGCGCTCTATCTGCGTCAGTATCCGGACACCCGTATTATTTATGATGGTACGCCTCTTGATCCGATCAACTCCGAACTGGAATCCTTCGACTACAGCCTTGACGAGATGATCATGGAGAACGGCGAGCGGGTGACCGCGGAGCTTTCCATCGTCGAGTGGAACATCCCGGGCAAACGGGGGGTCTACCTGTGCGATGAAAAGGGATTCATGATTCAGAATGCCCTGCCGCGCCTCCACTTCCGCGGTTTCAGCTACACGGCCTATCTCCGTTCCGCCTATGTTCCCATTCTCGAACGGGACGGCCTCCTGGAAGCGGGCGAGTTGGCGACGGATACGCGGATGTTGCTGGACGCCGCCCGAAGCAAGCTCCGTGAGCACTTCACGCTCCGTGAGGCCGAAAAAGGACGCGACACCCTCGAACAGTGGCGGGAGCAGGGGATCTATCCCTACCCCGACGAGGTTTTCAGCGATTCGGAAGCCAACGAGCGCCGTATTTTCGACATCTATGCCACCCACCTGAGTCAGATCTGTCCCGACTTCGCCGCATCCAGCCTGAGGAACAAGCGGCTCACCCTCAAACTTATCCAGGAGCTGGTGCGTGCCGAACCGACCCGCGTCGCCCGGGTACTCGACGCCGTGTTGGAGTTCCCGGAGGAGAAAGAGGACGTCATCGCGGAGATCATTGGCGGGTGATGGGGGCTTCTCACGTTACGGGGAGCTTTCCCGCACTGGCGACGTGAAAAACACAACAGTTGTTGATTTTTTCTGTCCTGCAACCGACGCGTTGATGCCTGGCGGGGTGATGCCTGGCCATGGCCTGGGATTCGCCCGTCAACCGTGGTGTTTTTCATCAATCGGTGTTGAGTAATTCAACACATCCCCGCCAGGGCAGGTATTTCCTGTTGCGGCCTTGTTGTTGTTGGCCTTTGGCCTTCCTCCCCACCCTTGCCGCCCCGCCAGCGGTGAACACCCCTTCTTACTGTTGAATTATTCATCGCATGGATATTCACCCGTGTGTTGCAAAAATTTAACGCAACGCATAACCCTATATTTACAAAGTACTTATGGCGGATAACCCTCGGGGAGTTTTTCGGCACGAACCTTGCTCTTTCGCTCCAAGTGGCGGGAATATCAACAGCATGGCATCGCCCCGTCCGTGTGAAGCACGGCCCGGGCCGATGCCCGAAAGAGGGAGTGGAATGAACATATCGCGAAGAAAGTTCTTGGGGGCTGCCGGGGCGTTGGGGGGCACGTTCGCGGTCCGGTCGGCCCATGCCACGGCCAATGAGGAAATGCCCTCGAAAGACACGATGGGGATGCTCACGGACTTGAGCCTGTGCGTGGGTTGCGGTCGTTGCGAATGGGCGTGCAAGGAGGCCCACGGTCTGCCCCATGTTCCGCTGGACCAGTTGGAATCGGAGGTTGTCCAGGGTCCCCCCCGGCGAACCAGCACCACGGCCTTTACCGTGGTGAACCGTTTCGATGGTGACGGCGCGGACGGTCCGACCTTCGTGAAGCGTCAGTGCATGCACTGCGTTGATCCGGCCTGTGCCTCGGCCTGCCCGGTCAAAGCCCTCCACAAGACACCGGAGGGGCCCATAATCTACAACGAGCATTTGTGTATCGGCTGCCGGTACTGCATGGTGGCCTGTCCCTTCACCATCCCGACCTACGAGTACGATAGCCCGCTGTCGCCCCGCGTTCGCAAATGCACCATGTGCTACGAGCGGTTCAGTGAAGGAAAAGGGTTGCCCGCTTGCGCGGGCATCTGCCCGGAAGAAGCGATCACTTTCGGCCGCCGGGAGGATTTGCTGGTATTGGCCCACGAGCGGATCCACAAGCATCCGGACCGCTACGTGGAACATATTTACGGGGAGTATGAAGCCGGGGGAACGAACTGGCTTTATATTTCACCGGTTCCTTTTGAATCCCTTGGTTTTCCCGAGCACCTGGGCGCCAAGCCCTACCCCGATCTGACCAAGGGCTACCTGTCGCTGGTACCGCTGGTGCATACCATCTGGCCCATGTTGCTCATGGGACTGTATGCCTTTAACGGACATGCCGGGGAGTCTTCCCCCCGGCCGCCGCGGACATAAGGAGTTTCGCTGTAATGGCCGTATCTGAACAAGTATTCCAAGAACAAAGCTTTCTGCGGGATAAGCTGCTGATGGGGATGACGCCCCGCGAGTATGTCCGGTCTCTTCTCACGCCGGGCAACGGGCTGGTTGCGCTGATATTGTGTTCGGGGCTCATTTTCACGGTGCTGCGCTTTACCCGGGGACTCGGCGCGGTTACCAATCTCAGCAATGACTACCCGTGGGGTCTGTGGATTGGCTTCGATGTGTTGTGTGGCGTTGCCCTGGCGGCGGGCGGGTTCTCCCTGGCGGCGGCGGTGCATATTTTCGGTCTTCACAAGTATGAAGCGCTGGTTCGCCCCGCCGTGCTGACGGGCTTTCTGGGCTATTTTTTCGTTTCCCTGGGATTGCTCTTTGATTTGGGCCGTCCCTGGCGTTTGCCCTACCCCATCGTTGTTTCCCACGGCACCACGTCCGTCATGTTCGAGGTGGCCTGGTGCGTGGCCATGTACCAGACCGTGCTTTTCATCGAATTCAGTCCCGCCCTCTTCGAGTGGCTGGGCTGGGAAAAGATTCGGAAACTGGTCGTCCGGCTGACCTTCCTGCTTGCCATATTGGGCGTGGTGCTGTCGACGCTGCACCAATCGGCCATTGGAGGGCTCTTCCTGATTGCCAAGGAAAAGCTTCATCCTCTCTGGTATTCCCCCTACATTCCCGCCTATTTCCTCACCTCGGCCCTGGCGGCGGGGGTTTCCATGGTCATCGTGGAAGGCTGGATATCCCATCATGCTTTCAAGCGCCGGATCGACCCGACCCGGCACCACGAACTGGAGGAGCTCACGCTGGGCCTGGCCAAGGCAGGTTCGGCCATTCTCTTCACCTATTTCTGCCTGAAGTGGATTGGCGTCGCCCATGATGACCGGTGGGCTTATCTCTCGACGGGATTCGGCGCCTGGTTCCTGGTGGAACTCTTGGGTTTCGTGTTGGCGCCGGCCATTCTGTTTACCGTGGCGGTCAAGCGGAACAGTGTGGGCCTGACCCGGGCCGCGGCGGTCTGGGCGGTCTTGGGGGTGGTTCTGAATCGCTTGAACATGGCCCTGTTCGCGTTCAACTGGCAGCTTCCCCATCGGTATGTCCCTCACTGGATGGAAATCGGCATCACGATCAGCCTGGTGACGGCCGGGTTGACGGTTTTCCGGTTCATTGTTAACCGCATGGCCATTCTCAGCGTGGAGCATCCCCATGACGCAAATGAAAGCTGGTAATCACGGAATCATACCGAGAAAGTACGGAAAAATGGAGTTCCATACGCGAAAGTTCTTCCTGCTCAGCCTTTTAGCGGCCAGTGTCGTCTTGGCGATGCCCGTTTGGCCGTCCGAGAACGTTCATCCCCCTCTCCCCCCCGGGGGCGGGGCGGACTGTTCCAACTGTCATGCCTGCGCGAATCCGACGGCTGCTTCCCCCTGCCTGAAGCCGTGTCCGACGCAGGGCCGGACCGGGACGGGGGCGGAAGGCGCTCTTCCCGGTATCATCATCCTGGATTCTCTTGCCAGGCATTATGGCGCGGTGACGTTTAAACATGCCGAACATGCCAGGATGAGCATGATGGATGGGGGCTGCGCCGACTGTCATCACGAGGACACGCAGGACAATCCCCGCCCGTGCCGCGCCTGTCATGACAACGCGTCCAGCGGCACGCTGTCGGATGAACCCGGCTTGCGGGGTATTTTCCACCGGTCCTGTTTGGCGTGTCACCGCGACTGGGATCATGAGAACGCATGCGGCATGTGCCACACGGTGGCCCGTACCGCGGCCAATGCCCCGGCGGTCCCCACGGCATTGGAACAACCCAAAGCGGTTACCCGGCGATCCACGTTCGTCTATGAAACCCCCGATGTGGATGAAACCCGGGTAACCTTCCACCATGCCGACCATGTGGAGGTGTTCGGGCTTGCATGCGCGGCATGCCACGAAGGTGAAAACTGCAAGAATTGCCATGATGCCATGGCGTCGCGGCAACACCTGCGCGAGGAGCCCCACGCGGATTGTGTCCATTGCCACGCCACGCAAACGGAAGAGGACTGTGCTTTCTGCCACGGAAAAGAAGAGCGCCCCCGTTTCAATCACGTCACCCGGACGGGGTTTGATTTAAGCCGGTTTCATGCCGGGCAGCCGTGCAGCGCCTGCCATGAGGCTCCGCCCGTTTTCACGGGCCTTGTGGACGACTGCGGGGCCTGCCACGCCGACGATTGGCACCCGGAGGGCTTCGATCACGCCACCACGGGACGCGAATTGGATGAAATCCACGTCGAGGCGGACTGTCAGGATTGCCACGTGGACGGGTTTGGATCAAAAGCACGGTGTGATACGTGTCACGAGACGGCCGATGGTCCGGAACCCGCCACCGAGGCCGGGGCGGAAGGTGAGTCGTAGTGCGCCGATACTCTGTTACCTGTGTAAATCGCGGAGCCAAGGTTGGCCCGCGGGTGTATAATCAACAAGAGGAGTTTGGATCATGGTCGTTCTGCTGGTAGTGCTTACCATCACCCTTTTCGTGTTTCTGAATTGGGTCATCAATCACAGCGCGGATACTGCGCCGGTTTCGGTTTCCGAAACGGCGAAAACAACCGAGGCACTGCAACTGGCCAAGCCGTCGGTCGTGGCGGGTTTCCAGGTGCAGCGTGAAATGGCGTACCATCCCGGTCATGCGTGGGCCTTCGTTGAAGGTCCCGCGAAGGCGCGGGTGGGAATGGACGATTTCGCCCATCGCATGGTGGGTGAAGCCGACCGGATCGATCTGCCCAAGCCGGGCGACAAGGTGGTTCAGGGCGAGCCCGCGTGGGTGGTGCATCACGGCGACCGGAAAGCGGCCATACTTTCTCCCGTTTCCGGCGAGGTGATCGCGGTGAATCCGCGGGCGAAAGAGGATGCAGGCACCCTCGCCGAAGCGCCTTACGGCGACGGTTGGCTGCTCACGGTTCGCACCCACAGCCTGCGAGCCAACATGAGTAACCTGCTGAAGGGCGATTTCGTTGCCAAGTGGATGGAAACCCTGGTTGCGCGGCTTCGCATGGAACTCAGCGACGGGAGCACGGTGACCTACGCTGATGGTGGCGACGCGGTGCCCGACATCTGCCGGTTGGTTTCCGATGACCAGTGGAAGGGGATGGTCAAGGAGTTTTTCTTGACGGAAAGTTAGGCCAAAAATCATGACCATGACGCTGAGTACGCGCGTATTCCTTCTGGTGGCCACGATCACCCTGGTGGGCCTGGGGCTGTTGGCCTGGATGATGGCACGCATCCACACGACCCACCTGGAAGAGGAGGTGATTCGGGGTGCGGTCCGGCTAAGCGACACCATCTGTCGCAGCACCCGGTACAGCATGCTGCAGAATCGAAAGAAGGATGTCTACGAGATCGTGAGCATGGTCGCGGCCCAGCCGGGAATCGAGCGTATTCGCATTTTCAACAAATCAGGGGTGACCACGGATTCGACGGTGGAAAGCGAGATCGGAACCACGGTCAATAAGGTGGCCGAATCCTGCACCCGTTGCCATGCCAATAACGGGGAAGCGCCGCTTTCCGAACTTCCCGAAGAAGAACGGACGCGGATCTTCCAGGCCCCGGATGGCCATCGAATCCTGGGATTGACCAATCCCATCTATAACGAACCTGCCTGCGCCGCCGTGGGGTGTCACCCCCCCCCGGCGGAGCAGAAAGTGCTCGGCGTGCTTGATGTGCAGACCTCCCTGGCCGCCGTGGATGCCGCCGTGAAAGAGGCCAATGGCCGCTTCTTCTTTATCACCTACTGCTTCATGCTGGTGGCGGCCACGATCTGCGGTGTTTTTACATGGCGTTTTGTTCACCTGCCGGTAAAAACTCTGATCCAGGGCACGAAACGCCTGGCCCAGGGCGATCTGAACCACCGTATCCCCGTGCAGTCCCGGACCGAAATCGGGCAACTGGCGGAATCGTTTAACAGCATGGCCAGGGAGTTGGCCGAGGCGCGCGCTCAACTCACGGACTGGACGCGGACCTTGGAGCAACGGGTTCAGGAGCGGACGAAAACCCTGGCCCAGGCCCAGGCCAAGCTGGTGCGAAACGAGAAGCTCGCCTCGCTGGGGCGTCTTTCGGCCGTGGTCGCCCACGAGATCAACAACCCCCTCAGCGGCGTTCTCACCTACACCAAGCTGGTCCGCAAGAAGCTGGAGACGCCGGACGCGTTGGACAACCTCTCCACCATTCGGGAGCACCTTGAAGCGACGGAGTTGGAAATCATCCGCTGTGGTAAAATCGTCCGCAACCTGTTGGCCTTCTCGCGGGAGTCTTCCATGACGGTGGGGGAGACCAACATAAACGCCCTGCTGGAACGCATGGTTTTCCTTTTTGGACACAAGCTCGAATTGCAGGAAATCACCCTTGCGAAAGCATTCGATCCGAACCTTCCCCTGGTTACGTGCGATGCGGACCGGATTCAGCAGGCCCTCATGGCGGTACTCATTAACGCGATTGAGGCCATGCCCGACGGTGGCGCGTTACGCCTGCGGAGTCGGCAGCGAATCGACGAGAAGACGGGGCACGCGCAGGTCGAGGTTTCGGTCAGCGACACGGGATATGGTATTCCCGAGGACGTGCTTCCCCGGCTTTTCGAGCCTTTCTTTACCACGAAGGAGAGTAAACACGGCGTGGGGTTGGGCCTTTTCGTGGTATATGGCATCATGAAGCGCCACCAAGGACATATTGAAGTCAACTCAAGCCCCGGCCATGGTACCACCATCACCCTCATCTTGCCCGTGCGTCCGGAAGTGGAGGTGGAGGTGCTTGATGGCGAGGATGCCATCTCCACGAATGATTTGCTTGCGGAGGTCCAGGTATGAGTGAAAAGGCACGCCTTCTAATCGTTGACGACGAGAAAATCGTGCGAGAGTCGCTGTTCCACTGGTTCAGCGAGGACGGCTACGAAGTCGTCACCGCGGAAAGCGGCGATGCGGCGCTCAAGCACTTTGATCAAGCCCCCTTCGATGTCTTTCTGCTCGACATCAAGATGCCGGGAATGGACGGTTTGACCCTGCAACAGAAACTCAGGGAGGTGGATCCGAATGTTGCCGTGATTATCATGACGGCCTATGCCAGCGTGAATACGGCGGTACGCGCGTTGAAAGAAGGTGCCTTTGACTATATCGTGAAGCCTTTCGACCCGGAAGATCTCGCCCATGTCATCCGAAGCGCGTTGGAACGGCGGCGTCTTCTTCGGGAAAGCGCCCCGCCTGAAATCCCCGTGGACGCGCGAACGGAAGACGGGCTGGCGCGAATTGTCGGGCAAACGCCCGCGATTGAGCATGTCAAGGAAATGGTGCGTATTGTCGCGCCGGCCGACACCACCGTTCTCATCTCGGGGGAGAGTGGAACGGGCAAGGAACTGGTGGCGCGCGCCATCCATCATGCAAGCCCCCGGCGGCACATGCCCATGGTGGCCATGAACTGCGCGGGGCTGCCGGAAGGACTCATGGAAAGCGAACTCTTCGGGCACGAGAAGGGCGCGTTCACGGGCGCGGAGGCGAAACGGAGGGGCAAGTTTGAGCTTGCCGATGGCGGAACGATCTTCATTGATGAAGTGGGCGACATCACGCCCAAGACCCAGATCGATTTGCTTCGCGTGCTGGAAGAGCGGGTGTTTACCCGCGTGGGCGGGACGGAGCCCGTCAAGGCCGACTTCCGGGTGGTGGTGGCCACCAATCGCAACCTGAGAAAGATGGTGGATGAAAAACGTTTCCGCCTGGATCTCTACTACCGTATCAATGTGTTTACCATCGTTCTGCCGCCCCTGCGTGAACGGGTGGCCGATATCCCGCTCCTCGTGGATCACTTTCTCACGAAATATGCCGCCGCCATGGGAAAGCCGAAAGGTTCCCTCTCGGAGGATGCGCTGAATGCGTTGACCCGGCATGAATGGCCGGGGAACATACGGGAATTGGAAAATACCATCGAGCGTGCCCTCCTGGTACGCAAATCCCTCGTGATAGAACCCCGCGACCTGCCCCTGGTCTCTGAGGACACCACCATGGAGCACCGGCTTTCATTGGCCGAAGCGGAACGTGTCCACCTTCAGAATATCCTTGATATGACAGGAGGAAACGTGTCAAAAGCGGCCCGCGCCCTGGAGATCGACCGTGTTACCCTGTATAACAAAATAAAGAAGTATGGCCTTCAGCGGTGATGGATTCTCTCGTCGGGAGAGTGCGCCTGGTGCGGCTCGGCCCCGTGCCCGAAGGTATTGAGCGCGGGATTGAGAAAGCGGTCCGAAACGCTTTTCACGGGGAAATCACCCCGGATACGGAGACCTTCACCATCGATTTCGCCTTTGATGAACGACGCTACCAATACAATTCCACCCACATCCTCTACCGCTTGGAGCGCATCCCGCTTCGTGACCATGACCGGATTCTGGCGGTGACAGAGTGCGACCTTTTCATCCCCATTCTCACCTATGTTTTCGGTGAGGCCCTTCTGGGCAAGCCTGCCGCCATCGTTTCCACCCACCGCCTTTCCCCCACCTTCTATGGCCTTCCCCCCGACCCGGATCTGCTTCGGGAACGTACCGGGATCGAAGCCGTGCATGAGTTGGGCCACACCCTCGGCCTGATCCACTGTTCCGAAAACACGTGCGCCATGCACGCCTCTCACAGCGCCGACGCGATTGACCTGAAGGAACCGTCCCTTTGCCCGTCCTGCGTCCGCCAACTGAGCACAGGGTAAAAAACACGGGGCTTCATGGCTGCCCCGGCCCCTTTCGTTCCAGGGGCGTGGGTTTCCGCGTTCGAGCGTGTCGATTCATGCGCAAGCCATCCAGGAAAAGCCACCCTGCCTCGCGTCAGGTGCCGAATCGACCGGCCCGCGGGAGTTGGGCCTTTATCTTGTCGTGCATGATTCAGGCGGGTTGCTGGAGAGACGCTCCAGGGCCAACAGGAGGGCCTGGGTGCCGTCGCGGCCGTGGCCCTGGGCCCGGGCGGCAAGATAGAGCTGATGAACAAGGGCGAGGCCGGGGAGGGCGAGGTTCATGCGGCGTGCTTCGTCGAGGGCGATCCCCATGTCCTTGATGAAATGATCGATGAAAAAGCCGGGGTCGAAGTCTCGCTTGAGCATGCGGGGGGCCAGGTTGTCCAGCGCCCAACATTGCGCGGCGCCCTTGCGGATGGATTCGAGCATGGTCTCCAGGTCGAGGCCCGCACGGTAGCCATAGAGGAGACTCTCGCAGACGCCGATCATGACGCCCGCGATGACGACCTGGTTGCACATCTTGGCGTGCTGGCCGCTGCCCGCCGGCCCCTGGTACACGATGTTCTTTCCCATGGCCTCGAAAAGGGGCATGATGAAATCGAAGGCGGTCCGATCGCCACCGACCATGATGGAGAGCGCCCCGTTTTGCGCGCCCACGTCGCCGCCGGAAACGGGCGCGTCGATGGCGGCCACGCCTTGCGTGGCGGCGGCCTCGGCGATTTCCCGCGCCAGGGCGGGCTGGGACGTGGTCATGTCCACCACCACCGTTCCGGGAGCCATGCCGGCAAGGAGGCCGTGGTCGCCGAAATAGACCTCGCGCACGTCGCCGGGAAAGCCAACGATGGTGAAGAGCACATCGGCCGCTTCGGCCACGGCTTGGGGCGAATCGACCCGGACGGCGCCCCGGTCAACCAGGGGTTGGGCCTTGGATGCGGTGCGGGTGTAAACGGTGGCCGCATGGCCACGGGCCATGAGGTGGCCACACATGGGCAGTCCCATCACCCCCGTGCCAATCCAGCCGATGCGGGCGTTCTCGATGGTGAAACGCGGTGTGAACATCATGATCGTTCCTTGTCCCTTCTCTCTTGTCCCCGGTGAATCAAGCCGCGCCACCGTGGGATCCTTTCTGACGAAAGATTACCACACCCCAACGCTGCATAAAACACGGGGAACTGTTCACCCTAAAAAAGGCCGTTGCGCCCTTATCGCGGCGGATTCTCCTCGTAATGACGGTCTCATTGGGCGTGAACGGTTACCGGTACTTGCGTGAAAGCAAAGATGGAACCCCTGCGTGTTTCACCGCCCCCGGTTCGGGCACAGGTTCAATCGTCTACGGGACTGGGGATATGGTTTCCCCTTTTTCCCAGCACTGAAGTGCTGGGCTACTGTCAACCGTCCCGGGACGAATCGGTATGGCTTCTACGGGACGGAGGCGGGCTTCGTCCGCTTGAGCCTAACCCGGCATAGCCGGAATCATCTCCGCGGAGAACCGTGGTTCCGAAGCAAAGTAGAAGAGGCTTCCAGCCTCTTCAAAGCGGCTGGAAGCCGCTTCTACGTTTTCCCGCGAACGCGGGGAAGTTATAAGGGTGGGTCAAGGCCCACCTGTGGAGTTGAGGGCATGGTTTTGCTTTCATTCAATGAGTGCCATTTTGGCATATTTTCCTGGATTGCCAAAGGCCGGGTCTTCGGTTCCATCCTTCCGGGTGGGAAAAATGGACGAAGTTGACGGTCGCGGCAGCCGGGTTATCGGAGGATTTATCTTGAAAAAAGGGGTGTCATGGGGGTTGACACGGGGCCGATCCCGGTGTTATTATCACTCACATGGATTGAGTGCTAACACACAAGGCATGTGGTTGGTGCTTGCCAAAATGGCAGTCTCCTGTGAGGGAGGCCGGAAAATCCGACGTTTTTTCCAAAGAGGCAACTTCGAAACAAAGGAGTAGAAGACATGAAAGTACGTCCGCTGGCAGATCGAATTCTCGTCAAGCGCGCCGAAGCGACCGAAACGGTCCGGGGCGGCATCATCATTCCCGACAGCGCCAAGGAGAAGCCGCAGGAGGCAATCGTGATCGAGGTCGGCCCCGGCAAGCTGGATGAAGACGGCAAGCGCGTTCCCCTCGAATTGAAGAAGGGTGACCGGATTCTCATGGGCAAGTATTCCGGCACGGAAGTCAAGATTGATGGTGAAGAGCACATCATCATGCGCGAAGATGACGTGCTCGCGGTGCTTGAGTAGGGTAAACGGGATATCCCCCCAACACGAGGAAACGAATCCATGGCTAAACAGCTTGAATTTGGAGAAGAAGCGCGTCGCGGCATTTTGGCCGGTGTGACGCAGCTCAGCAAGGCCGTCAAGGCCACTTTGGGTCCGAAGGGCCGCAATGTTGTGCTCGACAAGAAATGGGGTGCGCCCACCGTCACGAAAGACGGCGTGAGCGTGGCCAAGGAAATCGAGCTCGAGGACAAGTACGAGAACATGGGCGCCCAGATGGTGAAGGAGGTCGCTTCCAAGACCTCCGACGTGGCCGGCGACGGCACGACCACGGCGACCGTGCTGGCCGAGTCCATCTATCGCGAGGGGCTTCGCAACGTCACGGCGGGCGCGAACCCCATGAGCCTGAAGCGGGGCATCGACCTGGCGGTGGAGCAGATCGTCGAGAAGCTGGCCGCCATGAGCAAGCAGGTTCGCAGTGACAAAGAGGTGATCAAGAGCGTCGCCACCATCTCCGCGAACAGCGACGAGGAAATCGGCAGTATCATCGGCGAAGCGATGGAGAAGGTCGGTAACGACGGCACCATCACGGTGGAGGAAGCCAAGGGCATCGAAACCACCCTTGAGGTCGTGGAGGGCATGCAGTTCGACAAGGGCTACCTGTCCCCCTATTTCGTGACCGACAGTGAGAGCATGGAATGCGCCCTCGACGACGCCTACATTCTCATTCACGAGAAGAAGATCTCGAACCTGAAAGACCTTCTTCCCCTGCTTGAGCAGATTGCGAAGAGCGGCAAGCCGCTGTTGATTATCGCCGAGGACGTGGAGGGCGAGGCCCTGGCGACCCTCGTGGTGAACAAGCTGCGCGGCACCTTCACCGCCGCGGCCGTGAAGGCCCCCGGCTTTGGCGACCGCCGCAAGGCCATGCTGGAAGACATCGCCATTCTGACCGGTGGCCTGGCCTTCAGCGAGGACCTTGGCCGCAGCCTGGAGAGCATCGCCCTGAGCGATCTCGGCCGCGCCAAGCGCATCGTCATCGACAAGGACAACACGACCATCATCGAGGGCGCCGGCTCCAGCAAGGACATCATGGGCCGCATCAATCTTCTGCGCCGCCAGATCGAAGAGACGACCTCCGACTACGACCGTGAGAAACTGCAAGAGCGTCTTGCCAAGCTCGCGGGCGGCGTGGCCGTCATCAACGTGGGCGCGGCGACCGAGATCGAGATGAAGGAGAAGAAGGCCCGCGTGGAAGACGCCCTGCACGCCACCCGCGCGGCCGTCGAGGAAGGCATCGTGGCAGGCGGCGGTGTGGCCCTGCTTCGCTGCCAGGACGCCGTCAAGGTGGACACGGACGACCTGGACGAGTCCGTGGGCGCCAAGATCGTGGTGCGCGCCCTCGAAGAGCCCCTTCGCCAGCTCGCCGCCAACGCCGGCGATGAAGGGGCCACGGTCGTTCAGAACGTACGGGCCAAGAAGGGTTCCGTCGGCTACAACGCCCAGACCGGCGAATACGAAGACCTGATGAAGGCCGGCGTCATCGACCCGACCAAGGTCACCCGTACCGCCCTGCAAAACGCGGCGAGTATTGCCGGGCTCCTGCTGACGACCGAAGTGCTTATTGCCGAATTGCCCGAGAAAGAGTCTCCGGCCCCCGCCGGCGGCGGTGACATGGGCGGCATGATGTAAAGGGACGCTGAAGCGCGCGAAGCACCTGCCAGGCCGCCCCGGTGTTTTCACCGGGGCGGCCGATTTATTACAATCGTTCACGCCCCATCTTCCGGTTCCCGCAACATCCCGGGATCGGGGCCGAAGGGACCTGCCGCGCCGCCCCCTTGTGAGGGATCTCGATCCCCATATGTCACAAACCGCTCGCGGTGTAAGTGAGCCCGCTCCTTTCCTTGTGCGCCGGTGTACGTGTATGCTTTCCGCCATTGATAATGACTGGCGGCAGGGGCAAACACGGGTTCATGACAATTTGTACGGAACCCCGCGGGTAAAGGACCAACAACAGGAAACATGACCCCCATGAAGAAGCTGCAAATACTTGGCACGGGATGTTCCGCCTGTCGCACGCTGGCCGAGCGGGTGGAGCGGGCGGTGGAAGAATCGGGGCGGCCTTGCACCGTGGAAAAGGTGACGGACATGGCGGATATTCTCGCCTTTGACGTGGTGGCGACCCCGGCGCTGGTGGTGGACGGGGAGGTCCGCGTCGCCGGGCGCGTGCCCACGCTGGATGAAATACGGGCCCTGATTCACTGAGCGGGAGTGTTTTGCGCGAATGAACCCAAGGCATGTTATCGGCGGTCTTCTGCTGTTGGTGGCGCTGGCCGGCACGGCCCATGTCTTCCTCGGGGGCGCGTCCTCCCGGCCGGGAGAAGTGCCCCTGGACGCGCCGGTCAACGGGGTCGTACCTGGAACGGTGGTCGCCTATTTTTATGGCGGAATCCGGTGCGACACCTGCGAGAAGCTGGAGGCCTACGCCGCTGATACGGTTCGGTCGCGTTTTGCCGGGGAAGTCGCGTCGGGCAGGTTGGCGTGGCGCACGTTCGACATGGATCGGCCGGACAACACGGCCTTGGTCACGCGCTTTGGCCTGTACACGAAATCCGTGGTGCTGGTGTCCCTGGAGGCGGGAAAGCCCGTGCGTTGGAAGAACCTGGAGCGCATCTGGGACCTGGTCCATGACCGGGAGGCCTATCAGCGCTACATCGAGGATTCGCTCCGGGCGTTCCTCCGCGAGGGCCGGGATGAATAGCGGGCTTCCCATGGGCGCCGCGCTGTGGCTGGGGATCCAGACCGCCGTCTGCCCCTGTCTCCTGGCCACCACCGTGGCCGCCATCGCTTTTATCGCGCGTCGCGTGGACAGACCACGGCAGGTTCTGTTTTCCGGCCTGTGCTACATGGCCGGGCAGACGCTGGCCTATGTCCTTCTCGCGGGGCTGTTGGTTTCCAGTATGCTGTCCGTGCCGCTTGTCTCCCTTTGGCTCCAGCAATACATGACCCGCCTGCTGGGACCGATCCTGCTGTTGGTGGCGGTACTGCTCCTGGAATGGATCGCCTTTCCGGCGTTTGGGGGCGGGTTGAAACAATGGGCGCAGGCCCGTGCCTCGACCGGGGGGCTTTCCGCCGCGTTTCTCCTGGGCATTGTTTTCGCCCTTTCCTTTTGTCCCGTGACCGCGGCACTTTTTTTCGGCGTGCTGATTCCGCTCGCGGTGGTCCATGAATCCATGGTTTTGTTGCCCCTTGCCTATGCCCTGGGCGTGGCGATCCCCGTGTTGATTTTCGCGTTGATCATTGCCTTCTGCGCGCACCGCGTGGGGGTGGTGTTTGCCCGTGTTCGCCAGGTCGAAGGCTGGGCCCGCCGTGCGGCGGGCGCGGTGTTCCTTCTGATTGGCCTTTACTTCACCTGCTTTTTTACCTTCGGCCACGGGTAACCACTATCGTAGCCGTATATGCCACGCGGTGCCCCCAACGCATGGTTCCCCGCGTTCGCCGGGATGACGGTACTGTAGAAGCGGCTTCCAGCCGCTTTGAAAAGGCTGAAAGCCTCTTCCACTTTTCTTTGGAACCACGGTTCTCCATGGAGTCAATGCCTGGCTCCGGCTCCGCCGGGTTGGAAAGGCCGTGAACGGTTACGTTTTCTTACGGGCGTCCCGCAGGTGGCGGTCTCGTTGAAAAACGTTTTTTTGAAACGGGCCTCCTTACGGTTCTTGTTGGAAAACATGGTATAACGATGCCTGGGCGCTTTCTCCGGGGAAGGTGTCCGCCCCTTAACTTGTTGTAACACTGCTGTCCAAGACAGAATCGCCGTAACGCTTCGACCCGCATAGAATAGGGTTCTTTCCTTCTGAAAACACCTTTTTTGGGGATCAGGTCTCCCGTTTTCCTGTTGCCCGGTTAAGGGGCCTGTCCAAGACCGGGC
>JAJRTN010000071.1 GCA_024278275.1 Candidatus Hydrogenedentota bacterium
AGGGAGACGCCGCCCACGGTCATGGCCACGAGAGCGCTGGCGGCCGCGCCAAGAAGGAAGCGGTAGAGCCCGGCTTCCAGGGCGGGCAAACGCCACGAAGCGGGCGCCGGCAAACGTCCGACGGCGAACACCGAGAGCAGTATCAAGAGCAGGGTCATGGGGCCTCCCCGTAAGCATCCATGGCCGCCACGATATCACGCCCCAACCCGTCACTTCACGGGCGCGGGGCTTCCAAAGGGTCTCCAGGAGAAGCATCCGTAACCGGCTTTTCGGTGGTGAGGTCATATGGACTATACTGGGTCCCCTTTGGAGTGAAAGCCTGGAACCGGAAAAGGAGCCGTGTTTTGCATAATAAGTTGATTCGGACGCGCCACGGGGCGCTCTTTATCCTGGTGGGTCTGGCCTTTCCGCTGGCAGGATGTGTCACGATGGGCGGCGGGGCGCAATCCGCCGTGCTGCGCGCCAAGGACAAGGTCGCTCCCGCGCTGGTGCATATTCGGCCCGTGAAGGAAGTGTTCTCCCGGGGCGAACGCCAGGAAGTATCGTTGATCGGCAGCGGTTTTCTGATTTCGCCCGATGGTTACGTGGTGACCAACGAACATGTGGCGGGCCAAAGCGAGATGGTGAAGTGCGTGCTGAGTGACAAAACCCAGGTTGACGCGGAGGTGGTGGGTACCGACCCCTATACGGACCTGGCGGTGTTGAAGCTGCGCGTGGACCGGCAACTGCCTCATGTCTCCTTCGGTTCCTCGGCGGCCCTCGAGGCGGGGGACATGGTTCTGGCCCTGGGCAGCCCCCAGGGCTTGGCGCGTTCCGTGTCGCTGGGTATCGTCAGCGTGACCGACCGCTACCTGGAGGATTCCCGTCTCCGGCTTGCCCCGTATAACAATTGGATCCAGACGGACGCGGCCATCAACCCCGGTAACAGCGGCGGTCCCCTGGTGAACCTTCGGGGGGAGGTGGTGGGCGTGAACGCCCGGGTTCTGCGCGGCGCGGAAAACGTGGGTTTCGCCATTCCCTCCGACGTGGCCCGCGAGGTGGTCGAATAGATTATCGCCACGGGCCGTGTACGGCGAAGCCACCTTGGCCTTCAACTTCAGCAGATGATGGCCCGTACCGACGATCCCGGCCGGGAGGGCGTGATCATCGCCGGGGTACAGCCCCTGTCACCGGCCGTGGCGGCGGGCATACGGCCCGGCGACACGCTCCTCGCCGTGAATGGATCCCCAACCAACGCCCGCTTCGAGGAGGACCTGCCCGCGGTGCGCAAGCTGATAGCGGATCTGCCCATCGGCGAGGAGGCCACCCTTGTCCTTCTCCGCGGAACGGAACAGATCATTGTTCACGCACGCACGGAGGAGCTGAGTCAGCTTAAAGGCGATCAGCTCGAGTTCACGGAATGGGCGTTCACGGCCTCGAGCCTGACCCCGGAGATCGTGCAGCGCGCGCGCCTCGACTCGAATCACGGCGTATGGGTGTCCGGCGTACAACCCGGGGGCACGGCCGCCCAGGCCGGCTTGCGCACGGGCGACATCATTCTGTGGGTGGACCAGAAGAACGTGGAGAACCTGTCCCAGTTCCGGCGCACCTACGAGGAACTGGTGGCCTCGGCCAAGCTCCGCGTCCTTCTCTACGTGAAGCAGGGCGCCCTTACCCGTTTCGTTCTCGTTAAGCAGGACGGGAACGGCGTCACCGTGGAAAATGCGCCGAGCGAAGGAGATTCGTCCCATGCTGAGTAGTTTGATAGTCCTTGCCGCGCTCACGACGCAGACCGCCGCCGCCCCGGGCCTTTCCCAGGCCGTGCTCAAGGGCGCCTATGAGCAGGTCACCCCCGCCATGTGCCTCGTTCGCTACTCCAGCGAGATCACGAATCCCGCCAGCGGCCAGGTTTCCCGGCGTGACAGCAGCGCCGTGGGCCTGCTGGTCTCAGCCGACGGACTCGTCATGGCCCATGGACACATGGTACTCGACAACGCACGGCCTTTCAGCATCACGGTCACCGTGGGCTGGGGCGAGGATGAAAAGGAATACGACGCGGTTCTCTTGCGGAAACCGGATGACATCAACGTGGTCTTCCTGCGCATCGAAGGCGCGGATCATCCCCCTTTCCCCTATGTCCGCTTCGCGCGGGAAACCGCTTTGGACGTGGGGTCCCCCGTGGCCCTTTTCGGGGTGCTCCCCGAGGCCCTGGACAATGTGCGCGCACTGCGCGTGGCCTATGTCGGCGCGATACTCCAAAAACCCCGCACCACCTACTGCCTCGACGCGCCGGTCAGTTTCGGCTACGTGGGTGGTCCCGTGATCAACAGCCGGGGCCGGGTCGTGGGCGTTCTCGGATTCGATCTCAGCCCCGGTGAAGGCGGCGAGTTGCATACCCGCAGCGGCTACCCCCTTATCTACCAGGCCGCCCTGTTCCGCAAGTATATCGCCAACCCGCCGGGCGACAAGGCGGTGGACGACAAGACGCCCGACGCGTGGCTTGGGGTTTACACCCAGCCCCTCACGGAAGACCTGGCCGCCTACTGGGGTTTGCGCGACGAAGGCGGCCTGGTGGTGAGCACGGTGGTGGCGGGTTCTCCGGCGCGGGCGGCCGGTCTCCTTTCGGGCGACGTGATCACCGCCTTCGACGGCACCCCCATCAAGGCCCGGGTCGACCGGGACGTGATGGCCTTCACCAAGCTGGTCCGGGATACGGGACCGGGCAAGCAGGTTAATATCAGGGTTCTGCGGAACGGCGAACCCAAAACCATTACCGTTGAACTGGGCATACGGCCCCCGTCGAGCCGCGATGCCGGTGAATATGAGGACAAGGTCCTGGGGCTTACCGCCCGGGAAATCACCACGGACGTGCGCATCGCCCTCAACCTGCCCGAGGATGTGAAAGGCGTGATTGTTCGCCGCGTGAAGTCAGGCGGTTCGGCGCAACTGGCCCGCATACGGCCCGGCGTGATCATCCTCTCCGTAGGCGATTACGGTATCGAGAGCCTGGACGACCTTAAAGCGGCCGTGGCCAAGCTCGCCGAAACCAAGCCGAAAGAGGTGTCCATTTTCGCCCGTTTCGGCCCGGGCACGGGTTTCTTTCGTCTCGAACCACGCTGGAACGACAAGTAGGCATGCCGCAAGCGTTATGGGGCAGCTTGAACCTGACCCGGCGCAGCCGGAATCATCTCCGCGGAGAACCGTGGTTCCGAAGCATGGTGGGCCTTGGCCCACCATGGCCCCCTTTCCAAGGGAGGCTGTTTCGTCGTCAGGGTTTCAGTCCAGGCGGTTCTTCGACTTGCCGGGAACGGCCTTTTTGCCAATGGCGCTTACGGCGTCGGAGCGGCGGGCGTGGGACTGTAGCCGCCGCTGGCGCTGACCCGTTCCCCGAAATAGGCGTCGTTCTTGAACCCAAGGCGAATGGTGCGGTGACACACGTGGCACTCGAAGGTGTCGCCGACCTCCTTATCCTCCGGCGTGCGGATATGGGTGCTGCAGAAAGGGCAGGCCACGCTCTTCTCGTCCGTGGCGTAGTAATCCTGCAGAACCTGGTCTATCTTGCCGCCCCGGTAAGCCTTGAGCAACGCATCCACGACCTCCGGGTCGAACTGGGTGCCCCGGCCTTCCTCGATGATGCTGATTCCTTTCTCGGCGGGAAATCCCTTGCGGTAGGGACGGTTGCTGGTGAGGGCGTCGAAGGTATCGGCCACGGCGACCACGCGGCCCTCGATGGGAATCTTGTCGCCCGCCAGCTTGTAGGGGTAGCCCTTTCCATCCCAACGTTCGTGATGGTAGAGGCAGTAGGGGATGAGGGGATGGAGGAACTTGATGTCCCGCATCATTTCGGCGCCCCGCTCGGGGTGTACCTTGATCTGCTCGTACTCCTCGTCGGTGAGCTTGCTGGCCTTGAGCAGGATGCCGTCGGGCACGGCGATCTTGCCCACGTCATGGAGCACCACGCCCATGCGGACTTCTTCGAGCTTCTCTTCCGTCCAGCCCATCTCGCGGGCGATGGCCAGGGTGAAGTTGGTCACACGCCAGGTGTGGCCCACCGTGTAGTGATCGCGCATTTCCACGGCGTTGGCCAGACCGATAAGCATGTCATTATAGGCCCGCTTCTGACCTTCCCAGAATTGGACGTTGCGGATGGCCGTGGCGGCGCCCCCCGCCAGGGCCACCAACAGCTCCAGGTCGCCGGTAACGAAGGCGTTGGTGGTACCCCGTGTATCGACATAGATGACGCCCAGGCAAAGATCCTGGTGCGTAAGCGGCACGCACATGGCGGAGGAGATGTTCTGCGAGAAAATACTGGCCCCGGCCTCGAAGCGCGCATCGCCCGCGGCATCGTAGGTAATCACCGCCTCCCCCTTTTCGAGGGCCCGGTTCACGATGGTTTGACTGATGGTGATGTCCTGGTCCTGCTGACCGGACTTGATGTACTCCGTGACCAGCTCGCCCGTGTCCTCGTCTTTCAGGATGATCACACCGTTGTGGGCGTGGACCAGGGTGAAGATCTGGTCCATGGTCTTTTCCAGAAGCCGCTTGAGGTTCTGCTCGCTGCTAATCGTGCGGAGCGCCTCGTAGACCGCCTGAAGACGCTCCTGCGTCTGCCGAAGCTGGTCCTCCGTGGCCGTGCTTTTGGGTGCCGCGAAAAAGGTCTCGTACACGTTGGCCGCATCGGCCGATTCAACGCGTTCATCCCCGCTTGCCGCAGCGAAACGCACCCCGCTGTCGCTCTTAACCGCGGGGGGCGCGGGGGTCTCGGAGGGTACCGCCGTGGACTCGAAGCGAAGCTCCTGCGTGCCCATGCGAATCACGTCACCGTGGGAAAGCTTGTATTCCAGAACCCGCCGATCCCCCACGAACGTGCCATTGCCGCTGCCCAAATCCCGCAGAATCGTGCCTTTGTCGCTCTGTTCAATCAGTGCGTGCTTACGCGAGATCTGAAGGTCGTCCAGATGCAAATCGCTGTCGGGATTCCGGCCAATGGTAAGCCGGCCATCTATGGGGTATTCCCGTTCCCGCAGGGGCCCGGTAAGAACCACCAGTTTCTCCTCGCTCATGGGGCATCTCCTCGCTGTACCTTCGTGCGGGCCTTCCACGGGGAACGGGTGCGACCCTCTTCAAACCATCTTATAGCATGAATAGCCCTTGAAGCCAAATCATGCCCTTGGCAAAAGGTTTTTGCCGCCGGGAAATTCCGTGCAGATGGTCACGAAAACATGCTTGCCCCACCTTCCCGTCACCGTCGTCCCCCGGCGAAGGCGAAGCTCCATGATAATGTATCCGCGGATGGCGCAGATGAACGCCGATTCTCCCGTTCCCACGCAGGGCGTGAAAAAGGGCGAAGGGTGGGCCTTGGCCCACCCTGCTTCACCATGGAGCGCCCTGTTGGCGCGGAACACGTGCTGCCAACGGGCCTGCAGGAGTACACCCCCACCGCCAAATGTTGACACTTCGGCAGTACTCGTCTAAAATGAGGAATACGGGGATGGCATATCCCGTATTCCGCCCATCCTCGGCACGGCAAAGACGAAGCGTGTTCGTTTTTGCTTTGAAGCGTTGGCGAATCACCGGTGTTCCATCAGTGGATGGAAGACCGAGCGGTTTGCCGTGCGTCGGCATGGTTGGTGTATTTTTTTCTTGGGCCAAACAGGGACGTGCAGACCCGGCGGTTTCGGCCCGTGGCTCTCACGGAAAAGGCGGTGTTGCCGGCCCGGTGGGCGGTAATGCCGGCCTCTCCAGGCGGCACGCATGGACGAAACGCAAGCACATATCGAGTTCCTCGGCCTCCGTGAACAACCTTTCGCGCCCACGGCCGATCCTGTTTATTTCTATGCGACTCGCGAGCACAAGGAGTGCCTGTTCCGCCTGTGGAACAGCATTGATTCGGGCCATGGCATTGCCGTGGTATTGGGCAACTACGGCACGGGAAAAACCACGCTGCTGCGCAAGCTCATCACCGGCATGGCCGCTGATCCCGAGCGATACCACGCGGCGGTAATCGGCTCCCCCATCCCTTCGTGGACGAGCTTCGCCCTGCTTGAGAACATCGTCGCCCAGTTTGGCTTGCGCCCTTCGACCCCGTCTTACGTGGCCTACATGGATGCCCTGAACCGGCACCTGCTGGCCAACCGAAACCGTATCTGCACCCTTATTATCGACGATGCCCAGAACCTGAACAAACGGGGACAGCTTGAACTCTTGCGGCTGGTGCAGAACCTGGAGACCCAACAGCGAAAATTGCTCAACCTGGTGCTGTTCTCGCAGCTTGAGTGGGCGGAGGTGTTGCGCGCCGCGCCGAATTTCCATCAGCGCGTAAACCTCACCTATACGCTTGGCGCCATCCAGTTTGAGGAAACCCGCCAGTTTATCGCGTTCCGGCTGATGCAGGCGGGCGCGCGCGAGGACGAAGGCCCCACCTTCGAGGAAGGCGCCCTTCGCGCCATACATGCCTATGCCGAGGGTATCCCCCGTGTCATCGTGACCCTGTGCCGTAACAGCCTCCTGGTGGCCTCACAGCTTCGGGAGCGGGTCATCACGGCGGACATGGTGCTTCACACCATCGACAAAACCACCTTGCCCGACCCCGAGAAACGGGTCCGGGTCGTAGCGGCCATCGCCGAGCATGCCGTGTCCGCCGACGGACAACGGGTTCAGACCCCCGCCGGGGAGGATCCGGGGTCACTGGACGCGCGCGCGCGTGATCAACGCGCGGCGCGTATACTGCTCCAGGCCGGACGTGAAAACCAAAGCGTGGAATCAGCATGAGCGCCGAGGAAGCACAAGACAACGCCGCCCGGCAACTTGACGGCCCGGTATCAAACGAACCCGATGCCATCGAAGGGAAGTTGATGGACCGCATCGGGCCGGATGCCCGGCTTGACAGCGGGATTCCCGAGGATCAGCGTGGGGGAGACCTCGATTTCGTGGAGATGAGCGGCATCACGCTTTCACCCCCCCTGCCCGACCCCAGCCCCGCCGACGCACCGTCCCCGAACGCGAATGATCCCCTTGGCTTTTACGAGGCCGGTGTGATCGACGTGGACGGGGCCATGGAGGCTGCCGCGGAAAAGACGGATCTATCCCCCGGAAAAATGCGTTCGCCGTCGGCCGACTCTTTCCGCGAAATCGCCGAAGGCCTGTCCGAACAGAACTTTGCCGGCGCGAAAACATCCACCGTCGAACCCGACGGCTCGCCGTCCTTACCGCGAACACCGGACGCCCCCCCCTTCCCGCGACGCGGCCCGACGAGCGCAACGAGAACGTAGCAGAGAGCACCCCAGAGGCAACGGCATCCGCTTCGCCCATCGAAAAGGAGAACGAGGCGACGGAGGCCGCACCGGAGGCCGGCGAACCGGACCTGGATGATTACCTGGACACGGTTGTTCCGGAGACGCCCCGCGGGATGGAGAACCCCGCCGAAGCGCCCGCGACCGAAGGACGCCATGACGCCGAGGTTTCCGTCACTCCGGCCGCCGACACGCAATTAGCCGAGGTGGAGCAGCTCCTGCAGGCATTGGAGACGCAGCCGCGGGAGATTGAGCCCCCCGGGAGCCGCGAGGTTCCGCAAACGCTTTCGAATGAACCGCCCGGCTCATCGCCCGACGAAGAAGAAGAGAAGCCTGAACTTCACCATGAATTGAGGAGCCGTCCCGCCCGGCACCGCTCTCGACGGCATGGAACCCGCCGCAGACGGCGGGCCATCCGGTGGACCATTTACGCGGTATTGTTCGTGCTCATCATCGCGGGCGGCGGTTTGGGCGGTTCCTACGGATACCGACATTTCCTGAAGCCCGTCATGGGCAAGCCGGAGGCGCTTCTTCAGGAGGCGCGGGTATTGTCCGGTAAAGGCCGGTTTGCCGACGCGGCCGACCGGTTTCTTCTCTACGCGGAACGGGTGCCCGATGGACTGGCGCGGCCCGATGCCCTCTTCAACGCCGCGTGCGCGTTGCAGCGGACGGAGGGGGCCGGCACCGCGACGGAACGGCAGGCGCGTCTGCACCGGGCGCTCGCGGTCTTCGAACAGTTCATAAAGGACTATCCTGATCACGTCAAGCGGAGGCGCGCCGAGATTTTGTCCGGCGTGGTGCTCATGGAGCTGGACGAGTATGATCGCGCCACGGAGGTGCTGCGAGACGCGCTGGCCCGGGCCGAGGACAAGCTGTCACAACTTCCCATCCTGCGAACATTGGCGCGGGTCCATGCCCAAGCGGGTCAGTACGAGCAGGCGGAATCCATGTATCTTCAGGCGGCCGTGCTGTCCCAAAACCTCACGCCCGAGGTGGATTACGACGAGTTGGGGCAACTCTTTCACGCCCTGGCCCGGATGGCGCCGAATGAAACGGAACGACAGGCGCGGCTCGAAAAGGCAGTGGAATACCTGACCCGCGCCGCGGAAACCCGCGGGATTTCCCCCGATTACCGGGACGACCTGAAGGAACGGATTGCCATGTTGAAGGAGCCCATCGCGCCGTCGCGTGACCCTGCCGGGAAAACAACGGCGCCAGGGGCGAACGAAGCCCCCGGCATGGGTGCAGGATACGGCGGCAAAACCAATCCGGCAAAGGAAACACAACCGCCTGAAACGCCCGTGCAGTAAGGTGCGCAAGAACGCCTGGTGTCGAAGCGGGGCGTTTTCGCGCGGTCCGGGAGACCAAAGAAGATGAAACATGGATCGTATGCGGTGTGGCGGGCCATGGCCGCGTTGCTGTTGGCCTGTCCAGCCATGGCCCAGTTGACAAAAGACGCCCCTTTTCAACCGGGGGACGTGGTATTTGTCCATGTGCAGCGTGAGCCGGAGTTATCGGTCACCACACAAATCGACGAAAATGGAAATATCGCCATACCACGCATCGGCAACGTGACCATAAGCGGCCTGTCGGCGGGGGAAGCAGGCGCCCGCGTCGCCACGGCCCTTACCACCTACCTGAAACACCCCCGCGTGACAGTCTCTCGAAGCATGGCGGGCTCATTTTCATCGAACACGCCCCGGGCGGACAACATGAAGACACGGGTGGTGCCACTCCAGAACTCCAACGCCGAGGTGCTTTTCAACGCCCTTAACGGCATGTCCACCCAAGGCGGAAGCATCGGTTTCGATCCCGACACCAACTCGCTTATCATCACCGACACCGAGGCGACCTTGTCGGAAATGCTCGCGGTGGTGGATACACTGGACAGCATGCAGAGCCAGGTGACCCAGGTGCGTATCGAAGCGAAAATCGTCGAGGTCGAAAAGGGCGCGATCAAGGAAGTGGGCATACGCTGGTTTGCGCAGGGAAACGAAGCCTCGGGAGGCTATGTTCCGGGGGCCCGCCAGTCCGCCCGGGTCAATTCCGTCCGCGGTTTCAGCGACCCCACCTACAATGAGCAGTTGGATTCCGGCGATTTCCGAAACAATACCGTCGCGAGACGCCGCTTCGTGGATGAAAACAACTTCGACCGGCGTCTTCAAGTACCGATCCAGATACCGGGACCCGGCCAGTTTTTCTTCGGCTATGCCAACAGCGGCATCGATTTGGGCGCCATGATCGATGCCCTCGCCGCGGACAACAAGGCGGAAGTTCTGGCCGCGCCCTATACCGTCACGGTGAACCACAAACCGGCGCACATCGAAATGACCGAGAAGTTTCCCTTCAGTGAATTGGGAACGGCGGGCCTGTCGAGTTTTACAACGACCCGCTTCGTTGACGTGGGGATCACCCTCGATGTGTTGCCCCATGTGCGGCGGGACCCCACCGGCGAGCGGTATATCCAGGTGGAACTGGAGCCGGAAGTTTCCACGGCCACGTCGGTCGTGAACGGCGTGCCCGTCCGGTCCGTGCGGCGCAGCAAGGGCACGCAGAATGTTCGGAGCGGACAAACGATTGTTATTGGCGGGATCATTCAGAGCGACACCCGGGACGTGGTGCAGAAGGTGCCCGGATTGGGCCGGATTCCCCTGCTCGGAAGCCTCTTCAAGCATACCGAGAAAAGCCGGGGCACACGGGAACTGATGATCTTCGTCACGCCCACGGCGCTTGATCGCCCGGAGGATATCCACTGGAACCGCATGCTGGATCTGCCCAACATCGAAGCACGCGTGGACCTTCTCAAGCCGCTCGACACCCCGGTTGAGACCCGCAAGGAGTAGGCGCGCCATGGCGCTTGAGATACCCAAAGTCGTACAGACGGAGCGGCCCCAGCCGGAGGGAAACCAGTTCCGCTTTCTCATCAACCTGGTTTTCGGCTACTGGCGGATCATCTCGCTGAGCATGATGGCGGGCGCGCTGATTTTCTGCCTCATCGCGTTTTACCTCAAGCGGGCGCCGGAACGCACCTGGACCACCTACGCGGACCTGGAAGTGCGGCAGACGCCATGGGACAGCGAAATCCTGCGCAATCTCCGGGAGGTGCGCGTGCTTCCCGCTTCCGCCGAGGAATTGGTGCGGGCCGAAAACGAGGAGGCGGTCGCCCAAGACGTGGTCGAAGCGCTCATAGAACGGGACCTGGCCGAGGGCGGCCCCTACAGCATCCTGGTGACCAAGGAGGAGGTTCGCGACAAGGCGGCGGAGGTGATGGAGAAGCTCCGCATCGAGGCCGTGCCCAACTCGCCTTTCATCCGCATCACCGCCGAGGGCTGTGCCAGCGCCGCCGAAGCGGAGGATCTCGCGGAATTCGGCGCCCGCGTGTTCTTGCGCCGAAACCGGAATCTACACCTCGAAGAAGGCCGGGAGGCACACAAGTTCATCAAGGCCCGCCTTGAGCAATTGCAGGAGCAGCTCTCCCGCGCCGAAATCGCCGAATGGAAATACAAGAAAGAGGTGGGCTTCCGCGCTTACGGCGACGTGGGCGAGGAACTGGCCAAAATGGAACGGGACATGGCGGAAGTAAATGCCATGAAAGAAAGCCTCACCACCAAGCTGGCGGAGCTGAACGCGGAGCTGGAGACCAACCGGAAACAGTTTCCCGAGTCCCTGGGGAATGTGACCGACAATGTGGTGGACACGCTGATTGACGATCTGGATGAATTGCTCCAGGAAAAGCTTTCCATGAGCACCTACCGCACCCCCGAACACTGGGAAATGGTGGCCCTGGAAGAGCGAATCGTCGAAAAACAGCAAGCCATCCTGGAGGCCGAACAGCAGGCGGACACCGGAATACCCGGCGGCAGCGATATGTGGCGGCGGCGCAAAGCCCTGCGGGAGGAGGAAATCAAGCTGCGGGTGCAACTCACGGCCCAGGAGATTCGTGCCCAGGCGTTGCGCAGGCAGTTCGAGGACATGGTCCCCCGAATCCCGGACCTCGCCGAGAAGAAATTGCAGGCCGACAAGCTGGCGCAGGAAACGCAACGCATCCGCAAGGAGTTCGACACGCTCTTTGAACAGGAGTGGGAACTGCGCAGCATACTGGGCCGGGGCACGGGACAACTCGAACGGTACCGTTCGGTGAAGGCCGCGGCCTTCGTCGATTTCGGCATGGTGGGCGGACGGTTCTGGGCGGCCCTTGCCATTGGCCTGGCCGCGGGCGGATTCATCTCCCTCATGCTGGTCCTCATGTGGGAGGTAAACGACACCTCGATCCGCAGCATCGAGGACGTGAACCAGTACCTGGGACTGGAGGTGCTCGGCACCATCCCCCAGATGCGCTTCGGCAAGCCCCGTTTGGGAAAACGCCGACGCGCCACCTACGTTACCACCGTGGACGAAGAACAAATCGATGCCTGCATCGTCACGCAACACGACCCTAAATCCCCCGTGTCCGAGGCCTACCGAACCCTGCGGACCAATTTCCAATTCGCCACCCTCAATCTGAAACCCCGCACCGTCATGGTCACCAGCGCGGTGCCCGGGGAAGGAAAATCCACCACGGCGGTGAATCTGGCGGTCACCATGGCCGACCGCGGCCTTCGGGTGCTCATTGTCGACACCGACTTGCGGCGGCCCAACGTACATCGTGTACTGCGCATGGAACGCGGCCCCGGCCTGGCCGACCTCCTGCGCGAGGGCCTCGACATCCACGCCGTGGTGCGTCCCACGCGCGTGGACAACCTCCACATGATCTCCAGTGGTCGCGTGCCGCCCAATCCCTCGGAACTGATCGGCTCGGACCGCATGGCCGAGGTCATGGAGCAACTGGGGAAGGACTTCGACCTGGTCATTTGCGACGCACCCTCGGTGCTCGTGGTGACGGACCCGGTGCTTCTGGCGACCCACGTGGACACCTGCATCATGGTGGTAACGGCCAACTTCGCGCGCCGCGAGACCATCATGCGGGCCAACAAGCTGTTGCAGACCGCCAACGTGAACATTGCCGGCGTGGTGGTGAACGCCCTCGAAACGACACGACGCAACTATTACTACTACTACTATTACTATGAAGACGGCGGCGCGCGAACCCGGAAATGGTATCACCTCTAATGGCGGCGTGATGCCGGGAGTGAAACGAGGCTAAGTGGCCCTATTCCGTTCAGAGCGGGGCATCGGTCGAGGCGAGGTCGCCGAAAGTCGTTTGGAGGCGCCCCTGTTCGCCGGCTTCATGCTGGTCTGCGGCATGATCCTGGCCGCCCAGCATTTCTACCTGGGCAACCAGAGTATCACCTTTGCCCTGGCGGTCAGCCTGCTCGTCTTCGGCGCCACCGTGGTACGCGTCGAGTATGGCCTCTACGTGCTCATCATAGCCATGCTCCTTTCCCCCGAAATCGATGCGGGAACCGCCATTTCGGGCGAGCGAAACCTCAACATCCGCTACGACGACGTACTTATTATCGTCATCTTCCTGGGCGTCATGGTGAAACTCTCTTTCGAAGGCCGTCTTTCCCTGTGGCAACCCAGCCCGATCAACGCCGGCATTGCCACCTACTATGCCCTGTGCGTTCTGTCCACCCTCTTGGCCTGTCAGCGGGGCCTGGGCGCCTGGGACGGCCGGTCGGCCTGCTTCATCATGCTGAAGATGCTTGAGTTCTACCTGCTCTTTTTCCTCGTCGGTCACGCCACGCGCGACCTCCGGGACGTGAAAAAAATCCTGGTCCTGCTCTTCGGCGTGGCCCTCGTCGTCAGCCTCTACGGCATATACAGCATCGGCGCCACGCCCCGCGTGAGCGCGCCTTTCGAGAAGGGAGGCACCGAGCCCAACACGCTGGGCGGCTACCTGGTTATCATCATCTGTCTGTGCGTGGCCCTTTGGACCCAGGCGCCCCGGCTTTGGAGAAAACTTCTTCTCCTCGCCATTGGCGGCATCACTTTCGTGCCTTTTCTCTACACCTTGTCCCGGGCCTCCTACCTGGCCCTCGCCGTGGGTATCGCAACCATTGCCGTGATCAGCCGTAACCTGATCATTGCCGCGGTCATGGTATTGGTGCTGGCCTTCTCTCCCATTCTGATGCCCAAGGAGGTCAAGGAACGCGTGGCATACACCATTCAGCACCAGAGCGGCTACGAGGTGGCGAACACGGGTATCTCCGTGGACAAATCGACGGCGGAACGTTTCCAGGTTTGGCGCAAGGTGAAATACATTCTCGGCCGGGGTCCCGTTCTCGCCGCGCTGGGCGGCGGCGTGTCGTGGGAGTCCGTGCTGGACAGCCAGTATGCACGGGTTATTCTCGAAACAGGCCTGTTGGGACTGGCCGCGTTCTTGTTCCTCCAATTCACTGTTCTGCGCACCACGCGAAACGCCTACCGTTGGACGGAGGACTGGCTGAGCCGCGGCATCGCCATGGGCACCTTCGCCGCAACCCTGGCCCTGATGGTCCACTCCGTGGGCACCATCTCCTTCCTCATCGTCCGGATCATGGAGCCTTACTGGTTGCTTGTGGCCCTGTGCGTCAATATCCGTAACATGGCCCTGGCACACCACTGGGCACGCGCACGCGCCGAAAACGCCCGCGGGGAAAGCGAAACGCCGGCACCCCGACCGCCATTCCCACAAACGGATGTGTCGATTTAGGGTGGGCCTTGGCCCACCATGGCCCCTTTTCCAAGGGAGACGGTTTCGTCGTCAAGGTTTCCGTCTTGGTGGGCCAAGGCCCACCCGCACTACCCCCACACCCTGCGTGGGAACGGGAGAATCGGCGTTCATTTGCGCCATCTGCGGATACACTATCATGGAGTCCCGCGTTCCCGGGGATGACGGTTTGGGGAACACTAGCGGTCGGTCCCTGTCTTGATGCAGCATTGCGGGTTACAGAACGGGGCACGGCCACTCCCGGCGGGACATAAGCCTGCGAGGCGTGCCGGCCGGCCCTCGTAAACGGTTCCGTCAGGCGCAAGCCCGAATATGATCCCGAATGGCGGCAATCACCTCGTCCTGTTGAGCCGTGGTCAGCTCGGGATAAACCGGCAGGGCCAGGACTTCACCACACGCACGGTCGGCCTCGGGGCAAGCGGCATGGCGGCAATCGAGGTGGGCGAAGCACTTCTGCCGGTGCAGGGGCTTCGGGTAAAAGACCCCGCACCCAATACCCCGGGACTGAAGAAGCGTCAGCGCTTCATCACGGCGCGGCAGACGAATGACATACTGATGCCACACGGGATCGCCAAAGTCCGCGACCGTGGGCAAAACAACACCGGGCAGACCGCCAAGTTGTTCATCGTAGTACGTGCGAACCTCGCCCCGCCGCGCGTTCCAACCGTCGAGGTAAGGCAGTTTCACGCGCAGCACGGCCGCCTGCAGGGCGTGAAGGTGACTGTTCACGCCCACCTCGTCATGATGGTATTGCGTGACGGATCCGTGGCAGCGGAGGACGCGGGCGGTTTGGGCCAGTTGTGCGTCGTTGGTGATGATCATGCCCCCTTCACCCGCCGCGCCAAGATTTTTCGTGGGGTAGAAACTGAGCGCACCCGCCATGCCCAGGGTGCAGGCGCTACGGCCCTTGTATTTCGCGCCAACGGCTTGGGCGGCATCCTCGACCACGACAACGCCGTGTTTGCGGCCGACTTCCAGAATGGGATCCATGTCCACGCATTGGCCGAAAACATGCACCGGGAGGATGGCCCGTGTTTTCCCGGTGATCGCGCGCTCCACCAGGCCTGTATCAAGGTTGAACGTATCCGGTTCGATATCGACGAAAACGGGCACCGCGCCCACGTTTACAATCGCACCGGCGGTGGCGAAGAAGGTGAAAGGCGTGGTGATCACCTCGTCACCCGGCTGCACCCCCACGGCGCGCAGCATGATCAGGAGGGCGTCCGTCCCCGAGGCCATGGCAATACCGTGATCCGCGCCCAAGTAGGCCGCCATGGCGGCTTCAAATCCCTCCACCACCGGGCCGCCCCGAAATTGCTGGGCGTTAAAGATCTCCGCCACGGCGGCATCCACTTCATCTTTAATTTTTGCGTACTGGGCCTTCAGGTCCAGCATGGGTACGGCCATGGTCAGCACAATCCTTCCTTATGGCGGATTCCGGCGCGGAACAACGTGGTCGGGCTCCCTAGAACCGATGCAGCTCCCACGAGAAATCCAGGCCGAAAAAGGCGAAGAATCCTTCGAGAGGTCGAAGGATAAACGCCCAGATGATGTTGAGAAACAGGCAATCCAACGTACCCGGACGGTCACAGACAACATAGTCGTTCATACCAACCTACCTCCTGTTTCGGCGTTCAACACGCAAGCACCGTCTACCGCCTAAGCCTAGCGCGAAACCGTGCCCAGTGCAAATGGCCTTCACGAGACCGCGTCCATCTCCGCACGCACCCGTTCCCAGGCGGCTGCGCCAAGATGCGCTCCCACCTCTTGAACCACCTCGCCGCCAAGGCGCGCCCCGAGGCGGCCGCAGGCGGGAAGCGCGTATCCATGAAGATGACCGTAGAGAAAACCGGCGGCCCAGAAATCGCCGGCCGCCGTGCTGTCCACCACCCGGTCCACGCGAAGGGCTTCGACAAAACACGTTTCACCGCTCTCCTTGAGATAAGCGCCCGCCGGACCGACCTTGACCGCCGCCACGCGGCACAAATCGCCCAGGGCTTCGAGCGCGGCTTCCGGATCATCCCGACCCAAAAAGGCCGCGGCCTCATCTTCGTTGGCGAAGACGGCGTCCACGTAACGTTCCAGCAGGCCCGCGAGACCGGCGCCCGCGGCACGCACCACCTCGAAGGATCCCAAGTCCAGGCTCACCGTGCAGCCGGCGCTTTTCGCCGCGGTCAACACGCTTTCAGCCAAGGCGGGATTAAAGAGCAGGTAGCCCTCCACATGGGCATGGGAACACCCCGAGAAGTCCGCCGTTGAAACCTCGTCCGGGTCCAGCAGCGCCGCCGCGCCCAAATCCGTTCGCAGCGTGCGTTCGGAATCCGGCGTGATCAAGCTGAGGCAGCGGGCCGTTGGCGACGCATCGGTGGACTTGAAACGACCACAATCACCGCCGACAGCCGCGAAAGCCGAACGATAGCGCCGGCCCATCGCGTCCTCGCCCAGTTTTCCAAGAAAGGCCGCCGGCAAACCCATCCGGGCCAGGGCAAAGATGGTATTGGCCGCCGACCCGCCGGGCGCCTGATCAGGCGGCGTGTCGAGACGACCCACCAGCGCGGCCATGTCACCGGGACCAACGAGCTCCATGCCGCCTTTCGCGCCGGGAATGGCCTCGACCAGCGCGTCGGGGACTTGGGCCAGCAGGTCCATAATGGGAGAACCGACACCGATAACTTTAGTTGCAGGGGACAATGGAAACTCCCGGAACGCCCGAAGCGGAAAAAGCACGGGCCCTTGTTGGCAATCAACCGAGACAACCGTCATGGACACGCCCCGCCCCCGACAGACATGTCTGTCCCTGATCCTATCACGCCGTGTACGCGAATGCACGTCCGCGAACCACCCACCCGCCCCCCGGCCGGAACCAGGCGTCGCGACTGCCCGCCACGCCACGAACAACCGTCATCCCCGCGAAGGCGAGGCTCCATGGGTTGGAGGGAATGGCCTTGCCCTTTCCCGTGGATGGCCGCTTTCGCGGGCATGATGGAAGGGGTGGATGCCCGCCCCCGTAATACCGGCTTATGAAAAGCGTGAACAGCTACCGCTTTTCGCCCACTCTTTGGCGGACTTGCTAAGCCTCCCCTGGTTCCTTGCTATTGGACCGGGTGCGGAAGATTTTGTATTCGATACTGTCGAGGAGAGCCACGTAGGAGGCCTCGATGATGTTGCCCGATACGCCGACCGTGTTCCAGGAGGCGACGGCGTCGCTGGATTCGATGAGTACGCGGGTCTTGGCCTGGGTGGCCAGTTTGCCGTCGAGAATGCGCACCTTGTAGTCTTCGAGATGGACGTCGCGCACCTCGGGGTAAGTACCTTCGAGGGCCTTGCGCAGGGCGTTGTTCAGGGCGTCCACGGGACCGGCGCCCTCGGCCACGGTGAAGACCTGTTCGCCGTCGGGCAGGTTCATTTTCACGATGGCCTCCGATATGAGATCACCCTTTTCGTGACTCACGCGCACACGGAAACTTTCGGTGGTGAAGAAGGAGGCGCATTCGCCCCGCGCCTTGCGCATGAGCATTTCAAGGGAGGCGTCGGCGCCCTCGAACTCGTAACCCTCGTTCTCCAACCCCTTCACCCGGGCCAGCACGGCGCTTGTCGCGGGGTCGTCCCGTTCGAGGGTGATGCCCAATTCCGCGGCCTTCTGGATCACGCTCGACCGGCCGGACATTTCGCTCACGGCGATAAGGGTCCGGTTCCCCACCAGCTCGGGGTTCACGTGCTCGTAGCTTACTTTCAGCTTTCGCACCGCGTCGGCGTGCATGCCGCCCTTGTGGGTGAAGGCGTTGCGGCCCACGTAGGGCGCGTGATCCCGGGGCGTCACGTTGGCCAACTCCGCCACCAGGTGCGACGTGGAGGACAGGCGTTCGAGCTGGGCCGGCGTCACCACGTCGAAACCCATCTTGAGTTGGAGGTTGGCGATCACGGTGCAGAGGTTCGCGTTCCCCGTGCGTTCGCCGTAGCCGTTGACGGTGCCCTGCACGTGGGCCGCGCCTTCAAGGACCGCGGCCAGGGTGTTCGCCACCGCGCAGCCGCTGTCGTTATGCGTATGGATCCCGATGACGGCGTCGGGCAGGGCTTCGCACACGGCGCGGGTGGCCGCGGCGATCTGGTGGGGCAGTCCCCCGCCGTTCGTTTCGCACAACACCAGTGCCTCGGCCCCGGCGTCCAGGCCCCGGCGAAGCACTTCCAGCGCGTAGGCGCTGTCGTCGTTATAACCGTCGAAGAAATGTTCGGCGTCCAGGATGACCCGGCGGCCTTCCGCCTTAAGAAAGGCCACCGATTCGGAAACCAGGTCCAGGTTCTCTTCGAGACTGACCCGCAGGATTTCCTTGGCGTGAACGCCCCAGGTCTTGGCAAAGATGGTGACCACTTCCGTGCCCGCGCTCACCAGGGCCTTCAGGTTCGCGTCGTCTTCCACCGCCGATTTGGGGTGGCGCGTGCTGCCGAAGGCCGCCATCCGGGCGTGCTTCAGGTCCATGTCCCGCGCCCGTGCGAAAAGTTCCACCGCCTTCGGGTTCGACCCGGGCTGACCGCCCTCGATATAGGACACGCCCAGCGCGTCCAGCGCCGCCACCACCCGAAGCTGGTCATCGGACGAGAACTTCACGTTCGGCCCCTGGGCGCCATCGCGCAGGGTGGTGTCGTAGATTTCAATTCGCCGTGTCATCTTATGGGGTCTCCAGCGTTATCATGATTCCGGGCAAGCCAGTCCGGCGTGGCGTCGCGCAACATGCTTTCCACCAGGCGGTAGCCGTCGCTGACCAGGATACCCGAGGCCTGGGCGGCGCGCTCGGTGTAGGCCGCCTGTCCGTTGGCCGGCACGCCGGGGCCGCAGAGAACAAAAGGCACCGGACCGCCCGCGTGGGTCTTGGTGCTGATCAGGGTGAAGTGATCCGGCGCGGCCAGCACGCGGCAGTCGCCGTGGTTCTCGGCCCACGTCAGGCAGGGGCCGACCACTTCGCGGTCGAAATCCTCAATCGCCTGTATTTTAAGATCCGCCCGCCCCTGGTGCGCCGTCTCGTCGGGCGCCTCGATATGAACATACACGAAGTCATGCGTACTCAGCGCCCCGAGCGCGGCGGCGACTTTTCCCGCGTAGTCCGTGTCCAGCCAGCCCGTGGCGCCGGGAACGTTCAGCACCTCAAGGCCGGCGCATAGACCAATGCCTTTCACGAGATCCACCGCCGACACCACCGCGCCGGTGAGGCCGAACTTCCGCTCATAGGGTTCCATGGAAGGGGCCTTGCCCTGTCCCCACAGCCAGATGGAAGTGGCGGGCGGATCGCCCTTCGCGATGCGCGCCCGGTTCACGGGATGATCGGCGAGTACGTCACGGGAGCGCCGGATCAACTCGTGAACAATAGACTCCCCTTTCCCCCGGGGCAGATAGGGGTCGGCCTCTTGACCGGTAATGTTGTGGGGCGGCTCGCATTGCAACGCCACAAGCTGGTCGAGTGACGCCGAGGCGGAAGCGCGGACGATGGTAAGGTGGCGGTAGCTGACGCCGGAATGGAAAACCAGCGGAAAGTCCGCGCCGAGTTTTTCCTGGAGCGTGGCGATCAGCGCCGCACCTTCCCCGGTACTGATGTGGCCCGCCGTGAAGTCGCGCATCTTGCCGTCTTCAAGCGTCACCAGGTTGCAGCGGAAGGCGACCTCGTCGTCGGCCAGGTGAATCCCCTGGCTCACCGCCTCGATGGCCGCGCGACCCCGAAACGCACGCCGGGGATCGTAGCCGAAAAGCGACAGGTTCCCCACGTCGCTCCCGGGCGGGAGGCCGTCGGGGATCGGACAGAATTGGCCCACTGTCCCCCGTGACGCCATACGGTCCAGGTTCGGCGTGCGTGCCGCCTCGATGGGCGTGCGGCCCTCCAGCTCGACCAGGGGTTCGTCGGCCATGCCATCCCCCAGCAGGATCATGTATTTCACAAAGCACCTCCAGACGCGGAACCTGGGAACCTTGCGCAAGGCCCCACGGGTATGAAACGATAGCACAGCGGGCTGGTTGAATCAAGATTATGTGCTTGATACAAAAGAAGTTGGAGCGATTCACCCGGGACGAATGCCTGGTCCGGCAGCGCTTTATAAACCATGAATAATACGAATAGATCGAACAGGGAAGCGAAAAAACGGGGGGGCGTGCTGGAAACCGCGAGGGCCCTTCTGGCGTCGGATGGCCTGTCACTGACGGACGATGGGGTGGCGCGGTTGCGGGAACACGCGGACCTGGTGGCCCGGTGGAATGACTATGCCTCGCTGGTTTCCCGGCGGGATGGGGCCGTGCTGCTGGAGCGGCATACCGTGGACGCCCTGAGTTTGGCCCCTTGGGTGCGTCGGCTGGGCGGAGAAAAGGCGCGGCTCCTCGATATCGGCAGCGGAGGCGGTTTCCCGGCCCTTCCGCTGAAGATCGTGCTTCCCGAACTCCGGCTGACCCTGGTGGAACGGTCGGCAAAGAAGGTGGGGGTGCTCCGTCGCATGCTGGTAGCCCTGGAGATGGCCGGCGTGGAGTTGATACAGGGGGTTTTCCCGGGAGACGCGGCCGGATTGGCGCCGGACCTGCTTACGGCCCGTGCCGTGGAGCGCCCCACGGTACTCTGGCGGGGGCTGGCGGATTACCTGCGGGCGGGGCAGGTTTTTCTGTGTCAGACGGGGGACACGTCCATGGCGGATCCGGCGGTGTTCCACGTGGAACACGTGGAAGATGACTGGACCCGGCGGGGGCTTCGCCGGGGCGTGCTGGACCTCATACGTCGCCGGTAAGCCCGCGACGTTCCACGTGGAACCTCAGTGCGGCGCCCCTAACCCTTCATGCCGGTGAGGGTCACACCCTGGATGAAATGGCGCTGGGCCGCGAAAAACAGGGCGATCACGGGCAGGGTCATCAGCACGGAAGCCGCCATCATGATCTCCTGCCGCCCCAGGGCGCCCATGGTGGCGTGCAGGGAAAACAGCCCGAGGCTCAAGGGGTACAACTCCTGGTCCGTAATAAAGATCAGCGGGCCCATGAAGTCGTTCCATACCGCCATGAACGTAAAAATCGCGATGGCCGCCAGGGCGGGTTTGATCAGCGGCAGAATAATACGCCCGTAAATACCCGGATACCCGCATCCGTCAATCCGGGCGCTGTCCTCCAGGTCACGGGGAATACCCTTCATGAATTGACGCAGCAGGAAAATGTAGAAGGCGTTTCCAAAAAACGCGGGCACCCACAGCGGAAGGAGCGTGTTGTACCATCCCAGGCTCTTGTAAATCAGGAACACGGGAATCAGCGTAACCTGGGGCGGCAACATGAGCGTGGCCAGCACCACCAGGAAACAGGCGTCCCGCCCCGGCCACCGCAACCGTGAAAAGGCAAAGGCAATCAGGGAGGAAGACAGGATCTGGCCGAAAATGTTCAGGGTCACCAGGATCATGCTGTTGCGCACATAGCCCCACAGCGGCACCATGCGCAGCACTTCCCGGTAATTGAAAAGCAGCTTGTTCGCCAGGGCCATGAGCGGACTGGACGCCTCGTAGCGCAAGGTCAGGCGCATGGAAGCCGGCGTGTCATAGTCGCTCGTCCCCGCTTCCCGCAATACAAGCCACGTTCGCACCATGGCGGCCCTGTCCTCCTCCGAGGCGACCTGCCAGGTGGTTTCCTGCCAGCCCCGCCCCCCGGTATAGGCCGGGGTCTCGGAACGCCACCGCTTTCCGCCCATCTCCACCTCCAGCCAGATGCGATGCCACGTACCATCGACATGGTTCATAAACCGGACTTTTTTCACGTTCTCCACGGCCATGGCCAGGGGCATCTCGGCCCGCAGGGTAAAATCGGCTTCGTCCTTGAACGTGTAATGCAGTTCTTGCGCCTGCCGACGCAACCCCTCTTTGCGCGGCACGATCTTCACGTTTCCCGACACCACCCGCCAGGGAATGTCCAGCACCTTCCCGAAATGTTCCTGGCTTGAATCCCAGCCATACACATAGATATCGGCCAAGGCAACCCGACGGTAAACCCGGTTGAAGGCGTTCCGGACCATGTCGGCGTCCAGTTGACCGGCGAACCAGGCAACCACCTCCTGGACAGGCCTGCTGAAAAGGTCGTGCGGCGCGCGCCGCAAGAGTTCCGCGAAGACCGCCTCCGCGATCTCCGGTTGTTCAAGGTACGCCCGGTAGAAATACGGCAATTCGTCCGCCATGGCCCGCACCCGCTTTTCCAGTCCCGCCTGAACGGGTCCCCGCGCCGCAACCCAGGCCTCATCCGCGACGGTTACCGGCTGTTCAGGCTTCTCGTTGTACCGGAGGGCGATGTAAGGCGACGAAGCCCTGAAGGCGGGCGCGGGCGGGAGCCAGCGCGGCGGGTACAGTTCATCCGGGGCCTTCGCGCTCGAACTGGCCAGCCACACGAACGGCGCGGAGAAGAGAACGGCGCCCGCCAGGAGTACCGCGTGCAGTATCGTTCTGTTTATACCCTTAATTACCGTGCGATTCATCGATTACTCCGACTCATAGTAAACGAGATTTCGGGCCATGCGGAACTGTATCAAGGTCAGGGCGAGGATGATGGCGAAGAGCACCCAGGCCATGGCCGACGCATACCCCATCTTCATGTAGCGGAAGCCGTTGTTAAAGAGGTAGAAGGCGTAAAAAAGGGTCGAATCGACCGGTCCGCCCCGGGTCATGATATAGGCCTGCGTGAAGATCTGGAAGGTGCCGATAAAACCCATCACCATGTTGAAGAGAATATAGGGACTCAGCATGGGCAGGGTCACGTTGAAAAACTTGCGGAACGGTCCCGCGCCGTCCAGGGCGGCCGCTTCATAGAGATGTTTCGGGATGCCCTCCAGCCCGGCCAGCCAGACGATCATGCTGGCGCCCGCGCCCCACAACCCCATGAGGATGAGCGAAGGCTTGGACCACGCTTCACTTTGCAGCCACGTCGGCCCCTCGATGCCCACCTTTGCCAACAAGGCGTTCAGAATACCCTCGTTCGGGTTGAAAATCCACAGCCACAAAATGGACGCCGCCACGGCCGGCATAATGGCCGGCAGGTAGAACAGGGTGCGGTAAACCGCCATCCCCCGCACCTCGAAGTTCAGGAGCAGGGCGATCCCCAGCCCCAGGGCCATGCCCAGGGGAATGCCAATGCCCATGTAGACCGTGTTCCACAGGGATTTATAGAACAGCGGGTCGCCACCGAACATGGTCAGGTAATGGTGGAGCCCCACGAATTTCGGCGGTGACAGCACGTCGTACTCGCAGAGACTGATATACAAAGAGAAAATCAGCGGCCCGCCCCCGAAGACCAGGAAACCGAAAAACCACGGCGAAGCGAAGAGGTAGCCCGCGTAGTACTCGCGCCGGAAATAGCCCCGGGCCGTCACCTTCCGCCGGAAGTACCACACCATCCCCACGCAGGCCGCCAGCACCAGGACCAGGTAGACGATCCCCACGGGGAGGAAACTCACCTCGGGATAGCCCTTGGGCTTCAGGATGTGATCCAACTCCCGCTGCACCACGGCCGCACTGCGTTCGCAGGCCAGCCGGGCGTTTTCCATCACGTCATTGCTGAAACGCTTGTAGATGCCGTTCTCCATGGCGCGCACCTGTTCGTTCCACAGCAGTTGCCCCACCGGCGTCACCGGGCGGTACTTCGATGCCGGCATGATGTCCACGAAGACCCGCATGGCGTTCTTGTAGGTGTCCTCCACCGTGGGATCGCTGTAGAGGTAGTGCTCCATGCCCCACTTCGTGATATCCACCTGGCTGCTCATCATGGGCGCGTAAACCCCGCCCGACGACAGGACGGTCTGGGCCTGGGCCGTATTGCGAATCGCGTACGCCCGTTTCGACACCAGGTACTTGATCAACTCCCACGCCTCTTCCGGGTGACGCGCCCCGCTGGGAATCACGTAGGCCCAGCCGCCACACCAGCCAAAGCGCGGTTTTCCCTCGGGTGCGGGGGCCGCCGTCACCCCGAAGCGTAACGAACGCCGCGTGTTGGCAATGGTGTTAATGAAAAAATTGCCGTCGATCCGCATGGCCACCTTCCCCGAAACAAAGGGATCCAGATCGCCCGTCTGCAAGCTGCTCTGGAAGGCCGCCACCGCCTGCGCGCCCCCCATGATGTCATAGATTTCCGTCATAAAGGCAAGGGCCTCAACGACTTCCGGAGAATCGAGGGTGCAAGTCGTGCCATCCTCGCTCATGAACTTGCCCCCATTCAGCCAGCCATAAATGTAAAGCCAGGAATTCCCGTAATTCGGGATAAACCCGACCTGCTTCAATTTCCCCTTCTCGTCAAACACGGTCATGATCCGCGCCGCGTCCTTCAGTTGCGCCCAGGTTCTTGGCGGACCCACCTTCGCCGGATCCCTGGGATCCACGCAACCCGCCGCGATCAATTCATCGGCGTACTTATCCAGGATGTCCTGGTTGTAATACATGGCCCGGTTATCCGTGTCCGAGGCCACGGCAAACAATTCCCCCCGGTAGTTCGATTCGTTCCAGCAGGGCGCAAAAAAACGTTCCTTATGAATGGTGTAGGGATCATCCGGTCGTTCCCGCAGGTCCCGCTCATAGAAGGCCTGCAACGACATGAAAGCCCCGCGGGCGGCCCATTCCCCCACGGCGAAGCGGTCGAACCACACCACGTCCGGGGGATCCCCTCCCGCCACCGCACACAACAGGCGCTGCGGGTCGTCCGTCTTATTGATGCTCGCGCTTTGCCCCATGATGACCCGCAACCGGGGCGTGCCGTCCGCACCATCGTGAAGCGCTTCAAAATCACGCAACAAATCCAGCGACAGCACGTCCTGCTCGTTTCCCCAAAAATGAAGGGTCACCTCCTTTTCCCGCCCCCATGCAGTCGAAACACAGCACGCCAGGCAAACACACCACGAAAAGACAAACAACGACCGGGCCACAAGCAGTTCCTTTCGGAAAACGCCAAAAACACAGACTCCCCACCATTGCCTATGGAATCACAAACGGCGCGTGCCAGTCAAACACCGGCAGCACGGCAGCGGTAGCGATTCTTGGTTCCGGCTATGCCGGGTCAGGTTGAGAGGGCGTCGTAAACCGCTTTCACTTCCCGCGCCTGGTGCTCGAGGGAATAGCGGGATACGGCCTTTTCGCGTGCGGCCCGTCCCATCCGAATCCGCGCCGCACGATCGGTCACGAGGCGCTTCAAAGCGTCGTGCAGTCCCCCGGCGGAGCCGTCGCAAACCAGGCCGTCCTGCTCATGTGTGACGATTTCACGGAGCATTCCACAGTCAGCCACCACCACGGGTTTGGCCATGGCCATGAGTTCGCGTGCGGCGCGGCAGGTGCCGTCGCTTCCGGGCACGAGAAAAACCCCCGCGTCGAGTCCGCGGAGCATGCCCACGTAGTTTTCCCCCTCGATATAGCCGGAGAAGTGGACCTGTTTCTCCAGTCCCGCATCGCGCACGGGCCGATAGGCCACCTGCTCTTTCTTGGTTCCCCGCCCCACGATGATAAGATGAACATGGGGAAACGCGTCCACCAGCCCGCGCAAGGCCTGGAACAGGTCCTCGAAGCGCCGGTGGGTTTGCATGCGCGCCACAATTCCCACCACGAACGCATCCCGCGGTAGATTGAGCCAGCGCCGGCCGTCGGGGGTGTCCCGCGCCGGATCGAAGCGGTGGGTGTCCACGGCATTGGGGATGACCCGCATTTTCGACGGCGTCACCCCGTGTACCCGTGCGTCGTGGTCCCGTGCGATGCACGACGGTTCAATGAGCATGGCGGTATGACGGAGGAGCCGTGCGTTGCGCCCCCCCTGGGGGAGGCCCTCGCCATGATAGTTGGAGCGGACCACCGGGATGCCCCGTTTCATCGCCGGGGCGAGGGCAATCTCATGGTCGTTGTCGAGGTGGCAATGGATGATGTCCACCGGCCGGGCGTCGAGATACCGAGCCAAGGCGCGCCGGGCCAGGAAATTGCGGAGGGGCTGTCGATGCTTATGCAGCCCCAAGCCGGTCACGGGATCGACCCCCCTGTCCCGGGCCGTTTCCACCACCTTGTTTACGTTTCGGCCGGAGCCGGCGGCGCAGGCGAAATCCGTTTCCACCTCCAAATCGCGCAGGCTGACACAAAGATTCAGCGCCGGTTCCGCGGGGCCGGTCCATTTGCTGTTGCTGAAAAGGTGGAGCACTCTCATGCCGCGTCGTCGGTATCCGCCACCTCATCCAATCGCACCGACACCAGTTGGGACACGCCCCGTTCCTGCTGGGTCACCCCGAAAAGGGCGTCCGCATGGGCCATGGTCTGTTTGCTGTGCGTGATGATAATGAATTGGCTGCGGTCCGTGAAATCATCCACCAGCGCCAGAAACCTTCCGATGTTGGCGTCATCCAGGGGAGCGTCCACCTCGTCCAGCACACAGAACGGACTGGGCTTGGCGTTGAAGATGCTGAACAGCAAGGCGATGGCCGTCATGGCCTGCTCGCCGCCGGAGAGAAGGGAAATGCCCTGGGGTTTCTTGCCCGGGGGGCGTGCCTCGATCTCGATGCCGCTCTCCAGCGGGTCGTCCTCGTCCAGCAGGTAGATGCGCGCCTGTCCGCCGTTGAAGAGACGGCGGAAGTAGTTTTTGAAACACTCGCTCACATCACGGAAGGTCTCCATGAACATGGCGCGAATGGTTTCATCGATGCGGTCGACCACGGACAGGAGGGCGCCGTGGGCCTTTCGCAGGTCTGCCTCCTGGGATTCGAGGAATTGGTCCCGCGCTTCGAGGGCCTCGTACTCCTCGATGGCCATGAGGTTCACCGTGCCCAGCCGTTGCAGGGACTTGCGGTGCTCGGCGATCAGTTTTTCCCGGTCCGGCTCATCATACTCGTCGGTGCCCACCTCCTCCTCCGTGAGGGCGCCGAGGGCCAGGTTGTATTCCGTGAGAATACGCTCCTCGTAATATGCCACCCGGTCCTCGCGATGGGTGAGGTCCAGTTCGAGCTGATGCACTTCTTTCTGGGCCTTCGCGTTTTCCTCGCGCAGACGCTTCAGTTCCTCGCCCAGCCGGGTCACCTCGTCGACAATGGTCTGCTGTTCCCGTTGTACCTCCAGCACCTTTCCGTGAGCCTCTTCCCGCGTTTCCGAGAGGGCCTTCGCCCGCTCCACGCTGTCGGCGATATCCGCCTCGTGCTCCCGCTGAAGGATCTTCAGGTTTTCCACCTGTTCCAGGCGTCGTTCCGCTTCTTCGAGCGCTTCACGGTGGGCGTGCTCCTCGCGCAAACGGTTGCGTTCGGCCTCCTCCATGCTTTGGGTCAGCCCGGCCAGGCGCACGCGCACATCGGCGAGTTCATCCCCACATTTCGACACATCCTGCCGCGCCTGGGCGGCCGCGGCCTGCAGGCCCGCGATCTCCTCCCGGAAACGTTCCTCGTCGCCCGCCATGGCCTCCAGGCGCTCCCGGGCCGCCGCACGGCGCCGTTCCAGCTCCTCCCGTTGCGTGGCGAGGGCGTCATGGCTCCGGCCAAGCTGATCGCCCGCGTTGGTCAGGGTTTCAAGTTCGGTGGTGAGCCGGGCGACGGTCACGCCGGTTTCGTTGAGCCGGTCGCGAAGGGCCGATTCCTCCGCCTCCAGCGAGGCCACGTCCCCGGCCAGCGTTTTGATGGTGTCCGTCAGTTGGGCGGCTTCCACCGTGAGGGTGCCCAGCCGCTTTTCCGCGGCACTCACCTTCGTCTCCAACTCGTCGATCTCCGCGCTCCGCCCAAGAAGGCCGCGGCTCTGGTGCTTCGTGCGGCCGCCCGTGATGGCGCCGGCCGTCGAAACCACTTCCCCATCCAACGTCACCAACCGGGGAAAGCGCCGTTCCGAACGGGCAATACGAACGGCGTCGTCGATGGTCTCCACGATGACGGTGTTGAAAAGCAGGTACTCCACGGCGGGCGCGATTTGCGCGTCGAACTGGGCGTGGTTGATGGCGCGCCCAATCACCCCCGCATGGTTGCGCAGGGCGTCCGCGTCGTCGCGGGACCCGGGGCGGATAGTATCAAGAGGGAGAAAGGTGACGCGGCCCGCGTTGTTCTGTTTCAGGAAACGGATCGCCGCCTTGGCCGACTCCGCCCGCGACACCACCACGTTGTTGATGTTGCCGCCCAGGGCGGCTTCCATGGCCCGCTCGTATTCTTTCTCCGTCGAAATGAGATCGCCCACGGGACCGATCACGCCGTCGGCCTCGGCCATATTGTGCTGCTTGGCCTTCATAACGGCCCGCACGCCCACCGCGAAACCTTCGTAACTGTCACGCAATTCCCGCAGGGAGTTGAGGCGCGCCTCCTGGCTGCTCTTGGTCTCGCGCAGGTTCTGCCATTCTTCGTTGAGTTTCTGAATGCGCGTATTCAACTCGCCGCGCCGTTGCTGCGCCGCCTGGCGCTTCTCCACCGTCTCCGTCAGCTTTGCCTGGTAGCCCGCCTGTTCCTCCTGTACACGCCGTAAACCGGCACTCAACTCCTCCTGCCGGGCACCCTGATCTTTTCGGCGGTCCTGGATCCCCGACAACTGGGTGTCGATATTGGCCAGGCTGACCGACACGGTTTCCAATTCCGTTTCGGCGCGGTTGCGCGCGTTCATGCTTTCCACCGAACGGCGGCGCGAAACCTCCAGGGCCTCGTCGGCCTTTGCCACGGTCTCCGCCAGCGTGGCGTACTCCCTCTGCTTCTCGTCGAGCGCTTTTTGCGCCGCCAGGATTTCCTCCTGGATCGCCGTGGTGTGTTCGCCCGTCCGGCCCTGGTCGGAGCGGATGGATTCCGCCCGCTCTTTCAGCGCTTCATGTTCCTTCAGCGCCTCTTCCTGGCGATCCCTGCAGAACTCGATCTCCTTCCGAAGCAGGGCGATCCGGCTCTCCAGCCGCTCCATCTCCGTGTCGATCTCGTGTTCGCCGTCGCGCCGCTCCATGAGGGCACGCTCCAGGACAATGCGCTTGAGGTTCAACTCCTCCAGCCGCGCTTCATGGGTGGTCGTTTCGGCGGACGACTTTTCAAAAACCTCCCGCGCCCGGTTGAAGCGCTCCCGGAAATCCTCGATCTGGCCCGTCAACTCGTTGTAATGAAGCCAGGCGTTGCGGATTTCCAGGACCCGAAGCGTTTCCGTTAACTCGCGGTGACGGATGGCCGCCGTCACCTGGCGCTTGAGGGAGCGCATCTGCCGCTTCACCTCGGCGATGATGTCGCTCAGACGCAGCAGGTTCTGCTCCGCCGCGTCGAGCTTGCGCATGGCCACCCGCTTGCGCGACTTGTACTTGATGATCCCCGCGGCTTCCTCGAAGAGGTAGCGCCGGTCCTCGGGTTTCGAGCTGAGCACCAGGTCAATTTTACCCTGCCCGATGAGGGAGTAGGCGTTGGTGCCGATGCCCGTGTCCATGAACACTTCCTGCACATCCCGCAGCCGGCAGGGCGCCTTGTTGATGAGGTATTCGCTCTCTCCCGAGCGGTATACGCGGCGCGTTACCTGGACCTCGGCGAAATCCAGGGGCAGCCGCGAATCGGCGTTGTCGAAGACCAGCGTCACCTCGGCCATGCCCATGGGCGGCCGCTGTTCGCTGCCGTTGAAGATCACGTCCTGCATGTGGGAGCCGCGAAGGGCCTTGGCGCTTTGCTCGCCCAGGCTCCAGCGCAGGGCGTCCAGGATATTGCTCTTGCCGCAGCCGTTGGGTCCGACAATGGCCGTGATCCCCGGCTCCAGGTTCACCTGGGTTTTGTCCGCGAAAGACTTGAAGCCCAGCATCTCGATTTGTTTGAAGTACATGGATGATTATCGACTCGTCACCCCCCTATTGGGGCGTGCTGCTGTTTTCCCGCTGCAAAATGTGCTCGATACGCTTTGCGCGGCCCGTCGTGTCGTCCAGCTCGATCAGCGCCGCGCAGAATTGGATCGGGCCGCCGGCCACCTCGAAGCGTCCGGGCAATCCCGTGAGAAAGCGATTCAACACAATATCACGGTTCGTACCGATAACGGAATGCATGGGACCACACATGCCCACGTCGGTGATATAGGCCGTTCCCTTCGGCATCACCCAGGCGTCCGCCGTGGGCACGTGCGTGTGGGTTCCCAGCACGACGCTGACCCGGCCGTCCAGGTGCCAGCCCATGGCCACCTTTTCCGAGGTGGCCTCCGCGTGAATGTCCACCAGTACACAGGGCGTTTCCCGGCGCAACCACGCCACCGCCTTGTCCGTGGCCGCGAAAGGACAATTGTTGGGCTCCATGTATACACGACCCAGGGCGTTCACCAGGCCCACCTTACGGCCATCGGCCAGGGGAATCAACATGGCGCCCCGTCCCGGCAGGCCCTCGGGATAATTGACGGGACGAACAATGTCCGTCATCCCGTCGATGGCGGAGAGCAACGCCTTCTTGCGCCAGGCGTGGTTGCCCAGGGTGAAGGCCCGGACACCCAGGTCCCGAAGTTCGTTCAGGATTTCAGGCGTGGCACCCAGGCCGCCCGCGGCGTTTTCCGCGTTGGCCGCCACCAGGTCAAACCCGTGGGTTTCGCGCAACGCCGGCAGCCACCGGGCCACCGCCCGCCGGCCCGGGCGGCCGACTATGTCACCAATGAATAGAATCTTCACGTGGGTATCCCGTTATTCACGGAAGGTCAGGGGGCCGACCGGCATCCATGCCGCCGGAGACGGGCAATCCTGGTACACCCGGTAGCGGCGCCAAGGCACACAAAGCCGTACGGTCACACCACGGGCGGGCTATTTCGCAATTTCCACGGAGCGTGTTTCCCGCACCACCGTAACACGAATCTGGCCGGGGTAGGTCATTTCGGCCTCGACCTTTCGCGCCACGTCGCGGGCCAGGGTCGCCGCCTCCGCGTCGCTCACCCGGTTGGGCTCGACCACCAGCCGCACCTCGCGGCCCGCCTGGATGGCGTAGGCCTTTTCCACGCCCGGGAAGCCGTTGGAGATCTCCTCCAACTGCTCCAAGCGCTTGATGTAGTGCTGCATCGTTTCCGACCGCGCGCCCGGACGGGACGCGGACATGGCGTCGGCGGCCTGCACGATGACGGCCGTGATGGTGTTCATGGGCATCTCGCCATGGTGGGCGCCCACGGCATTGGCGATGATCTCGTTCTCCCCGTGGCGCTTGGCGATATCATGGCCCAGCACCGCGTGGGATCCCTCCACCTCGTGGGTAAGCGCCTTGCCCATGTCGTGAATCAGGCCCGCCCGCTTCGCTTCCTGGATGTTCGTGCCCAATTCCGCCGCCATCAGCCCCGAAAGATGGCAAACTTCGAGCGAATGGCGCAACACGTTCTGGCCGTATGAAGTACGATAACTCAGCCGGCCCATGAGCCGCACGATCTCGGGGTGGAGCCCGTGGACGTCGGCCTCCAGGCAGGCGTCTTCGCCGCGCTCCTTGATGGTCTTCTCCATCTCCTCGGTGACCTTCTCCACCATTTCCTCGATGCGGGCGGGGTGAATGCGTCCATCCTGGATCAGACGTTCGAGGGTGATACGGGCAACCTGGCGGCGGATTGGATCAAAACCGGAAAGAATCACCGCCTCCGGCGTGTCGTCGATGATGACGTTGATGCCCGTGGCGTTTTCAAGGGCGCGGATGTTGCGGCCTTCCCGCCCGATAATCCGGCCCTTCATCTCGTCGCTGGGCAGGTTCACCACCGATACCGTGGTCTCGGCCACGTGATCCGAGGCGCAGCGGCTGACGGCCTCGCCGATAATCCAACGGGCCTTTTTCTCCGCCTGTTCACGCAACTCGTCTTCCGTGCGCTTCAGTTGGAGCGCGCAGTCCCGCTTCACTTCGTTCTCAAGCTGGATGAAAAGGTCACGCCGCGCCTGGTCCGCCGTCAGCCCGGAAATGGCCTCCAGGCGCTCCGTCTGCCGGGCCTCGAGGGCGCTCAGCTTTTCGGCCTCCGCCTCAAGCTGTTTCTCGCGCTTGATAAGCGCGCGCTCCTGGGCGTTCAATTCGAGGGTCGCCTTGTCCAACGCCTGCGCCCGCGTGTCAAGCCCCTCCTCCTTCGCCATGAGGCGCTTCTCGTAACCGGCGACTTCCTTGCGCTGTTCCCGCGCTTCCGCTTCCATCCTGGCGCGCAGGTCGATCTCAAGTTCCTTAACCCGTGTCTGTGCTTCCTTCTGAATGGATGCCGCTTCGCGTTCCGCGTTGGAAATCGTCTGGGCCGCTTCGCGCCGGGACCGGCTGAGCAGACTCTTGCCGCGTATACTCGCGGTGACAATACATACGACCCAACCCAAAGCGAAGCCCACACCGGTCCCCAACAGGGCCAGTTGGATATTCTCTGGCATAAATGGAGCCTCCCTCCCAAAACGGGCACCTTGCCCGTGCCTAACCAATGTCAAGCAGGGCGGGCGGGAAGGAACGTGAAGGTGGGATCAGCGCGTTAGATGAATACCACGATCCCTTCGACGGCCCGGGGGGCCGTCGAGTGGCGTTAAGCGGTTGATAGTCAACGAGTTCATCATATTCAAACGCCTCGATGAGGCACGTGCTGAGCTGACGCTCCAAATTGCATTCCTGCCCCGGCCTGCTGCTGGATACACCATGTACCGAGTGGATACATTATAGGGAGCCGGCGGTTGGAAGTCAACGGGCCGAATGTGCTGCTTTTACTGGAAACCGCCTTTTCGCCAACGGCGCCATCGGTTTTCAACAGCAATCCGGCGCTCGTTTCCTGTATTATCACACGGTATTCAACCTTCTCGGAAAACAGACTCCCGGGCGTATCGCCGCACGGGGGGGAAGGAGTGTTACCCATGCCATTCGATGCGAACACGAAACTGACCCGGGAGAACGTCAAGGACCTTCCGCCGCTCTGTACCGACGGGGCGTGGGGAACGGAGATGGCCAAACGCGGCGCGGCACCCGGACAGATGTGCGACACGTGGAACGTGGACGCGCCGGACAAGGTTTTCGAGGTGGCCAAGGCCTACGTGGACGCGGGGGCCCAAGTCATCCTGACCAACACCTTTAACAGCAACCGCGTCGTGCTGGCCAAGCACAACATTGCGGGCGATGCCTTCGCCCTGTCCAAGGCGGGCGCGGAACTGAGCAAGCGGGCCGCGGCGGGCCGGGCCTATGTCTTTGGCTCCATCGGCCCCTGCGGAAAAATGGTCATGATGGGCGAAATCACGCCGGAGGAAGTGGAGGAGGCCGCGGCGGAACAGGCGAAGGCCCTCGCCGAGGGCGGCGTGGACGCCATCGTGGTGGAGACCCAGAGCGATCTCATGGAGGCCGAGGCGATGCTCCAGGGCGTGGCCGCCGCGGTGAACATTCCCTACGGCACGACCTTCACCTTCGACGCGGGCGCGAACAACGATATGACCATGATGGGCGTGTCCATTCCGCAGGTTTACGAATTGGCCCAACGGACGGGATGCAGCTTCGCCGGCGCGAATTGCGGCGCGGGCATCGAGAGCTTCGTCCACATTGCGGAAGGGTTCACCGCCTGCGGCACGGACATTCCGATCTGGGTGAAGGGCAACGCGGGCCAACCCGTCATCGACGACGACGGGCAGGCGGTCTACCAGGCCCCGCCCGAGCTGTACGCCGATTGCGTCGAGCCCCTGCTGGCGGCGGGCGCCAGGTTCATCGGCGGATGCTGCGGCTCCGCGCCGGTGCATATCCGGGCCATGGCCGCGAAAATGGCAGCATTAAGAGGTACCTGAGGGCCTTTGATTTCCGGCTTGACCGGGTTAGGAGCATTTCACCATGAGTTCCATGAGTACCCGCGAACGATTTCAACGGATGTACGCGCACCGCGAAGCGGACCGTGTGCCCATTCTCGATTCGCCCTGGGCATCCACCATCGAGCGATGGCATCGCGAGGGCATGCCCGGGGGCGTGAACTACGTGGACTATTTTGACCTGGACCATGTATTTTCCATCAGCGCGGACAACAGTCCCCGTTACGAAGCGAAGACCATCGAGGAAACCGATGCCTACAGCATCACCACCACGCCCTGGGGCGCCACGCTGAAGAACTGGAAACACGCCGGGGGCGTACCAGAATTTCTCGATTTCACCATTGTGGACCGTCCCTCGTGGGAAGCCGCCAAAGCCCGCATGCAGCCCGACCGTGACCGCATCGACTGGAATCATCTTGGGCAACACTACCGGCGCAGCCGCGAACGGGGCGACTGGATTGTCGCCCACCTGTGGTTCGGCTTCGACGTGACCCATTCGTGGATGGTGGGCACGGAACGCCTGCTCATGGCCCTCATGACCGACCCCGAGTGGTGCGTGGATATTTTCGAGACCCATCTTGACCTGCACATCCAGCTCATGGACATGATCTGGGACGCGGGCTATCATTTCGATTGCATCACCTGGCCCGACGACATGGGCTTCAAAGGCACCCAGTTCTTCTCCGTCGATATGTACCGCGAGTTGCTCAAGCCCGTCCACAAGAAGGCCATTGACTGGGCGCACGCGAAGGGCGCGTTGGCCCATCTCCATTCCTGCGGCGACGTGAACCCCCTCGTTCCCGACCTCATCGACGCGGGCTTCGACGGCTTGAACCCCCTGGAAGTGAAGGCCGGCATGGCCCCCGTGGCCCTCAAGCGCCAATACGGCGACAAGCTCCTGTTCCACGGCGGGGTGAACGCCGTGCTGTGGAACGACCTGGAGGCCATCGAAGCCGAGATGAAGACTGTCGTCCCCGCCATGAAAGAACACGGCGGCTACATCTTCGCCTCCGACCACTCCGTGCCCGAAAGCGTAAGCCTCGAAAACTTCCGCCGCATCACCGACCTGGCGAAGTCGCTGGGATCGTACGCATAGCAACCGTTCGCGGTACGAAGAAGAGGCTTCCAGCCGCTTCTGCATTGGACGTCGGCGCGCTGAAGCGCACCCTGCGGTTCTTAATTGTTCCGTTGAGAAAAAGGGAGATAGATCTCATGCGATTTGTTTTTTGTTTCGCGGCCGCGGGACTTCTCATGCTCCAGGCCCATGGCGAAGCGCCCCGACGGGCGCTTGTTTTCGCAGGGGACCAGCCGGGCGCCGACCAGGCGCTGGGTGATCAACTCCTGGCCGACCTGCGTGCCGAAAACTACGAGGCGTCCCGGGTGTCCGTGGAAGCGCTCTGCGACGCGGCTTCCCTGCCGGGCGCGTGCGACCTGCTGGTACTGGCCGATTCCGCCACCCTGCCCGCGCGGAGCATGGCTTCCATCGAGGCTTACCTGCGGGGCGGCGGCGATATTATAGCCCTGAACGCGCCCCTGTGGGCCTCGCCACGCATCTTCGTGGATGGCGCGTGGACCACGCGGGAAGCCTGGGGGCGTGACCACGCGGGCGACCCGCCGGAACACGTCATGCTGTCCTTCGCCCCGGGCGCGGTGGACCGCTGGGAACGGTCCGCCTTTCGCGCCGACCGCGAGGAACACCACGAGACCGTGGCGGACGGCCCCGCGCCCGGCCAGCGGGCGCTCCACGTCACCCTTCCGGTAATGGATGGCTGGGATACGTGCGGCCAGTCCTTCCCGGAATCGCCCTACCCCGAGGGCCGCACCCTCACGGTCTTCAGCGCGAAAGGCAGTCCGGGCACCAGGCGACTCTCCATCGAATGGCAGGAGCGCGACGGATCGCGTTGGATAGCGGTGGTGCCCCTGGGCCTGGAATGGCGGCGCTACATCCTTAGCCCCGCGGATTTCAAGTTCTGGGAAAGTGTTCCCGCCCGTGCGAATACGCGATTCCAGCCCCGAAACGCCGCCCGCGTCATGTTCGGCCTCTCCCAGAGCCACACGGGAAGCGCCCAGGGGCCCCAGGAATACTGGGTGGGACCCGTGGGCTGTGAAGGCCCCTCGGGACGCTATGACGATGTGCGCATGGCCGGCGACCTGCCCAGGCTCGACACCCTTTCGCCGGGATACAAGTTCTATGACGTGACCAATGCCACGGAATTGTACGCGAACTCATCACGGGCCGCCGTTCCCCAACACCTTCGAAGCTCCCATCCGCGCCCGCAGGCCGCCGGTTATGCCAAGGGCCGTGACTGGCGCTGGTCGCCCCTGCTGGTGGCGAAGGGCGGCAACGGTGTTTCCGGCGCCCCGGCGACGCTGATGTGCCACGCCGACGGACCCTATCGCGGGGGGATGTGGGCCGCCTTCAGCATCGGCGAAGGCAAGTGGTATTCCGGATTGTTTTTTCGCGATCTCTTCGGGCGTGTGGCGGCGCGAATGGGGAATCGTGTGGTTCTGATCGATGGCGGGGCGGCGTTCTATACCTACTTTGAGGACCAGCCCGTGGTGTTGGGCGCTCGAATCGCGAACCTCTCCACGCGTTCCATCCCGTCCGTGTCCGTCCGGGTTTCCCTTTCGGACGCGACCGGGGCAACACTCCTCTCCGAGCAACGCTGGAAGATTGTTCTTGGCCCCGGCGAGGTCCGGGATCTGCACTACACCGCCCTGCCCTCCCTGCCCGAAAGCGGTGGGATTGCCGAAGTGGACGTTTTCACCGGTGACCGGCGGATTGACCAGGCGCGCCACGAGGTTTACCTGTGGAAGCCGAAGGCGGAGAAACATTTTATCACCACGAAAAACGGGGCATTCCAGTTGGACGGCAAGCGGTGGCGGCCCCACGGCGTGAACTACATGCCGTCCTCCGGTATTGCCACCGAGGATTGGGGCTACTTCGAACACTGGATTGGCGCGCGTGCCTATGACCCCGTGGTTATTCAACGCGACCTGGAACGGGTGAAAGACCTCGGTCTTAACGCGGTCAGCATCTTTATCTATCGCGAGAGCATGGAGGCCCAGAACCTGCTGGATCTGCTGCGCCGCATCGACGCGCTGGGCCTCAAGGCGAACCTTTCGCTCCGCCCCGGCACCCCCATGGACTTCCAGTGGGATGCCATGCGCGCCATGATCGAGTACTACCGCCTGTGGGACCATGATGAAGTGTTCGCCTATGACCTGGCCTGGGAGCCCTGGTTCGGCGCCCCGGAACAGGCAGGAACGCGGAACGAATGGAAGACATGGGTCATTGAACGCTATGGCAGTATCGCCCAGGCCGAGGCCGACTGGTCCTATCCCATTCCCCGCGACGACAGCGGACAGGTGACCTCCCCACCGCCCGCCTGCCAGTCGAAGGACGGCCCGCATCGCGTCATGATGGCGGCCTACCGGCGCTTTGTGGATACCATTGTCGGCGCCCGCTACCGCGAGGCCCGGCGGCTGGCGCGCACCCTGGACCAAAACCATGCCGTCAGTTTCCGCATGACTATCGCGGGCGATCCGACGACGCATTGGCTTCCGAACATCCCCTACGATTTCGGCGCCCTCGGCGCGGCGGTGGATATCCTGGAGCCGGAGGGGTATGGCCGAATCGGCGATTGGGAAAAGGTGAAACCCGGGTTCTTCACCCACAGCTACGCCCGCTGGGCCCGTTCCGCACTACCCATGATCTGGGCCGAGGCGGGCCTCCATGCCTGGGACATGGCGGCCATGGATTCCACCCCGGTCCAACTCGGCAGGCAAGCGGATTTCTACGATGACTTCTACCGCATGATGGTGGAAAGCGGGGCTGACGGCATCTTCTGGTGGTGGTATCCCGGCGGTTTCCGTGCCAACGAAAACAGCGATTACGGCATCATCAACCCCGACGGCACCGACCGGCCCGTTTCCAGGGTCATCCGCGAATGGGGACCGAAGCTCATCAACGGTCCCGATCCCAGGCCAATCACCACGTGGCTCGAAATGAAGCGCGATTATTACGGCGACGGCCTGCCCGGAATCTACAGCGACCTGGAGCAGGCGTACTGGGCCGCCATCGACGCGGGCGAGACCCCCGGCCTGCGTACCGCCGGCACGGGAACCACCTCCGCCGATTGCCCGCTCATTGCCGTGGGGGGCAATCCCTGCAACGGCCACAACCCGCCCATGTACCTGGACGGCTATTTCGATTCGGTCGCCTTCGACCAACAGGCGAAGGTGTTGCGCTTGACCCTGACCAACACGGCCGAGGCCACCTGGCGGGCCGAGGGCGAAGGAGCCGTCCGCGTGATCGATACCAACGGCACCGTGATCACCAAACTGCCCCACGACGTCGCCCGCCATGAAACGGTCACCCTCGAAGTGCCCTGGCACCGGGCGGCGCCACGCAAGTTGACCCTGGAGGCGGCGGGCCGGGTCCGCTTCGGGCCGGTCGTCGCCGTGCCCTCAGAGGAGGGGTAACCCTTCACGGGCGTTGTTGAGGTTACAGAGGAGGCAAACCCATGCGGATCCTGGTCACCGGCGGCAGCGGCAACGTGGGGCGCGTGGTGTTGCGGGAACTGGGCGCCGCGGGACACGTGGTGCGTTCCTTCGACACCACGGTCAGCGTATCGGAGGGGGTGGATTCGGTGGTGGGCGACATCCGCGATCCGGAGGCGGTGCTCGACGCCGTGCGCGGCATGGACGCCATCGTCCACCTGGCCGCCATCCCCGCGTTCAAACCGGGCATCCCCGCCCACGACTTCATGGAGGTCAACGTGGTGGGCACGTCGAACGTGCTGGAAGCGGCCGCCGCCGAGGCGGTGGGCAAGGTCGTCTTCGCCGGTAGCGATTCCGCCCTGGGCTTCGTTTTTGCCACCCATCCCCACGCGCCGGACTACCTGCCCATCGACGAGGACCATCCGTTGCGCCCGCAGGACCCCTATGGCCTGAGCAAGCTCCTGGGGGAGGAACTCTGCCGCGCCGCCACCCGTCGCCACGGGATGGAAACGGTTTGCCTGCGCTTCTGCTGGGTCTGGTTCGAGGATACCTATGCGAACCACGCCGCCATCACGGCCATGCCCATGGAAGAACTGCGCAAGGGACTCTGGGGGTACGTGGACGTGCGCGACGCGGCCCGGGCCTGCCGCCTGGCCGTGGAGCGGCCCGTGACGCCCGGCAGCGAAAGCCTCTTCATTACCGCCGACGACACCTACCTGGAGCGGCCCTCCCCCGAATTGATCGCGAAGGCCTACCCCGGCGTGCCCCTGGACGAATCTTACTTCGCCGCCGCCCCGCACCGAAGCCTCTTCAACACGGCCCGGGCGGCCCGGGCACTGGGCTACGCGCCGCGGTACCACTGGCGTGAAATCGTGTAGCTTTCCTGCTACCATGCGGGCCGTCGCCATTCCGTAGGGTGGGCCTTGGCCCAACTATGACCTTCGTTTGGAGCGGTGCCTGCTTCATTATTAAGGTTTGGTGGGCCAAGGCCCACCCTACGAACTACGAATACGTCCATTTTCCAAGGAGGAATCAACCATGCGTAAACGAAGCGTTATCGCCCCGGACTGGTGGGACTATACCACCCTCGACGACGACCTGCTGGCGGACGCCGCGCGGCTCACACCCGGGGATATGCTTCAGCTTTCCCGCGAGGGTTTCCAGGTGGTCTTTTACGACACCCTGGAAGACTTCTATCTCGCCGAGGCCCTGGAATACATTGACGCCTGGCGGCAGTCCACCCCCGACAATCCCGTCGGCATCTGCGGCCCCATCGGCCCCACGGAACAGTTGCCGCTCGTGGCGCGTCTCGTCAACGCCCTCGACCTGAACCTGGCCGAACACAACGCCCATTTCTGGGGCATGGACGAGTGGGTTATCGACGGACAGGCCGTGGGAGAAGATCATCCCCTGTCTTTCCGCAAGGCCGACATGGCGTTATGTTTCAACCGCATCCGGCCCGAACTGCGCATACCCGAGGCGAACCTTCATTTCCCCGGCGGCGACCTCGCGGGCTACTCCGCTTCCTTCGACACGGTCCGGTGCGCCGTGATGCAGGGCGGCCAGGGCGACGTGAAGCACTGGGCCTTCAATGACCCCCTCAAGCGGGAAGGCGACTACGCCGACGTGCCCCCCACGCCCGAGGTGTTCCGCAAGCTCGGCACCCGCGTGGTGGATCTCCATCCCGTCACCATCATGCAGAACGCCCGCACCTCCGGCGGCGGCGTGGTTTCCGAAGTACCCACGCAGGCCATCACCGTGGGCCCCGTGGAAACCTGGAAGGCCGGCAAGGTCTCCATCTGGCAGGCGGGCACCCACGACAACCCCTTCGGTATGCGCCTCACCGCGCTCATGATCTCGAAGGGCATCGCCGATGCCGCCGTTCCCATGAGTCTCCTGGCGGACCATCCCGACGTTCAGTTCAACTACTATCGCCCCGGTATTGGCTCGTGCGACGTGGAGATGCACTGACCCATGACGAAGGACCGCAACACGGTGATGGCCATCGCGGCCCATCCCGACGATATCGAGTTCATGATGGCGGGCACGCTCATCCTGCTGAAACAGCGCGGCTGGGACGTGCATTACATGAACATCGCCAACGGCTGCTGCGGCACGGACAAGGAAGCGCCCGAAGTGATCGCCGCCACGCGACGCACGGAGGCCATGAACGCCTGCGCGCGCCTGGGCGCCACCTTTCACGAAAGCCTGGTGGACGACTTGGCCATCTACCACACGCCGAAGCTGGTGGCGCGGCTCACGGCCATCATCCGCGAGGTAAAGCCCCGTGTCCTGCTCGTCCAGTCCCCCAGTGACTACATGGAAGACCATATGAACGCCTGCCGCGTGGCCGTCACCGCCGCCTTCTCCCGGGGCATACGCAATGCCCTTTGCGAACCGCCCCGTCCGCCGGTGATGCACGACATGACGGTGTATCATGCCCAACCCCACGGCCTGCGCGACCCGCTGCGTCGTTTGATTCGTGCCGGTCAGTACGTGGATATCACCGCCGTGATCGATAAAAAGCGCGCCCTTCTCGCCGAGCACCGCAGCCAGAAGGAATGGCTCGACGTCAGCCAGGGCCTCGACGCCTACCTTGACGCGATGACCGAAATGTCCGCCCAAATGGGTCGTATGTCGGCAACCTTTGAATACGCCGAAGGTTGGCGCCGCCACCATCACCCCGGCTTTTGCGGGGAGAACGACGATCCCCTCACCGACGCGCTCGGCGGATTGTGCCGAATCAATACGGAGTACGAGCGGATGCTTGACGCTTGAATTGCCGTGGACGCTTCATCGTTCCTCCCCGAAACCATAGAGTTTCAGCAAGGCCTCGTGCCGCTTGAGTGAACCGCGCCGCTCCGGGGCGGTGCGGTGGGCGATGATCCGCGCGGTGGGCGCGCCCGCCCAAACCTCGTTTTCGCCGATATCGCGGTTGACCACGCTCCCGGGAATCACCACCGCGCCGTCGCCGATGGTAACACCCGGCATCACGTAGCAGTGCGGCCCGAGGAAGCAGCCTTTTCCGATGCGGATCGGCTTGATGATGGGGGGGGAAACGCGCCAATGATCCTCCGTGTAAAACCAGTGGTTAAGATCGCGGAGGACACAATAGGGGGCGACATAGGTTTCGTCACCGATGCGCACTTCCTGGTTAGCGTGAATCATGGCATAGTCGCCCAATTCAACCCCGTCGCCCAGCACAATGGCGCCTTCGCGATGGGTGCGCAGAAGCACATTGCCGCCGATGACACACCCGGCCCCCAGTTCGACATGTCCCTTGATCTCAATGGGGCCTTCGGGAAGACGGCAGCCGGGACCCAGTCGCGCGAATTGGCGCCGCAGACGCGCCATGCGCCATTTCGAGATGAAGCTCATAATACCTGGTTCCCCGTTGCCCGCGAATTTCTCGTTGGAAGGGCGCATTATAGCGTACCGAACGGAAACAAGTGGAGCATGAAAAGGGGAGGCCCAAACGCTTTGCTCCAGGCTCGTGTAATCCGTGTATAATACCGCGCCTTTTGGCCCCCAACTTCCGCGACAGAAAGCCCACCATGAGCGAGACAGTGAAAAACGAAGTGATTGTGGTATCCGGTCTGCCCCGTTCGGGCACGTCCATGATGATGAAAATGCTCGATGCCGCCGGCCTGCCCATCCTGACCGACAAAATCCGCGCAGCGGATGAGGACAACCCCAAAGGCTACCATGAATTCGAGCGGGTGAAAAAACTGCGCGAAGATAAAGCATGGCTCCCCGAAGCCGTGGGAAAGGTCGTTAAAATTATCTCCTTCCTCCTGCTGGAAGTGCCCGAGGAATATCACTACAAGGTGATCTTTATGCGGCGTGCCGTCCCGGAGGTGCTCAAGTCACAGCGTCAAATGCTTATCCGCCGGGGCGAGGACCCCGACACCACGGACGATGCCCGCATGGCCGGGCTTTACGAAAAACACCTCAAGCAGGTGTATGCATGGATAGAAAAACGGCCGAGCGTGGACGTGGTCTATGTGAACCACCGCGACGCCATTGAAAAACCGCGGGAGGTGGCCCACGGGGTGAACGCATTCCTGGGCGGCGGCCTCGACGAGGACGTCATGGCCGCCGTGGTGGATCCATCCCTGTACCGTCAGCGGGTCTGAGGATTCCGGCCAAGGCCCACCCTACTTATAACCCGTCTTTCCCGCGGCCTTCTGTCGGCGCAGCTTTTCCACGTGGATATGCAACACCGCCACGTCACCGGCGCGAACACCGGAAACGCGGGAGGCCTGCCCCAGGTTCACGGGCCGGATCTGCTTGAGCCGGTCGCGGGTCTCGCGGGGCAGGCCGGGGATGGCCTCATAGTCCAGATCTTCGGGAAAGCGCAGATTCTCCGCCTTGCGAAAACGTTCCAGGTCCCGTTCCTGCCGCTCGATGTAGCCCCGGTACTTGACGCGAATCTCCACCTGCTCCGCCGCCTCGAAGGTCAAAGGCCGGGGGGGCGGCGAGAAGGTCCACACGTCCTCCAGGGACACGCCGGGCCGGCGTAACACCTGCGCGGCGGGACAGGCCTGGTCCATGGCGGCCTGGCCCCGGTCGTGCAGCATGTGGTTCACCGCGTCGGACGGCGGGATGAGGGTGGCATTCAGCCGCGCCAGTTCGCGGCCCACCGCATCCTCTTTCTCCCGCACCTTGCGCTGCAAGTCATCGTTGGCGAAACCATGCTTCGCCAGGCGCGCGTCGGCATTGTCGTGGCGCAGGAGAAGGCGATACTCCGCGCGCGAGGTGAAGAGCCGGTACGGCTCGATAACCCCCCGCGTGACGATATCGTCCACCATCACGCCCAGGTAGGCCTCGCTCCGGGCAATGTAGAGCGGAGCGCGGCCCTCGATTTGGCGCACCGCGTTTATTGCGGCGAAGATACCCTGGGCGGCGGCCTCCTCGTAACCCGACGTGCCGTTAATCTGTCCCGCGTGATACAGGCCCCGCACCCGCTTCGTTTCGAGGGTCGGCTTCAATTGCGTGGGCGGCACGAAGTCATACTCCACCGCGTAACCGGGCCGGATGATCTCGGCCTCTTCGAGACCGGGCACCGTGTGCAGGTATTGGCGCTGTACGTCTTCGGGAAGGCTCGTGGAAAGCCCGTTGACATAGACCTCGGAGGTCATGAGGCCCTCCGGTTCCAGGAAGATTCGATGGCCTTCCCGGTCGGGAAAGCGCATCACCTTGTCTTCAATGCTCGGACAATAGCGCGGCCCGATGCCTTCGATCCTGCCTGAAAACAGGGGGGATTGGTCCAGGTTCGCTCGAATGACCGCGTGGGTGCGGGCATTACTGTAGGTAATCCAGCACGACACGCGATTGGGGTTGAAGCCATCGATGGGCGTGGAGAAGGAAAAAGGGCGCGGGTCCGCGTCGCCCCGCTGTTCTTCCAGGCCGTCGACGTTGATACTGCGCCGGTGGATGCGCGGCACCGTGCCGGTCTTCATGCGCCCCACCTCGAAGCCCAGCTTGCGGTAGGTCCCGGGCAGCGCATCGGCCGGCCCGTCTCCCCCGCGCCCGCCCTCGATGGTGGTCATGCCGAAATGGAGCCGGCCGCCGAGAAAAGTACCCGTGCAGACGATGACGGCGCGGCAGGTGATTTCATCCCCCACGTCGGTCACGATACCGCAAACCCGGTCGTCCCGGATAAGCAGGTCCGCCACCTCACCCTGCTTGAGGGTCAGGTGGGGCGTGTCCTCGCAAACACGCTTCATGTCCAGTTGGTACATGACACGGTCGGCCTGGGCGCGGGGCGAATGAACAGCGGGACCTTTCGACCGGTTCAGCATCTTGAACTGGATTCCCGTCCGGTCGATGCAGCGCCCCATCTCCCCGCCGAGAGCGTCAATCTCGCGAACCAGTTGCCCCTTGGCGATGCCGCCGATGGCGGGGTTGCACGACATCTTGCCGATGTCGTCGAGTTTCATCGTGATGAGCAGCGTGGAACGCCCCATGCGGGCGCAACCGAGGGCCGCTTCGATGCCGGCATGACCGGCGCCGATCACGACGACATCAATATCCGTGGCCATAAGGGTGGGTATCCGTGTTAAAGCCGGGAAACAACATTGCGCGACAGTCTCTTGGAGCGTCCGTCTCCATGGAGAACCGTGGTTCCGAAGAAACGCAGAAGAGGCTTCCAGCCGCTTCTACATTATCATCCCCGCGAAAGCGGATCCCTCACCCCGGCGACAAGTGGTCCGGTCCCTTCCCCGTGCGCTTTTCATAGTTCCCCTTTCCATTGCGCACGTATTTCGTGAAGCCCAGCCGGCTCAAGTTTTTCTCATCCAGCCGCTGCTTCTGAATCCGCTCATGACTGCTCCCCGCGATATGGGCTGCGTGAAATACCCGCACTACCTTCTCTCCCGTATCCGGGTGGAATTCCAACGGGGGATCGCTCATGGCATGGGCATGCTCGAAGACCTCGCCCTCCGAGCCATCATCGTGGATAACCTGGTAGGTGTAGATCGGCATGGGTACATACTCCTGACTTGCAATCCCGAAGCGATTTCGTCTTTTCGACCCTCATTCGGTCCGTCGTGGTTTTGACGTATTATAGCGCGGCCGCGAAGTTGTGTGCATCCAAGACAGGAATTAATCATTGACAAATAGTGTTGCAAATACTAAAATATCCTCATGGCCAACGAAATGATACTTCGAAATCGGGTGCGAGAGCTGCGGTCCCGGCTGAATTTGCGCCAGTCCGACCTGGCGCGTGAGGTGGATGTAACCCGGCAAACGATTTTGGCTATCGAGAAAGGCCGCCTCAACCCATCCGTGATGGTAAGCCTGAAGATCGCCCGGGTTCTGCGCGAGCCGGCATGATATGTTTTCTATCTCGAACGACGGGAAGACGCGGCCTCGACTGCCATGAAGCCCCTGGAACACGAATTGATCAATGCGGGTTGTGAAGCAAGCTGACCGCATGCCTTAATCCGCCGGCCTGTTATCCCCGCGAAGGGGGCCCGTTCAATCCGCGCTACCGTAGTCCCCTGCCCGTGAAGTTCGGTACCCATGGTCACGAAAGTGGGTCTTTGCCCCGCCCTTCCGCCATTCCCGCGCACGCGTGAACCCACGGGAAAGGGCAAGGGGTTGTCCGTATCATGGACCCCCTTGTTCGTGGGCGTGACGGCTGGGCAGGCGTGAACGGTTACCCCCATCCCGCCGCCGGGTATGGCCACGGACTTCCCTTTACCCTGCGCGAGGTGCGATACTCCCGGGAAAAAGCGCTCATGGCGGAACATGCCGCGAAGCTGGCCGGCGGCGGACGACGTGTTCGGGGTGAACGGCGGCCTGTCATCCGGCCGGTTCGCCGCGACAGGCGGCGGCGGTTTCCGACCGTCGTCCGGCAGGCACGCACACGGACGCCCTGGTCAAAAGCGACTGTCTTTGTTCCGGCACCGGGTCTGCCGCGGGGTGGAAATGGTGGTGTCGCCCGGGGGCGGCAGCACGGCCCAATCGACAGGATAAACAATCCGGCGCGATGCGCGCCGTACAATACGGGGCGACGTTCGCCCTGGAAAATCTCAAGTATCCAGGCATGGAAGGAACGGAACGAATGAGTGAGCAAGGCTGGCTGAAACTTGAAGGCAAGGTGGCGGTGGTAACGGGCGCGGCCGCGGGCATTGGGCGTGCGACGGCGGAGTCCCTCGCGGCCGTGGGCGTGAACGTGGTCGTGGCCGACATCAATGAAGCGTCCGGGGTGAAGGTGTCGGAAGACCTGGCGGCCCGCTTTGGCGGCAAACATATTTTCACAAGCTGCAACGTGACCCGCAAAGACAGCGTGGATGCCATGGTGAAGGCCGCCGTGGACACTTTCGGCCACGTCGATATCCTGGTCAACAACGCGGGCATTCTCATTCCCCGCCTGCTGGTGGATCCCGCGGGGAAGGAAGAACTGACCGAAGAAATCCTCGAAAAGATGCTGGCCATCAACATTAAGGGCATGTTTCTCGTGGCCCAGGCCGTGGCCCGGCAGATGCTGAGGCAGGCGAGCAGGGGCGTCATCGTCAACATGACCTCCGAATCGAGCCTCGAAGGCTCCGAAGGCCAGAGCGTCTACGCCGCCACCAAGGCCGCCGGTTACAACATGACCCGGTCGTGGGCCAAGGAACTGGGCAAGCAGGGGATCCGCGTCGTGGGCATCGCGCCGGGCATCATGGAAGCAACGGAATTGCGCAGCGAAGAATACGAACGCGCCCTGGCCTACACCCGCGGCATCAGCGTCGAGACCCTGCGTGCCAGCTACGAGAAGGTTTCCATCCCCCTGGGCCGGCCGGGTTTCCTCCGCGAAGTGGCCGATACCATCTGCTTCCTGGCCTCCGAACGGGGCGGCTACATTCACGGCACCACGGTATGCGTGTCGGGCGGCAAGTCGCGGGGGTAGAACAACACGGGCGTTGCGCCCCGGACGCCGAACACAAAGGAGACCACCATGAAGGTAATGCGTTGGCACGCGCCGCGTGACATGCGGCTGGAAGAGGCCCCGGATCCCACGCCCCGGCCACACGAGGCGCTGATCAGGATTGAATCCGTCGGGGTCTGCGGCTCCGACATGCACTACTTCCTTGAAGGAGGCATCGGCAACAGCACGCTCGACCGGCCCACCATTCTCGGCCACGAATACGCGGGCCGCGTGGTGGCCGTGGGCGAGAAGGCCGACGCCGATCTCGTGGGCAAGCGCGTGGCCGTGGAACCGGGCATTCCCTGCATGCAATGCGAGTCGTGCCGGACCGGGCATTACAACGTGTGCCCCGACATTTTCTTCCCCGGCGGCCCCGGGTCGGACGGCGCCCTCAGCGAGTTCTACACGGTCCACGCGGATTACTGCTACCCCGTGCCCGAGGACATGCCGGCGGACGTGGCGGCCATGGTCGAGCCCCTCGCCATCGCCATCCACACGGTGCGCCTCGGGCAGTTGGCGCCCGGATGCACCGCGGCCGTCTTCGGCCTGGGGCCCGTGGGCCTGCTCGTCTCCAAGGTGGCCAGTCTTTCCGGCGCCTTTACCATCTACGGCAGCGATCTCCACGACTACCGCGTGGCCGCCGGTGCCGATTGGGGGGTTGACAAGGCCTGGAACGGAAAGACCGACGACGTGGTGGCGCGGATCATGGAAGAGACCGGCGGCCGCGGCGTCGATGTCGCCTTCGACTGCTCCAACGGTCCCGACGCCCTTTCCGCCGCCGTCACCGTGGCACGTTGCGCGGGGCGGGTGACCATCGTGGGCATCTCCGGCCAGGAGGTGGACCACTTCCCCGCGAGCCAGGCCCGGCGAAAGGAGCTTACCCTGCAATGGGTGCGCCGCCTCAAGGACACCTACCCCGCGGCGCTGGAAATGATCACCAGCGGCCGCATCGACGTACGCCCCATGCTCACCCACTCCTTCCCCCTGGAGAAGACCATGGAAGCCTTCGACATCGTGGCAGGCTACAAGGAGAACGTGTTGAAGGCCTCGATAGACCAGTAGGGCTTTTGGACAAGAATCCTCGTCCATAACGTCCACTCCGTCTATTCCTTATTTCGGCGCATGCCCATTGGCCGGGGCACGGGGTATTGTGGTATATCTACGGACCATGCGCAATGCCCGGAAGGAGTCCGCCCATGCCACAGCTTGAAGAAGCCCGGCTTTTCAGCCTGCCCGACCACCTCGATAAGGATTTCTCCGATCACAACGCGGAAAGCGCCGCGCTCTGGAAGGCTTATGAGGCGCGAAGCAACGAGCGGATACCCGTTCGTTTCAATTGCAACCCGCGCATCCTCATGCTGGATCCGAAGTACAATCTTCGGGGATTGGCCTATGAGGAATACATGACGGATCCGGCGGTCATGTCGCAGGCGGTCCTGGAATGGCAGTACTTCACCCGTTTCATTTTGCCGGGAGACCAGGAAAAGGGCCTTCCCGACGAGTGGATGATGGGCATCGACTTTGAAAACTCCTACGATGCCGCGTGGTTCGGTTGTCCCGTACATTACCGCGATGGACAGGTGCCTGATACCACGCCCATTCTGAACGACGACAACAAGCGGATGCTCTTCGACCGTGGCGTCCCGGAGCCCTTCGCGGGGGAATGGGCGGAGCGCGCCCTCGCCATTCTTGACTTTCAGGATAAGAAGCGTGGGCAGGGCTGGGACTTTCTGGGCGTGCCCGTGGGTAAATCGAGCATCGTTCCGTTCGTTGGCTGTGATGGCGTCTTCACCATCGCGGCAAACCTGCGGGGGGCCACCGAACTGTTCCTCGACCTTTTGTCCGACCCGGACTATATCCAGGAATTGCTCGAATACATCCTGGTTTCGGTCACGGAACGGATGACGGCCTGGAAGGAAAAACTGGGGCTGCCCGTCAAGACCGATGGTTTCGGCAGCGCCGACGACAGCATAGAGGCGCTTTCGGTGGAGCAATACATCGAGCATATCCTGCCCTTCCATCGCCGTCTCTACGATACCTTCGGCACGAAAAAAAACCGCGCCATTCACCTTTGCGGCAACGCGCAGCGCCACTTCAAACTTTTACACGATGAACTGGGCATCATGAGTTTCGACACGGGGTTCCCCGTGGATTTCGGCGCGTTCCGGCGCGACCTGGGGCCGGACGTTCAGGTTTCCGGCGGCCCCTCCGTGCCGTTTTTTCTGCAGGACGATGCCGCACTGATGGAAGGTGAAGTCGAGCGCATTCTGCGTTCCGGCATTCTGGAGGGGGGCCGGTTCATCTTGCAGGAAGGCAACAACCTGCCGCCCCGCGCCCGGCTGGAAATGTGCGAGGCGGTTCACCGGACCGGCAAACGCCTGGGCATTGTTCCCCGTCAGCGGCCGGAACCCCGTCGGACGGCGAGGGATAAAGAAGAAAATGACTCTCAAGTCTCCAGGTGATTCCGAGGGCGGTTTGCCGGCCCATGCGCGTTTTGCCGGCCGGCACGGACCGGCCGTCTTGTTTCTGCTCGTTGCGGCGGGGCTCCTGGCGTCGTGTGCAACCGTGCCGAAGAACGACGTTCCGCAGGGTTTCGCGGGGGTGGTGATACCCGGCACGGAGACGGCCGCCGGGGCCGGAGCGCCTCCGCGACACACGTCAAAGGCGGAGAGGGCCGAAAAAACTCCACAACGCACGTCGAAACCGAAGAAGGCCGGCACCCCGCGCCGTGCCACGGCGCCGCGCAAAACCACGGTGACCCTTGCCCAAGGCGAACGCAGCCTCTTCGAGACCATCCGAAGCGTGGGAAAATCTTTCGGCGGCAACCTGGTGGCCATGCGCGGTATCGGCCAGAAAATCGTGCCGCCCCTTTCGCTGCACAAAACGCCCTACCGCCGCTACGCGGAGGCCCTGGCCCGGGGAACGGGCGTGATGCTTCACCGTGCCGGCCCCTACTACTTCCTTTATCCCGATGAGCGGTACGCACCGCTGCTTGACTTGAGCCTGGCCGGTCAACTCCCGCCACGTTACGACGAAATGCGGCTCTCGTTGGCCCTGGGCGACGGCACGCGGCTCTTTAACGCTCTCGCCATGATCTCGAACAGCCTGGGCGTGTCCCTCGTGGCGGACAATGCCGTGGCCGATGCGCGTTGCGGCGAAATGGTACTGACGGACGTCTCCTTGCGTGTCTGCCTGGAAGCCCTGCTTCAGTCCGCCCGTATCCAACCCGGGGGAATTACCGTCCACCGTGGAACTTCCTACGTCTTTTTCGCCATGCGCGGCCGGACACGGCCCGACACCTATCTCATCGGCCCGGAACCGGCGCCGGGGACCCCGCTTGCCGAGGCGTTCGTCCGCGAGACACACCTGGCAATGCCGCGCCGGGTGCCCCGTGGGGCGGCCATGCCCGTTTACGAGGGCGCGGTGAGCCTGGGCGGCGTGCTGAACGCGCTGTCTTCCCAGTTGGGCTTTCCCGTCGAGGCCCGGGGCGATGCGGCCCAACTGCCCGTCAACCCTTTCGTTCTTCACGGGGTGAGCGCCCGCGAGGCGCTCGACCTGCTCGTGGGGCAGTGGCTCACCGATGAATACGGCTATTCCGTGGAGGGCGCGGGCGTGGTCATCCACGCGGTGCAGCCGACCGGATAGCCCCCAATGTTGCATAAGGGTATCAGCCGACCGTTGCCCCCGCCTACCGGCACAAATCCATGCAACGAGAGACTAACCTTTACCGCATCGCTTGCAGTTTCACGATGAAACTCGTGGCGCGGTCCTGCATCTCCACCGCCAGATCCTCCACGCGCTTCATGAAGATCCCGTGCAAGGCAAGGGCCGGAATGGCCACGCACAAACCCGCCACCGTGGTGATGAGCGCCTTGGAAATGCCGTCGGAAAGCACCTGCGGATCGCCGAGGCCCCGGGCGGTGATGGCGTTGAACACGGTCACCATTCCCAGCACCGTTCCCAAGAGCCCGATGAGCGGACTGATGCCCGCGATAATCTCCAGGATGGTCAGGCCCCGTTCCAGCCGTCCCACCTGGGTCCGGCCCACGGCGTGCATGGTCTCGATGGCCTGCGCGTGATCCAGGTGGCGTGTCTCGATGATCTCCCGCACAATGCGGGCAAAGGCCCCTCGCGCCCGGCAGCAGGCCAGCACGGCATTGTCGGGGGAGGTGTTTTCGTCATACCCATCCACCAGGCTGATGACACGGGGGTCCATCACGTTGCGCCGGCGCAGTGCGATGGCCCGCTCGATAATAAGCGCGACCGCGACCAGTGAGCAGATGGCGAGGGGTATCATGGGCCAGCCCCCCTGTTTCAGCATGGCGAGGGTCTCAAACATGACATTCCTTTCCGAAGGCTAGAGAAAGCTGAAGGTCCAGCGTATCTCAAGGTTCTTGTTGCGGTACATATTGGGGACAATAAAAGGAAAGGGATCGAAGGGCGCCGCCCGTTCAATGGCTTCCCGGCACAAGGCCGCGTACACGCGGTCCCGGGGAAGACCGACCACTTTCGCGCTCAGCAGACGACCGTCGGGCGCGATGGTGCAATCCACCTCCGCCACCGTCCTGGCCGTACCTGAATACCGTGTAATCAACGCCCGGTTCCACTCCCGTTCCACCTTGCCGCGCACGGTTTTCATGTAGGGCGCCAGCGCGTCCTGGATCGCCGCGTAGTTCGTGAAGCCCACGCTTTTCACCGCGTCATGCAGACGGCCGCGCGAGACGGCGGGCGTGTTGGCCACGGGGGCCGGCGGCGCGGGCGTCTGCGCGGTCCGCACGGGTGCGACGGGCGTTTCCACGGGGGACGGTTCCGGCCCGGCCTTCGACGGAGGCGCCCTTAACACCGTGGCCTTCCTGGGCGGAGGAGGACCTTCGTCCCGGACCTCGTCTCGGCGCGTTTTTGGGGGCGCCGGTTTGCTTGAAACGGGCACGGGCACGGGCGTGGCCGAAGGTTGGGCCAGGGCAATGGAATCCAGCGTGGCTTCTTCCTCGAAACGCGGTCCGGGGTCCTAGCCCCGGCGCAACTCCGCGTCCGCGGCCAGGGAATCGGCGTCCGAAATGAGATTGGTGTCCGTTGGCGCCACTTTACTCGGCCGGATCACGTCCACCAGCTGGCGGTTGGCCCTGGGCCGGGGAGGGACAAGGTTCAGCACCACCGGGTCCGGGATCGCGTCAGCTCCCGGGAGCTCGTTCCGGCTCCCGGTCGCCCAGGGGAAGAGCACCAGCAGATGAATCACCACGGAGCACACCGCGGCGAAACGCATGCGACCGCGCTCGCTCATGGGGGAAAAGTTCCCGGTAATGTGTCCGCAATGATGGTGGGCATGTTCGCTTTTCGCCAGGAATAAAACGGCTGGTTGGCGTGATCCTAACAGATCGGCGCGGCACGCCGTAACCTCGCCGTCCGAACCGGGGCCTTCGCCTTGCGGCGTCGCGGGCGATTATGGTTTGATCCGGGGGTGTGTAAAGATGCGCCGCTGGAGTGCGAAGCGTCCTTCTTTGGACGGGACAGGAGTAGGGTCATCATGGGTAAATGGATTGTCGCCCTGGCACTGGGCGTTTGGGTCATGGCGTGCAGCGCGGACAAGTTTGTCACGGTGGAGGAAAAGGCGAACATGACCACGGTGATGGAAAAAGGCACGCCCGTGAAGGCCGTGATGACCATCGGCGACGTGGAGGGAAAAACCTCCGTCAACGCGACCATTCCGAAGGAGTTGCGCGGCGCGCGGGTGGTGGTGGATGAACTCGGCACGCGCAGCAACGAGATTCTCGCCATGTGTACGGTGGATCTCAAGCCGCCCTACCCCGACACCCTGGAGGCCACGTTCACCATTCGCTGCAAGAAGCAATTCAAGAAACGCCCCGTCGCGGCGCGGGCCACCATATACCGGGAATTCGCCGAGGGCGACCGGGAGGAAATCGGCGCGTTTCACACGGTGCTGGGCGCCAACAGCATGCGCTATCGTCCCGAAGAGTGGCTGATTGATCCCAAACTCCAGTTTCGTTGCGACGTACTCGCCGGGCTGAACACGGTGCCGGAGACCATGTTGATCTACGCCGAGATGGAAGTGCTGCTCATGCCGGAGGGCACGGACGAAAACACGTTGGACCCCATGGCCGCCACGGTGGTGGACCCGGCCGATAAGTCGGTCATATCGAGCAATCCCCTTCGTATCAACTTTGCCGGGGAGCAGGGCACGCCATGAATATCGTCTGCTTCGGGGCGCACCCCGATGATGCCGAGTTTTACGCGGGCGGCACGATGGTGAAGTGGGCGCGCCGGGGGCATCGCGTCCTGGCCGTGTCCCTGACCAACGGCGATATCGGCCACCACGAGATCACCGGCGAGGCCCTCGCCGCGCGGCGCGCGGAAGAAACGAAACGGGCCGCGGCCCTGGGGGGCTACGATTGCCGCATACTCGATCACCACGACGGGGCGTTGCTGAACACCCTCGAACTGCGCCGGGAAGTGGCCGGGATTATCCGCGAAGCGGAAGCGGACCTGGTGCTTTCCCACCGGCCCTATGACTACCATCCCGATCACCGTTACACGGCGATGGCGGTGCAGGACGCGGCCTTCATGGTCACCGTGCCGGGCTTCTGTCCCGAGGTGCCGGCGTTGCGGCACAACCCGGCGTTCATGTACATGATGGACGGATTCACCAGGCCCGTCCCCTTTCAGCCCGATATCGTGGTGGCGGTGGACGACGTGATGGACGTGAAATGGGCCATGCTCGACGCCATGGAATCCCAAGTGTACGAATGGCTGCCCTGGCTGGAAGGGAAGCTGGCGCAGGTGCCCGAGGATCCCGCGGCCCGTTGGGATTTCATGGTGACCATGTGGGAGCCCTGGTTCCGCGCCGCGGGCGGCCAGGCCAGGAAAATCCTGGAATCCCACTATGGCGCACGGCGCGCGGCACGTATCCGCTATACCGAGAGCTTCGAATTGTGCGAGTACGGGCATCGGCCAGGCCCCGAAGCGTTGCGTTCCCTCTTCCCCGTGCCCGCGGAGGATTGACCCGGAGAAATGCCATGCACCGTTTCATCGTGATGGCCGCCGTGCTGATGGTGTTGCCCCCCTTCGGCCTTGGTGCGCAGGAAGAACTCCGCGTACCCGTCGTGGAATCCACGGGCAAGGCCACGGTTTACGCGCCCCCTGCGACCGTCAGCTTCTGGCTCCACCGCACGGCCCGGGAAGCAAGCATGGAGGGGAGCATGGCGCGCGCCCAGGCCCTCGAAAAAGAAGTGCGGGCCGCCTTGACCGAGAACGAGCTGTCGCCGCTGCTGGTGGAAGCCATTGCCCCGGCCGTTATTCATCTCACGGACAACATGGTGATCGCGTCGCTTCATCTCCAGTTCAGCATGACGCCTTACGCGAGCCCCCGTTCGGGACCCGGCCAGTTCGCTAGGCTCTGCGCCCTGGTCGCCAACATGGCGAAGGCCCTCGAATGCGAAGCGCAGGGCCCCCTGTTGGAGGCCGGCGATGAATCAGCGATGATCAAAGCCGCCACCATTCAGGCCACGGAGAACGCCTATCTTCCCGCGTCGGGCGTGGCCCAAGCGTTGAAAAGCACCATCTACGCCGTCGATACCGTGGTGGTGGACGAAGTGCGGTGGAACAAACCGCTCCGTTCAGAGGCGGTGGAGCCCAACCTGCGGCAGGTTTCCTGCACGGTCACGGTGCGGGTGACCTATTCGCTCGGGAGCAGGGGCTGAGGGGCAACAAAGGAACACGGACAAGGCGCGTGGCGGGTAGGGACAAGTACGCGGCCCTCCTCAGAAAAAATACTTGCCGAAGAAGCCGCCGATCCCTTTGACGACCGTGCCAATCAATCCGCGGCGAGGTTCTATCCGGCCGGCCCTGGCGGCGGCCCGGTATTCCAGCCCATGGCGAACAACCCCCACGGCGGAGACCCAGGCGGGCGCATTCACGGGTTGGGGCAACACTTCAATACCGTCGGGCAGCCCCACGCGGGCGTTGCTCTGAAAGAGTGCCGATGTCAACAGCGTCTGGTTGCGAATCGCCGCGGCGCCGCCGGTGAGCACCAGTCCGCGTACAAGGTTCTTCATCAGGCCCCGCGAATGGAGGTGCTGGCGTACCTTCGTCATTAGTTCTTCCATGCGGCCATAGACGATCATATCGAGTTCGCCCCGTTCCACAATGGACGGTGCCCCGCGCACGGCGGAGTTCAATTTGATATGGGCGGAGCGGCCGCTTTCCTCGGGAGAGCGGGGAGGCGTTTCCTTCTCCTCCTCGCCACCCAGGTGTTCATGGATCATCTCCTCGGAAATACCATATTCAAGCACCAGCTCGTTGGCCTCCTCAAAGGAAACCTGCAAACCCGCCGCCACGTCGCGCGTAAGGTGGAAACCGCCCCACTCGAAAGAGTGGGTGGCCACGATACGGCGGTCGCGGTAGATGGCCATGCCCGTGGTGGTGCGGCCCATGTCGAGCACGGCAACGCCCAAATCGAGGTCTTCCGGTGTGAGGCAGCCCAAACCGGCGGCCAGGGGCGTGTAGACCACATCCTCGAGATCCTTCCCCTGTGACTCGACACACGATACGAGGTTGTCTTCGATCACGTTGGGCAGGAGCGCGAAATGCACGCGGGTTTTCAGGATGCTGCCACGAATGCCGATGGGATCGCTTACGCGAAGATCATCGACATACCATTCCTGCGAGGTGATGGACGAGACGACCCGTTTCCCGGGGGAGAGGATGCCGCGGCTGGCAAGATCCAGCGCCTCTTCCATGTGGATGCGTTCCGCCAGTCCCTTTTCCAGCTTGACCGTACCTTCACGGATATAGGTGTCCACGCTTTTGCCGTTGATGCCGCAAAAAACGGCGCCCGGCCGCGTACCCGCTTCCTTTTCCGCGGCGGAAAGGGCCCGTTTCAGGGCCATCCGGGCCGCGCCGAGATCCTGGATTACCCCCTGGGCGATGCAGCCCCGGCTCGGTGCCGCGCCGTGCCCCAATACCTGGATGGCGCCGTCGTTCCGCCGCCGTGCGATGAGCACCCGAACTTCCTGTGAACCGAAGTCCACCGCGCTGACAATTTCGCCTTTTCTGCCCAAGATCGTGTGTTCGCTTTCCGTGGTGGGATAAACCGGGCACCCGGTGCCGGCGGGCCTGCCCGAGAAAGGTCTGGATTACGTCCCTCTTTCTTCGTTTACGCGGGGCGCTCTTCGGCGGACGGCTCCTCGGCTCCCTCGCCCACGGGGGCCGCATCGTCCGTGACCCCCGCTTCTTCATGCTCCGGCGTAGCGGTGGCGTCCATGTCCGTCACAGCACTGATGGTTCGCCGGATACCCTCCACCGATTCACGACGCGCGGCCAGTTCACGCTCAGCGTCGGCAATTTCCACCTGGTGCCGCTCGCGGGCCTTGCGAAGCGTCGCCAAACGCTGCTCCTCCTCGGCCACGGCGGCTCGGCACGCTTCCTCCTGCTGGGCCAACGCCTCGATATCCGTTTGCAGACGGCTCTCGGTCGCCGCCGCTTCGTCCATCTCCGTCTCAATGGCCGCGGCCTGCTCCTGTTGCGCGTCACGGCGTTCGCACAGCGCGCGAATCTGTTCCTCAAGATCCGCGATGACACCCTGAACTTCCTCAAGCCGCCCACGCAGGCCATCAATCTCTTCGCGCTTGGCCAGGAACTCGTCTTGCCGTTGTCCCACCTGCTCTTCCGCCGACTCCAGGCGTTCATGGGTTCCGGCCACCGCGTTCTCGGCGTGCGCGATGGCCTCATCCGCTTCGGCCAAACGCTCCTCCGCGGCACGCAATTGCTCACGGGCGCGGTCCACCTAGAGGTCCGCCATTTGCGCCGCCAATTCAAGGGCCATCACCTTGGCATCCGCCACGTCGCCCCGGACAAAAGCGGACTTGGCGTGGTGTAACAGCGCCTCCGGCGTACCCTCTTCCGGCACAGGCTCGGGTTCCAGCGCGGGTTCGGGTTCCAGCGCGGGTTCGGGTTCCAGCGCGGGCGTCATTTCCCCGGAAGCCGATTCTTCCGCCATTTCTTCGGGAACTGTTTCGGTGACCAGCGGTTCGTCGGCAGTGAGGGGGGCATCGGCCAAAGGCGCCACCAAAGGCGCCTCATCGGACGCATCCTCCATTTCAGCCCCGGCCAACTCCTCGGTAAGCGACGGAATAATCCCCATACCGAGTTCTTCCTCGCCGTTCCCTTCCTCCGCCTCATCCATGGGTGCGTCGAAAGGCGATGGCTCCTCGTCTTTCTCTTCGGTCCCGGCGCTTTCGTCATGTTCCTCACCGGCGTCAAGCGCTTCGACCGTCTCGCCCAAGTCGGCCGAAGAATCCAGGAGATCGTCGAAACGCTCTCCATCGCCGTCGTCGGATACCTGGCCCGAATCGTCCTCGTCCCCTTCCTCGATGGCGAACACGTGATCCGGCGTGACTTCCACCGGGGGTTCCTCCGAATATACGAATCCGTCGTCCTCCCCATCGGATTGGGGCATCTCGAAAGGCGAGCTTTCCTCAAGGGATTCACCTTCATCCCCAAGCGCCTTCCCGGCATCCTCCTCCTCCGCCGTCGCGTCCGGAGCAATCTCGATCGGCGTCTCGTTCGGCGCAGCACTACTGTCGCATACCAGTTCCAGGCCCAAGCCCTCGAGTTCAACCAGCGCGCTTTCGTAACGGCCACGCCACTTCTGCATTACACCCGAGCGGACATTGTCCACAATCAGGTCACCCACCATGAGACACAGGATCTCATAGCTGTCCTGCAGGAAAGGGACACACGCCGCGGCACGGCCGCTGTTCTCATAAGTCTGGAGAATTCGCGCCGTATCCGTCAACGCTTCCCGGACATCACCCCAGTTCTCATCCAGGGCAATCTCGATCCCCGTGATCAGTTGGTTCATACACTCGTCGCACCATTCTTCCTGGGGCGCGCCGCCTTCCGCACGTGCCACCTGCCGCTGAAATCGGCCTAAAGCCGTCAGCAGGCGTTGGGTAGGGTCGATGGTAACCTGTTCCTCTTCCGGGGGGGTCATGGGTTCCTCCTCCCGCGCGGCCTCAAGCAAGGCATCGCGCTCCTCGGTAACAACCGCGCCCGGACCGGGCGTCTCACAGGCGACGGCAGCCCCGGGTCGTTCGCCCAGCAGACGACGGCCCGCGGCGGCCCAATTCCGGGTTCTCCGTCCGAATCGCACCTTTATCACCTCCGCCCACCGATTGTAGCATAGTTGCAAGACGGAGACAATACATATTGTGGTTAATGGATATGATTATTGACATAAAGTACAAAATAGCGTAGTTCCAGAGCGGAAATCCGCGGAGAAAGGTCAGGGAGTTGCCCCTGTCACGGATTTGATACATTCAACCGCGGATGTTCAGAGATCCCCCCCATGCTTTTATCCGCCAATGACGCACCCCCCCCGCCACGCCCCTCATCGCGTGATGGGCGTACGACACAGAACCCATGATGTCCCCATACCGGAGGGGCAAACTGAACAGCGTACGCTGATATAAGCCCTGTTCTGTGCAACTTCCGAGCCATCACCGCCGCACCGGGAACGGCACCTGGATGTTCTTACTGCCCCCGGTTCCGTTTTATCGCTGCCAACGATCCCGATACATCATTAATGACAGGAATATGATCAGACCCTGATCGGCATGACAACATTCACGAACGTATCTTCGGGAGCTTCCGTGAAAGGCTTGATAACACCCGGACTCATGGCGTCTTTCAATACAAGACAAACTTTTTCCGTTTCAATATGGCGTAAAACGTCATACACAAATCCAGGGTTGAACGCGATATCCACGGGTTCACCCGTATAATCCGCCGGCAATTCTTCTTCGTACTCACCCACCTCCGGTGTCACCACCTTGAGGGTAAGCAACCCTTCCTTGAGTCCGATACGAACGGAATTGAACTTTTCATTGGTCATGGTGCGGGTACGCCGTATGGCCTCCGTGAAGCTGACACAGTCCAGCAAGGCCTCCTTGTCGTGCTTTTTGGGAATCACCATGTTGTAATTCGGAAAATTGCCCTCGATAAGGGCCGAAACAAGTCTTACATGGTCAAACTCGAAAGCAGCCTGGCTCTCGTCGAGGATCACGTGGACTTCCTCGTCGTCGCCCAACAAGTGTTCCAGCTCCTGAATCATTTTCGAGGGAATGATGACCTTATTGGATGCTTCCGGGGGGATCCCCTCCGTTTCGAGCGCCAGGCTCATGCGGCGTCCATCGGTGGCCACCACCGTGAGACGTCCATCGGCTATTTCAAGAAGCAGACCGGTGAGATTGTAACGGGCCTGGTCCGTGCAAATGGCAAACGATGTCTTTTCAAAGAGTTTTTTCAAGGTGTTTTGCTTGAAGGTCAAGGGCGTCATACCCTCGAAACTCCGGACGGGAGGAAACTCATCCGGCGCCATGCTGTAAAGACGGGTCTCGATCTTGCCACAGGTCAGCTCGATAATGTTGTTATCTTTCAGGTGCAGCGTTATATCCTGGTTGGGCAATTCGGACAGCATGGAGGAAAGATGCTGACAGGACACGGTGAGCGCCCCAGGTTCCTCCACGGTACTGTCGACAGTACATTCGATACTTACCTTCAGGTCGGTGGCAGCCAGGCGAATGGCGCTGTCTTTCGTTTCGATCAGGATGTGCGAAAGAATGGGAAGTGCCGATTTTGCGGAAACCACGGTTTTGACCTTGTTTACCGTGTCCAGCAGGTCGTTGCGTGGGATGGTGATTCTCATTCTATCCTCTCCGTTAGGGGTGTGAAAAAGTCATGCCTGTTTTGAGAAGTTTTTTTATATCTAAACCAAGTCATCGTAGTAATAGGTGCCTGATAATTGGGGAAACAGGTGATAAGTACTTTTCAGCACCCGACTTAGGGTCTTGATAAAGTGTTTATGAAGGATCTGTTTTTTCCCCGGGTTTTCACATCTGACTCCCTGTGCGGGTGACGCGCATGGAAATGAATGTCGTTTCGTGGAAAACGGTTGTCTTTTGTCCAGAGAACAGCCGATTGTGGTACACAGGAAATAAGGGATGCTTGTTCCACGCTTTAATCTGAACTTATCCACAAGGCTTGATTCGTTGATACGTAAGCATTTGCGATGAAATTTCCGAGCCCTTTCCCCCGCTCGTGGAACATTTTCGAAGCGGGCTGTCACACCGAAATCAAGGATAATGATGTTTACCGTAACATGCTACTGTCCAAGGACTTAACAACTTGCGATAAATGACGGGCACAGGCTTGTCGGCCTCTGTAAATCATTATCCATCAATTACTTGGGCTTTATCCGGCATATTGTGCGAGGATGAGCGCCATCGGGTAAACGAGGACTTCTACACAACTTATCCACAACCCTGAACAGGGACGCATACACCCACAAACCCTCGATTCGCCGTCATGCTATCAAAGCGCCGGGGCAAACGCAACTGTGGACAACGATGTTATGGGGAAAATCGCGCCGATTTCAGGTGCGAATGACGCGCAGGAACTCTTCGGCGTTAACAATGCCCTGTTTGACCTTTTCGCGGCATCGCATGGCCATGGTCTTGAGTTTTGCCGTTTGGGCGATCTTGTCGGGTGGCGTGTTATCGGCGATGAGTTTTCGTATGGGCGCCGTCACCTCGATAATCTCGAAGATGCCGGTTCTGCCTTTGTTTCCGGTGTGATAACATTCTTCGCAACCCGCCCCCCGGTAGAGTTTCTTGACCGTTGTCGGCATGCCGATGGATTTGAGGAGCGCGGCGTTGGGTGTATAGGACTCGCGGCAGTTGGGGCAGATGGTCCGCACCAGGCGCTGTGCCACGATGGCGGTGAGGGCGCTGGAAAGCAGGTAGCTGGGCACATCCATGTTGCGTAGCGTGCTGATGGCTTCAGGCGCGTCGTTGGTATGAAGCGTGCTGAACACCAGGTGACCGGTCATGGCGGCGCGGGTGGCGATTCGGGCGGTTTCAGCATCGCGAATCTCGCCAACCAGGAGAACGTCGATGTCCTGGCGCAGGGAAGCACGGAGGGTATTGGCGAAGGTAAGATCGATATCCGGGTCGATTTGAACCTGGTTGATGCCGGAAAGTTGGTATTCCACCGGATCCTCCAGGGTGACAATGGAATCGGTCATGACATTTTTTTGGTTCAGACAGGCATAGAGGGTGGTTGTTTTGCCGCTGCCCGTGGGACCGGTGACCAGGATCATGCCGTAGGGCGTATCAAGCAGCCTTATTAAGCGCGTAACATCGGTTTTTTCCAGGCCCAGGTCTTTGATCCCCGAAAGAACGGAGCTCTGATCCAGCAGCCGCAGGACCACCCGTTCCCCGAGAAAGGTGGGCAAGGTGGCCACCCGGATATCATACTCGGCGTCACCGATTTCCGTGCTGATATGCCCGTCCTGGGGATGGCGGGTTTCCGTGATATCGAGATCGGAGAGAATCTTCACGCGCGACACCACCGCCGTTTCCATATTTTCCGGGATACTCATCACATCGTGAAGGATGCCGTCAATACGATATCGAACGCGCATTTCCGGTTCCTGCGGGTCGAGATGAATGTCCGTGGCGCCCGAATTAACGGCGCCCTCGATGATGGTGGAAACCATTTTCATCACGGAAGCGCCATGGGCCTGCTGTGCAATCTCCTCAAACCGGACAGCTTCGGCGTCGGTATCGTCATAGATGGCCACGTTCTGAATCTCCCTATCCTGCCGTTTTGGGGCGGTTGTTTTTCCGGCTTTTTTTACTGCGTCAAGCGTCACGGGTTTAGGCGCGGGTTTGGGTTTGGATGGTTTTACATCGCTTGTGCCCAGGCGGCGATAACGTTGACGGATTTCCTCGCGAATATCTTCGCAGGCGGTGAGCATGGCATGCACGCGAAGCCCCAGGATAACGCCCACCGAGGTAAGCCGGCCTTTGACCTGTGGCCCGGTGACCAACACGGTCAACCGGTCCCCTTCAATTTCAACGGGGATCATTCCGTTTTTCAGGGCGATGCTTTCCGGAACGGCCTCCAGGGCCTGGGGGGAACTGGGCGTTTCGTCGATGGCGGAGAAGTCCATCTCGTACTGCATGCTGAGTCCCCGGGCGATGGCTTCGCGGCTGGCATGGCCGTGGCTTTCGAGGATGTTGCCCAGCAGGCGTCCCGTTCGCTTCTGTTCTTTCAGGGCTTCCTTGAGCTGTGCCTCGGAGATAACCCCCATTTCGACCAGGTTCTCTCCGAGGGAGTGGTGTTCTTTACGTTTGGATCGGGGATGAAACTCGTGTCTCAGGCCATCTTCCACCATGGCGAATGAGATTTTCCCGGTTTGGATGAGTTGCCGGTACCACGGGGTTCCGGATTTTGACTCACGCTCCCGGGCTTTTTTGAGATCTTCCTGCGTGATCAGGTCCTGTTTTACCAGTTCCTCTCCCGCGTCAACACTGTGATCTTTGGCCTTCATGTGCAGGCGCCTCCCATGGGCTGTTTAAGCAAGGTGCGTATCATTATAAAAGTACGCTAAGCAAATGGCAATTGTTGGCGGCGTCTTTTTTTCACCGATTATCGACGTTACCGTCATTCCCGCGAAGGCGGGGCTCCACGGGGCGGGAGCATGCACCTGTTTTCGTGACCATTCGTGCGGAACTTCGTTGCCAAGAGATGAACGGCCTCAACGCAACAACAAATGGATGGCGCAGCATGAAAAGTTTCGCTTTTTATAAGACCTTCTTGAGACTAAGAGGGTGTTTGCAAAGTGTAGTTTAGGCTAACCCTCTGCCGCAAGAGACTGCCACCCCTTTCATCTGCCCGGCTTTGCCGGGCTTTCTTCTTGACTTTTAAGTATAGCGTATATAACATATGCTCTACTTAATGCGAAAGGAGAATACCCATGAATG